>JAJFTY010000205.1 GCA_021372695.1 Deltaproteobacteria bacterium
CTGGCCGTGGAGGAGCGGCTCAAGAAAGGTGAGCTTAAGGCCATCGTGGCCACGAGTTCACTGGAACTCGGGATCGACATCGGAGAGCTCGACGAGGTCATTCTCATCCAGACGCCGCCGTCCATCTCGGCCGCGATCCAGCGGATCGGGCGCTCCGGCCACGGCGTCGGCGGCACGAGTCGCGGCCGCCTCTTCCCCACCCACGGCCACGATTTTCTCTATGCCGCCGTCCTGGCCCGGTGCGCGGCCGATCGGGAGATCGAGGCCGTGACCCCCGTCGAGGGCCCGCTCGACGTCCTGGCCCAGGTGATCCTCGCCATGACGGGCGTCGAGACGTGGGACATCGACGCACTTTATGCCTTCCTCAGGCAGTCCGCCCCCTACCGCCGCGTCCCCCGCCGGCAGTACGACCTGGTGCTCCGGATGCTCGCCGGCAGGTATGCCGACACCCGGCTCCGGGAGTTGAAGCCGCGGCTCTTCCTGGATGCGATCGACAACACCGTCCACGCTCGCGAGGGGGCGCTCCGCCTGGTCTACCTGGCCGGCGGGACCATCCCGAACCGGGGCTATTACGACCTGAGAATCGAAGAGAGCCGCGCCAAGATCGGCGAGCTCGACGAGGAGTTCGTCTGGGAGCGGAGAGTCGGCGACACCTTCACCCTCGGGACCCAGGTCTGGCGGATCCGGAAGGTGACCCACAACGACGTCGAGGTGGTTCCCGTCGACGTGATCCCGGGGATCATCCCCTTTTGGCGAGCCGAGGAGCAGAACCGCGATTTTCACTTCTCTGAAAAAATCCTCCTCTTCCTGGAAAAAATGAACAGCCACCTCGACGATCCGTCGCTCGCGGAGAAACTCCGCCGCGACTGCTTCCTGGACGGGCCGGCGGCGGACGAGCTGATCGGCCACCTGACCCGGCAGAGGGCAGCAACCGGGGCGGAGCTCCCCCATCGTGGGCACCTCCTGATCGAGCACTTCGACGACCCGCAAAACGCCTCGGACCGCAAGCAGGTGGTCCTCCACACCTTCTGGGGCGGCCGGGTCAACCGGCCCTTTTGCCTCGCCATCCAGGCGGCCTGGCAAGAGAAGTACGGCTACCACCTTGAAACCTTCGTCAACAACGACGCGATCCTCCTGATGCTACCCCACGACTTCTCGGCCCAGGAGCTCTTTTCGCTCGTCACTCCGGAGACGATCGAACGGCAGCTCCGGCGGATTCTGGAGACGAGCGGATTTTTCGGGGCGAAGTTCCGAGAAAATGCGGGCCGGGCGCTTCTCCTCCCCTGCGGCGATTTCAAGCGGCGCCTGCCGCTCTGGCTGAACCGCCTCCGTTCGAAGAAGCTCCTCGACGCCGTCCTCCCCTACCCCGATTTTCCGATCCTGCTGGAGACCTGGCGGGACTGCCTGAAGGACGAGTTCGACCTGGACCACTTGAAGGGGCTCTTGGACGAGGTGCGCGATGGCCGGATCCGGGTCACCGAAACGACGACGACCGCGGCTTCCCCATTCTGCGACGGCCTGATCTGGAAGCAGACCAACACCCACATGTACGCAGACGACACGCCCGCTGCGGGGAAGACCTCGGGCCTCGGCGAGGAGTTGATCCGGGAGGCCGCGCTTTCCGGCCAGCTCAGGCCGCGGATTCCCGCGGAGCTCGTGGCGCAGCTTGCGGCCCGGGTCCAGCGGACGGCCCCGGGCTACGCCCCACGGTCTGGAGAGGAGCTCCTCGACTGGAGCCGGGAGCGGCTCTTCATTCCCTGGTGCGAGTGGGAGGCGCTCTGCGCGGCGATCGATCGCGACGGGGAGGTTGCGGCCGCCGAGGCCGGGGCCGGGGTGCGGACGAAGATTGCGCGGGTCCGGCTCCCCGGCGCCGCCGCGGACGGGGTCTGCGCCCTGGAAAACCTCGGCCGGCTCGCCGCGGTCTTCGGAGCCACTCCCAAAAGGCTTCGGCCAAGGGAGATCCTCTCCGGCAAGCCCTTGGGCGCCACGGCCGCCCTTTCGACCTCAGCCGTTGCTCCGGCGACGCCCTATGACAAGACCGTCAATCCGGCGGACCCCGGATCGGAGTCCGGGTCAGGTGCCGGAATCCAGGATCCAGGCAGCGATGCCCTTCTCACCTCGGAAGCGGAGGACGAGTACGACTTCGCCGACTTTCTCCGCCGCTGGCTTGCCTTCTACGGCCCGGTCCCGAAATCCTCCATCGCGGAGGCCCTGGGCCCGGACGAAACCCGGCTCGACGAAACGCTCGCGGACCTGGCCGAATCGCAGGAGGTGATCCTCGATCTCCTGACGCAGGACGCACCAGAGGTCGAGGTGTGCGACCGGGAAAACCTGGAGATCCTCCTCCGGATGGCCCGCAAGGCCAGGCGACCTGCGTTCAGGGCCCTCCCGGCCGAGGCGCTCCCCCTCTATCTCGCCGCCTGGCAGGGGATCGCCACGCCCGGCGATTCGCCCGACGACCTCAAGGGGCGGCTCGAACAGCTCTTCGGATTCCCGGCCCCGGCCGCAGCCTGGGAGGAGCACCTCCTGCCGGCGCGGCTTTCGCCCTACTATGGCGCCTGGCTGGACACCCTGATGGCCACGAGCGAGCTCATGTGGTTCGGCTGCGGGAAAGAGCGGATCAGCTTCGCCTTTGCCGAAGACCTGGAGCTCTTCCGGGCCGGGCAGGGCGGCGCAGGGACGGGCGCCCCGGAACCGGGCGGAGAGCCCGCGCCGGACGGGCTCGCCGGCCTGATGCCCGGGCGGTTCGGCCGTTACAGCCTCTTCGACATCGCCCGCCATGCGAAGCTGGACAGCGCCGCCGCCACGAAGCGGATCTGGGAGCTCGCCTGGCAGGGCAGGGTGACCAACGACGCCTTCGCGGCCCTGCGCCAGGGGATCATGACGGAGTTCGCCCCCTTCACCCCGCTGCCGGGGCGGGGCCGGCCGTCCCGCTCGGGGTACAACCGCTGGGCCGCGACGCGGCCCCTGGCCGGCAACTGGCATGCGATCGGGCCGGAAGGCGCAGAGCATGACCCGGTCGAAGAGACGGAGCTGGCCAGGGACCGGGTCCGCCAGCTGCTTAGCCGCTACGGGCTCCTCTTCCGGGAGCTTCTCGCCTACGAGCTGCCGCCGCTCCAGTGGGGGGCGGTCTTCCGGGCTCTGCGGCTCATGGAGCTTTCGGGCGAGATCCTCTCGGGCCACTTCTTCGAGGGGATCCCCGGGGCCCAGTTCATCTCCCACGAGGCGTTCCGCTTCCTGAACGACCCCCTGCCGGAGGAGGCGATCTACGGGATGAACGCGACCGACCCCGCCTCCCTCTGCGGCGTCCGCTCCGAGGCGCTCCGGAACGGCCTCCCCACCCGCATTCCCTCGTCGCACCTCGTCTATTGCGGCAAGCGGCTCGCCCTGGTCTCGCGCCGGAACGGCCGGGTCCTGGATTTCTTTTTGCCGCCGGACAATCCGCGCCTCCTGGAATGCCTCCGCTTTGCGAAGGTCCTCCTCGGCCGGGAGTTCCTCCCCGAGAAGATCCTTTCCGTGGAGACGATCAACGGCAAACCGGCCCTGGAGAGCGAGTACGGACAAGCGCTCAAGGAATTCGGCTTCCAGCGATATCACAAGGGGTGGGAGCTGAGCCGGATGTATTGACTCCACAGCCGGACAAACACAACTCTCCGTTTTGCTTCCTTTTCAGTAAGCCCAGTCTTCGTGGCTGACCGGCAGTCGATTCAACTGACCACGATAGAACTGCCATTTCGGCAGGAATTGATCCATCAGCGCGACGAACCGGGCGCTGTGCGTCGGCTCCCGCAGATGGATCATCTCATGAACCACGATGTATTCCAGGCATTCGCGCGGTTTCTTGGCGAGATCGGTATTGAGGCGGATGCTCCCTGCGATGGGATTGCAGCTTGCCGCGTTGGAGGCAAAGCTGGGGAAGGCCCGGCAGATAAAACAGGGCATGATGCAGGAACTGCTGACCGGCAAGATTCGCTTAATTGATCAGGCGGTGGCATTACCGGGGCGAGTATTACTACCGGAGCGGCAGCACCAATCAGCTTCTGAAAGGCGCGGCCCTGGACCGTTTCCTGTTGCGCAAGCATGGACGAACCTGGGATGGGGTGCCGCTGCCGGGCGTGCGGCCGGCCGACCTGGACAGCAAAGCGCTGAAAACATTCCGCAGGCTGGCCCTTAAAAGCCAACGCTTGCCCGAATCTGTGCTGGATGAGCCCAATCAGGCGCTCCTGGAGAAGCTGCACCTTGTCGAAGGCCATTACCTCACCCATGCCGCTGTCCTGATGTTTCACCCGGAGCCGGAGCATTTTTTTACCGGCGCATACGTGAAGATCGGCTATTTCGAAAACAACGTGGATTTGCGGTACCAGGATGAGGTGCAGGGCGATCTGATCGCCCAGGTGAATCAGACCATCGAGGTCTTGAAGGCCAAATACCTGAGAGCCTGGATCAGCTACGAAGGGCTTCAACGCATCGAAACCTGGCCGCTGCCCATGGCCGCCTTGCGCGAAGCGGTTCTCAATGCCGTGATCCACAAGGACTACACCTGTGGCACGCCCATCCAGATCAGCGTCTATCCCGACAAACTGATGCTCTGGAACCCCGGCGAGCTTCCGCCGGATTGGACGGTTGAAAAACTGCTGGGCAAGCATGCCTCCATCCCCTTCAACCCGGATGTCGCCAATGTATTCTTCCGGGCAGGGATGATCGAGGCTTGGGGACGCGGCTTTGAACGCATCCTCGAAGCCTGCCTGGAGGCTGACACGCCCGCGCCGGAGGTGAGGTATGAACACACGGGCTTGTGGGTGGTCTTTCCTTTCACGGCTTTTGAGCCCGGCGCAGGGGAGGGAACCGGGGGAACTACCCAAGAAACTACCCAAGAAACTACCCAAGAAAAGATCCTCGCGCAGTTGAGAGCCCAGCCTTCCATCACCCGCCGGGACATGGCCGCCAGGATCGGCATCAGCAGCGACGGCATCAAGTATCACCTGGAGAAGATGAAGTCTGCCGGGAGGATTCGGCACGTCGGCCCGACCAAAGGCGGTCATTGGGAGATACTGAGATGAGCGATATCGGTAAACCCGAACGCGCCACGCAGGACCGGGTCATCGCCCTCTTCCGCGACGAGTTGGGCTACCGCTTCCTCGGCGACTGGACGGACCGGGAGGCCAACAGCAACATCGAGGAGGGGCTGCTGACCACCTGCCTGATAAAATGTGGTTACGGCCCGGGCCAGATCGGCAGCGCCCTCTTCAAGCTGCGCGCCGAGGCGGACGATCACCACCGCGGCCTCTACGGGAACAACCAGGCCGTCTACAACCTGCTGCGTTACGGGGTTCCGGTGAAGATCGAGGCGGGCAAGGTGACGGAGACCGTCCACCTCATCAATTGGCAGAAGCCGGAGAAGAACGACTTCGCCGTTGCCGAGGAGGTCACCCTGCGCGGCAACCATGAGCGGCGGCCCGACCTCGTGCTCTATGTCAACGGCATCGCGATCGCCGTGCTGGAGATCAAGAACAGCCGGGTCAGCATCGGCGACGGCATCCGCCAGAGCCTCTCCAACCAGCAGCCCGAGTTCAACGCGTGGTTCTTCAGCACCGTGCAATTCATCTTTGCCGGAAACGACTCCGAGGGCCTGCAATACGGCGCCATCGGCACGCCGGAGAAGTATTTTCTGAAATGGAAGGAAGAGGAGGAGGACAACAGCCGCTTCAAGCTGGACAAGTACCTCCTCAAAATGTGCGAAAAGAACCGCCTTATCGAGCTGATGCACGACTTCGTCCTTTTCGACGGGGGCATCAAGAAGCTGCCGCGGGTGCACCAGTATTTCGGGATCAAAGCGGCCCAGCAGCATGTGCGCGACCACAAGAGCGGTATCATCTGGCACACCCAGGGGAGCGGCAAGAGCATCGTCATGGTGCTTCTGGCCAAGTGGATTCTGGAGAACAACCCCAACGCCCGCGTGGCCATCATCACCGACCGCGACGAGTTGGACAAACAAATCGAGCGGGTCTTCACCGAGGCGGGCGAGGCGATCAAGCGCACCGGGAGAGGCCGCGAGCTGCTCAGCCAGCTCGGCCAGGCCAAGCCGCGCCTGCTCTGTTCGCTGATCCACAAGTTCGGCCGGAAGGACGTGGACGACTTCGATCAGTTCATCAAGGACTTGGAGGCCAAACCCAGCCAGACCGTGGGTGAGATCTTCGTTTTCGTGGACGAATGTCACCGCACCCAGAGCGGCAAGCTCCACCGCGTGATGAAAGCGATGATGCCCAACGCGGTCTTCATCGGCTTTACCGGGACGCCGCTGCTCAAAGAGGACAAACAAACCAGCCTGGAGGTCTTCGGCGGCTACATCCACACCTATAAGTTCAGCGAAGGCGTCGAGGACGGTGTGGTGCTCGATCTGATCTATGAGGCGCGGGACATCGACCAGCACCTGGGCTCCGGGGAGAAGATCGACGCCTGGTTCGAGGCCAAGACCAAGGGGCTCAACGACTGGCAAAAGGACGAACTGAAGAATCGCTGGGGCACGATGCAGCACGTGCTCAGCTCCAAGTCCCGCATGGACCGGGTGGTGAGCGACATCATCTTCGACTTCAGCGTGAAGCCCCGCCTTGCCAATGAACGGGGCAACGCCATCCTGGTGGCCTCCAGCATCTACGAGGCCTGCAAATATTTTGTCCTGTTCCGGAAGACCCCCTTCAAGGGCCGCTGCGCGGTCGTGACCTCCTACAATCCGCAGGCCGGGGACATCACGCTGGAGGAGACCGGCGCGCACACGGAGACGGACAAGGAGTTCATCTACAACACCTACACCGAACTCCTCAAAGAGGTCGACGCCAAGCCGGGCATGACCAAGACGGAGGCCTACGAGGAACGGGCCAAGTCCCTCTTTACCAAGGAACCCGCTAACATGCAGCTCCTCGTGGTGGTGGACAAGCTCCTCACCGGTTTCGACGCGCCGCCCTGCACCTACCTCTACATCGACAAGTCCATGCAGGACCACGGCCTGTTCCAGGCGATCTGCCGGGTCAACCGGCTGGACGGCGACGACAAGGAGTTCGGCTACATCGTGGACTACAAGGACCTCTTCAAGAAGGTCGAGAACGCCATCGCTGTCTACACCTCCGAACTGGACCACAGCGCCGGGGGCGTAGCTCCGGAGGTGATGCTCCAGGACCGGCTCAAGAAGGGCAAGGAACGGCTCGACAATGCACTGGAGGCCATTACCCTGCTCTGCGAGCCGGTGGAGCCGCCCAAGGGCGAACTGGAACACATCCACTACTTCTGCGGCAACACGGAGATCTCGGCAGACCTCAAGGAGCGAGAACCGCAACGGGCCGCCCTCTACAAGGCGACCGTGGCCCTCGTGCGCGCCTATGCCAACATCGCCGACGAACTGCAACCGGCCGGTTATGGTGATGCAGACATCAGCCGCATCAAGCAGCAGCTCGACCACTACCTGGATGTCCGTGAGATCGTCCGCAAAGCGAGCGGCGAAAGCCTGGATCTGAAGGCCTACGAGGCCGACATGCGCCACCTCATCGACACCTACATCGAGGCCGACGAGCCGCGGAAGATTTCCCCCTTCGACAACATGAGCCTGCTGGATTTGATCGTGAAGACCGGCATCGCCGATGCCGTCAACTCGCAGCTCGGCGGGCTGAAGGGCAACAGAAACGCCATTGCCGAGACGATCGAGAACAACGTCCGCAGCAAGATCATCAAGGAGCACCTGAACGACCCGGCCTACTACGAGAAGATGTCGGCCCTGCTGGACGAAATCATCAAGTTTCGCAAGGAACAGGCTGACAAGTATGAGGAATACCTGAAACGCATCGCCGAACTGGCCAAAAGGGTGGAGGCCGGTCAGGCGGAAGAGACCCCGGCAAAGCTGGACACGCCGGGAAAGCGCGCCCTTTACAACAACCTGGGCCAGGACGAGGGGCTGGCGCTCAAGATCAGTGAGCAGGTGATGAAAGTACGTCACGACGCGTGGCGGGGGGTGCATACCCGCGAACAGGTCATCAGGGCCGCCCTATATCAAGAATTGCAGGACGAAGCCGAGGTGGAGCGGATCTTTCGCATCATCAAGCAGCAGAAGGAATACTGATGGTCGCGAAGCTCAAGTTGGGCGACATCGCTGTGGATGTGACGTTAAAGGACATTAAAAATATCCATCTGAGCGTCTATCCCCCGACGGGCAGGGTGCGAATTTCGGCGCCGGCGCATATGAGCCTTGACACAATCCGCGTCTTCGCCATTTCCAAGCTGGGCTGGATCAAGGAGCAGCAAAAGAAACTAAAGGGACAGGAACGCGAAACGCCGCGCGATTATCTCGACCGCGAAAGCCATTACCTCTGGGGCAGGCGTTATCTGCTGGCGATCTCGGAGGGCGAGCAAGCTCCTTCCGTGGCGTTGAAGCACCGCCGGATGCTCTTGCAGGTGCGTCCCGGGGCCGACGAGGGGAAGAGGCGGGCTGCGGTGGAGGAATGGTATCGCGAGCAGCTCAAGAAGGTGCTGCGTCCCCTGATCGCCAAATGGGAGCCGCTAATGGGCGTGAAGGTCAGACGGTTTTTCGTGCAGCGGATGAAGACCAGATGGGGAACGCCCGCGTATTTGTCGCTGATGTACTTGATGAAGAGCAGGACGAGGATGTAGTCCTTGTATTGGCTGGCGTCCATGCCGCCGCGCAGTTCGTCGCAGCTTTGCCAGAGGGAGGAGTAGAGTTCGGATTTCTTGATCGCCATGACACCCCTTGTTCAAAAGAACTTAATAGCTTAGGAAGACGTAGGCGCGCAATCGCCTGGTGGATTTGTCAGGCGATTTTTATACCGTTCTGGCGGTGGTGTCAAACCCCGAAGTGAAAGAGGTGATTTGCAGTGGCCTTCACCGGCCATTGAACAGACCGATCGAATCGCTATCTAGAGAGAACTCATGCGGCCACTTACGCGTACCCAGCGGATACTGAAATTCACGTCCATACCGGTAACCGGCAATACGATTGTCGGCGCTCCTAAGCGCGGTCGGACCGGTTGGCGCATCTCGTGATACCCCAATCCCGAACCAATATCGACGCGTCGATACGATTTATCCATACGACATAATTACGATTATACCGATGGCGCCATCCGTTTTTGCTTCTCTTCGTTCTGCCAAATTCTGCGGATGAGCTTCGCCGGTCCTTCGGATGAACTTCGCCGATCCTGCGACCTCACGTCGGCTTCCTCTTGTTACTCACGGCCCGGGGGATGGCCTCGTCCAGGGTCTCTTTCAGGGAATTCATGGCCCCGATGAGGCCGGCCCGATCCTCCGCCGAGAAGTCGGGAAATTCCAGATTGCCGATCTTTTCAGCAAAGACGCCGATGCTGTCGATCAGGACCGCTGCCTTGCTCCGCTTCTGCGCCGGTGGAACGGCATCGCCGGTCTCCCTGGCGGCGATCCTGGCCTGCTGCTCCCGGTATTTCCTGAATTGGGTCAGCATGCTCCGTTCCTGCTTCTTGCGCGCGATGTCGATCAGGGTCCTTTTGGGGACGGAGGGGTCCTTGCGACACTCGTCCCGGATCTCCCTGGGAAGCCGGTTCAGGGAGAGGGTCTCCGAGATGGTGGGTTGGGATTTGCCGATGATGGTCGCCAACTGCCCCTGCTCATAGGCATGTTCGTCCATGAGGCGCTGGAGAGCTTCAGCCTCTTCGACAGGATTGAGGTCCTGCCGGAGGAGATTCTCCACGAGCGCGATCTCGGCGCAGTTGCCGCCGTCGATGAAGATGGCGGGAATGGCCGGGAGGCCCGCCTTGCGCGCCGCGGCGCAGCGCCTCTCGCCGGCAACGGCATAGACCAGACCGGTGGCCGGGTCCTGGCGGCAGACGACGGGCTCTATGATCCCCATCTGCTTAACGGAGGCGGTCAGTTCGTCGAGAGCCGCGGGGTCCATGTACTTGCGGGGTTGGCCGGGGTCCGGCTGGACTTCGGCCAGGGGCACCATGTAAAGCTGGTTCTTCATGTACATTGCCATGCTCCGTTCCTCCTTTCGGGGTGAAAGTCACCCCCACCCTCCCCCCGGCCCCTCCCGTCGAGGAGGAGGAATGAGAGGTGATGGCCGGTCAGCCACGGGGCGATTGCCCCGCGCTGCGATCCGGATTCCGGTACGCACTTCAGCTCCGATGATGGCTCGGCGACGGGGGAAGAGAGCGAATGGTTGCCGAGGCGGCACGCAAACGCCAAAGATATTCGCATGGTTCGTTTGGCAGGACGATACAGAAAAGCCGGAGGGTAATCAAGAAAAAACTTTCGCAAAGCGGGGGGAGAGATTGATGAAATCCATATCATTTTCCCAATCTCCCCCTCAATCCCCTCAATAATCAATGCATCGTCTATGCAACAAAACGGACGGCCTCGCCGTATGATGCTTATGATGCCTTGTGATTTATCCGGTGCCGGGTATAAAATGGAGCGCCGCATCGGGCGAGCCCGGCCGCATTTTTGGGCGGCAGCGGACGACGGGATGTCCGGATGGCGATGGCGGAGGCAGGGTCATGCAGGTCGAGGAGCGAAAAGAGAGCGGAGGGCTGGAAACGGCAGACCACCTGTTCTTCTACCCCTGGGAGCGTCAGTTCGAACGGCTCATCACCCCCTTCGAGGAGTTCATCCACCGGCAGACGACGAGCGGCATCATCCTGATGATCACGACGCTGATCGCCCTGATCCTCTCCAACTCGCCGTTGAGCGAGGTCTACGGCCGGATCGTCCACACCCCCTTTTCCCTCTCCCTGGGCGGCCTGGGCTTCGGGAAGGATCTGGGCCACTGGATCAACGAAGGGCTGATGGTCTTCTTCTTCCTCCTCGTCGGCTGCGAGATCAAGCGGGAGATCCTCGTGGGGGATCTGGCCGACATCCGGGCCGCCGTCCTGCCGATCGTCGCGGCAACGGGCGGGATGCTGATGCCGGCCCTGATCTACCATCTGCTCAACCCTGGCGGCGATACGGCCCATGGATGGGGGATCCCCATGGCCACCGACATCGCCTTCTGCGTCGGCGCCCTGGTCTTGCTGGGAAAGCGGGTGCCGGCGGCCTTGACCCTCTTTCTCGTTTCCCTGGCGATCGTGGACGATCTGGGGGCGGTCCTGGTCATCGCCCTCTTTTACACCGAGCAGATCCACCTCCTGTCGCTGGCGATGGCCGGTTTGGCCCTCCTGGTCCTGATGCTCTTGAACCTGGCCGGCGTCCGCCTACTGACCCCTTACGGCGTGGCGGGCCTCGGCCTCTGGATGGCCCTGCTCTCCTCGGGCGTCCACGCCACGATTGCCGGTGTCCTGCTGGCCTTCTGTCTGCCCGCCCGCCCGCGCCACGATTGCCTCTCCTTTTCCGTGCGGATGAAGGGACTCGTCGACGATGTCCGCAACTCCTGCCGTCCGGGGACGAACCTCCTGAAGGATACGGAGCAATACAGCCTGCTGAAGGCCATGATGGAAGAGGTGCGTCTGGCCGAGGCGCCGCTGCAGCGGGTCCAGAACGCCCTGCACATCCCGACCTCGCTGCTCGTCATCCCGTTCTTTGCCCTGGCCAACGCGGGGATCCCCGTCGATCCCTCGGCCTTCACCCAGCTCCTTTCCGAGGAGGTGACGCTGGGGGGGGTGCTGGGGCTGGTGGCGGGCAAGTTTGTCGGCGTCGCCGGTTTCAGCTGGCTGGCCCTGAAAACGGGTCTGGGCAGGCTCCCGTCGGGCCTGCGGATGGCCCACCTGGCGGGCGCGGGCCTCCTCGCCGGGATCGGTTTCACGATGTCCATCTTCATCGCGGAACTTTCCTTTCCCGGGAACGCCGCCCATCTGAATATCGCCAAGTCGGGGATTATCTTCGGCTCTCTGGTCTCGGGCCTCCTCGGTGTGGCCTGGTTGTGGCTGCTCTCGGCAACGGGCGGCGCCGGGAAGCCCTGAAGACTCCGCCGGTGAGCCCATCGGATACGGCCTCCGCCCTGGCCGGGAGCCGCAATCATCCGTTCGTTCGATCCGGTTTCATCTCCCTCGCGATTCCCGGAAGGCTCCCGACCGTATCGGAATGGGAGGCAGCCTGTTCGAACAGCTCCCTGACGAGCCTCATTTCCTGCCTCATGCGGGCGCCAAAGCCGCACCAACTCCTTTTATTTTTTGGCCGATCGTGCTAGGCGTGCCTGTCGGACCCATTCATGCAAACGGAGGATAACGATGGAGATGAAGGAGATCTGTCCGTGCGTCGTTCTGGACTGCCCGAACCACGGCATCTGTGCGAAATGCAACAGCCGACACCTGAAGAAAGGCTCCCTGAACTATTGCGCTTTTTATGCGGTGCTGCCGGAGCTTCAGGCGGCCGTTGCCGCATCACCCGAATCGCCGGCGGCGAAAAAGGTGGCGCTGATGGTGGAAACGAGGCTCGCGCTCTATGACAAGCTCATGGACAAGCACGGCCTCTCCCGGGAGAGGCAGGAGAAATTGCGGAAAGAGGTCGCCGATTTCAGCGATTATTAGTCCGGACGGGGTGAGGAGCCGGTTCCCGGAACCCGCTTCGCCGTACGGCCCTGTTTGATTGAATTTGTGATATAAAACGCACCCAACATCGACGGACGATTTTCCGGATGGCAAACTTTGGCGACTTCGAAAGAAGTCGCCGGAACGGCGTCTGGATTGCGGCTTTCGCCGGTATCACGTTCGGGTGGATTTCGGACGTTTTGCGAGTTCGGCAAGCCTTTCCTGTTGAGGAAGAAAGATGAGGCTTCACGAATACGAAGTGCTGGATATTTTCGAACAGGCCGGGATTCCCGTGCCGCGCCGTGGACTCGCAGCCACGGTGGACGAGGCCCTGCGGGCGGCGCGGGAGATCGGCTACCCCGTCGTCCTGAAGGCCCAGGTCCTGGTCGGGGGCCGGGGCCTGGCCGGCGGCATCAAGGCGGTCGAGTCGCCCGATGAGCTGGAGGCGGCGGCCGGGGCCCTTCTCTCTGCCGACATCAAGGGGTTCCCTGTCCACAGACTCCTGGTCTGTGATAAGGTGGAGGTCACCCAGGAACTCTACCTGGGGATGACGATCGACGGCTATTCGGGAAAGCCGGTCATCGTCGTGAGCACGGAGGGCGGAGTCCTCATCGAGAAAACGGCGCGCAGCGCCCCCGGAAAGATCGCATCGCTCCGCATCGATCCCGCCTTCGGCCTCTATCCCTACCAGGCACGCAACCTCCTGCGGCAGCTGGGCGTCCGGAGGCAGCTCATCGCCCCCTGGGCCGAGGTCATCGGGCAGCTGTACACGGTGTCGACCGGCTATGAGGCGCTCATCTGTGAGATCAACCCGATCGCGGTCCAGCCTGACGGCCGGCTCGTGGCCGTGGACGCGGTTCTGGAGGTGGACGATTCGGCCCTCTCGCGGATCCCTTTCCCCCTCCCCGACCCGATCGACCGGATCGAGAACCCGCTGGAACGGCGCGGCCGGGAGATCGGCGTCACCTACGTGGACCTCGACGGGAACATCGGACTGATCGCCTCGGGTGCGGGGCTGGGGATGGCCTCCATGGACATCATCGGCGGGAGGATGAAGCCTGCCAACTTCCTCGAGACGGGCGGCGGGATCACCGCCGACCAGCTCTACAAGAGCATGGAGCTGATCATGATGAAACCGGGGCTTCGGGGCATCTTCATCAACGTCTACGGCGGCATCAACCCCATCCATGAGGGGGCCAGGGGAATTGCCCGTTACATCCGGGAGCACCATCTCAAAATTCCCGTCGTCGCCAAGGCCCTGGGCAACCGCCAGGAGGAGACCTGGGAGATCCTCCGGGCCGCCGGCGTCCATGTGGTGACGGAAGCGGCGACGGAAAGGGCGGTGGCGCGCCTGTACGAACTGGTCGGCGGAGGTGAGAAATGAGCGTCCTGATGAACGACTCCACGCGCGTGATCGTCCAGGGCATCACCGGTCGGATCGGCAGCATGCAGGCGCACTGGATGCTCGAATACGGCACCAGGGTCGTTGGCGGCGTGACCCCCGGCAGGGGCGGCGCCTTTGTCGAGGGGGTGCCCGTGTTCGACAGCGTGGCGGAGGCCGTGCAGCAGACCGGGGCCAACGCCTCGGTGTTCTTCGTCCCGGCCGCCTTCGTCCTCGACGCCTTCCTGGAGACCGTCGATGCCGGCGTGAAGCTCCTGGTTGTCGTGCCCGAGCATATCCCCGTGCGCGACGTGATGAAAATGCGCGACTACGCCTTGGAAAAGGGCGCCTTTGCCCTGGGACCGACCACCCCGGGGATCCTCGTTCCCGGCCGGGGAAAGATGGGGATCATGCCCGCCTCCATGTACACTCCCGGGCGGGTGGGAATCATCTCGCGCAGCGGGACGCTCTCCTACGAATTCGCCGGGATCCTCTCGGAAAAGAAGGTGGGGCAGAGCACCGTCGTCGGCATGGGGGCTGACCCCGTGGTCCTGAGAAACCTCGCCGACATCCTGGAGCTGTTCGAGGAGGACGGGTCGACCGATGCCGTGATCGTCGTCGGCGAGGTGGGAGGCGAGCAGGAGGAGAAGGCGGCCGGCTTCATCGCCCGGAGGATGA
>JAJFTY010000002.1 GCA_021372695.1 Deltaproteobacteria bacterium
CTGCATCGTGAAGCAGGTGAAGGACCGGGCAGCGGCGGAGCGCTTCGCGGCGTTCCTGAATTCCGCCCCCGCTGCCGCCGTCAAGGCAAAATACGGGTACCGCTAGTATGGATTTCCTCGCCCTCTACGTCACGCTCAAGCCGGTCGCCGTTCTGGGATTGCCCCGTTCGGCGGCCTGCTTCATCACCATATTCAGCCCTTTTTTGCGGACATCTCACCCTCTTCACGAAAGATAACATGATATTGAAACCATCTAAGCGTGCCCGCGCCCGGGTCTCGGTGAAGAAGAATCTTTATTATGCTTTATTTAACATATATCATCGCCCAAGCGAAGAGATGGGATTCTCTTCGATCATAAAAACAACATCAAGACGATCATCGTCGAGGACGGCTGCTGACGAAGCGGGTTTCGGCGAGATTCGAAATAGGAGATCCATCTCGAACTGATTCAAGAAGACCCTGCGTGCGCCGGGTCTATCACCATATATTATGAGGAAAGGGGAAAGAAGATGAGTGAAGTAAAGACCTATTTGAACTTTATCGACGGCAAATGGACGACGCCCAGCACCGGGAAGTATTATCCGGACTACAACCCCGCCGACGACAGGGATCTCGTCGGGCACTTCCCGTTGTCCGGTCAGGAGGATGCTGCCGCTGCGGTGGAAAGCGCCGACAGGGCCTTCAGGAACTGGGGCAGGATGCTGCCCGCGGAAAGGGAGAAATACATCGACCGGTTCGTCGCGCTACTGGATCAGAACCGGCATAGGATCGGCGAGGCGCTATGCCGCGAAGAGGGAAAGACCCTGAAAGAGGCTCTCGGGGAGCCCACCCGCGGCGTTGTGGAGTCCCGCTACTTTCTGGGCGAAGGGCAGAGGCTCGAAGGGATCACGATGCCCAGCGACCGGCCCGGGGTGACGAGCGTCGCCGTTCGTGTTCCGATCGGAGTCGTCGCTGCCATCGCGCCCTGGAATTTCCCGTTTCTGACCCCGCTGCGCAAGATCATGCCCGCGCTTGCGACCGGCAACACGGTCGTCTTCAAGCCGGCCTACGATACGCCCCATTGCGGCGTTCTGCTGATGGAACTGTTCGAGAAGGCTGGCTTCCCTCCGGGCGTCGTCAATATGGTCATCGGCCGCGGCAGCGTCATGGGCGACGCCATTTCAGGCAACCCGCTGGTGCGCGGGATCACCTTCACCGGTTCCACTTCGGTCGGACGCCGGATCAACGAGACGGCCGCGAAGAATTTCGCCAAAGTGCAACTGGAGATGGGCGGGAAGAACCCGGCTATCGTGGCCGATTACCAGAACCTGGATTTTGCCGCCGCCCAGATCGCCGCGGCTGCCTTCGCCGTGAGCGGGCAGCGCTGCACCTCGATCAGCCGCGTCCTCGTGCTGAAGAGGCACGCCGAGGCTCTGGAAGAAATGATCGCCGAGAAGATGAAGACTTATGTGCTGGGGAACGGGATGGACCCCAAAGTCAGCATGGGGCCGATAATCAACCGTGGTGCCGGGGAAGGGATCATGGCCCATATCCAAAGCGCCAGAGAAGCCGGGGCTACGATCAGAGTGGGTGGTCATCAATTGAAGGGCGGGGATTTCGACAGGGGGTTCTATGTCGAGCCTACACTCATCACCGACGTGACTCCCGATATGAAGGTCGCGATCGATGAGATCTTCGGACCCGTCCTCGTCAGCATCAAGGTGGATTCCTTCGACGAAGCCATGGCGGTCGCCAACCGTACCGAATATGGGCTGGCCGCATCCCTTTTTTCGGACAACCTCGAATACATATATCAATTCCAACGAGACATCGAAACGGGGATGGCCCATGTCAACCATGGGACCGTCACGGACGGTTGCATGCCCTTCGGCGGCGTCAAAGGGTCCGGGCTGGGTGCCTTCTCCAAGGGAGCGACCAACAAGGACTTCTTCACGACGTACAAGGTGAACTACATCCGATATGTCTGATAGCATCAATCGGTTCACGAGAGGCAATGCAGCGATGCATTGCCTCTCGTTTACAGCCAACGCATCGAGACCATCAACCGGTAGATCCTCTCAAAGGTCTTCCCGTAAGGAGGAAACAGGAACGTGGTGGCCGGCATCGGAGCCTGTTTGAAAACGGGTCGCAGCTTCGAAAATTCGAGAAAGCCCTCGTATCCGTGGTAATGCCCCATACCGCTGTTGCCGATTCCGCCAAAGGGCAGATCGTGCTGGGCCACGTGCATGGCGCAGTCGTTGATGCAGACGCCGCCCGACATGGTGTTGGCGATCACCCTCTCCTGGATGGAACGGTCGTTGGTGAACAGGTAAAGGGCCAGGGGCCTTTGACGGCACTTGATATAAGCGATGGCCTGGTCCAGATCCCGATACGTTTTTACGGGGAGCACCGGGCCGAAGATCTCCTCCTGCATCAGCGCCATGTCGTCGGTAATGTCCAGAACCAGGGTGGGTGGGATTTTTCTCAGGACTTCGTCCGGTTCGGCGTCCGGAAGCAGGTTGACGACTCTGGCCCCCTTGGTACGGGCATCCCGCAGGCAGTTGATGAGCCGGGCATAGGATCCGGCGTCGACAATGGAGGTATAGTCGTCGGTGTCGAGCCGCGGATAACGGATTCGGATCAGTTTTAGGGCCTTCTCAACGAAGGCTTCGATCCGGTTTTCGGGGAGGAAGAGGTAATCAGGAGCCACGCAGGTCTGCCCGGCATTCATGTATTTGACGTACAAGATGCGCTCCGCCGCCTTATCGATATCGAAGTCAGCAGCCACGATGGTCGGCGACTTTCCCCCCAACTCCAGAGTGACGGGCGTGAGATTTTCCGCGGCGGTTTTCATCACCCCTCTCCCGGACCGGGGGGACCCGGTAAAGATCAGATGATCGAAGGGAAGTGGGGTGAACTCAGAGGCCGGCACGCCCGGCAGAAAAGCCACCAGTTCCTCGGGCAGCACCCGGGAGACCAATCGGCGGAGAAGACGGCACAGCCCTTGGGAGTGGGTCGCCATCTTGATCATACATCGGTTTCCGGCCGCGAGTGCGCTGGTCAGGGGACAAAGGGCCAACTGCAGAGGGTAATTCCAGGGGGAAATGATCCCCACGACCCCCTTGGGCTGAGGAAGTACGCGGTTCCCGGCTCCCATGAACCAGAGCGATACATGCCTGCGCTGAGGCCTGACCCATTTTTTCAGGTGACGGCGCGCATCGGCCAGGCCCGATACGGTGGGGAAGATCTCCAGCAGTTTGGTTTCATGGAGGCTGCGGTGGCCAAAATCCAGGCAGATGGCTTCCGCGATTTCCTCCTGGTTTTCCACGAGGAGCGTTTCCAGGGCCATCAGCGCATCGCGTCTCGCGGTGAGGGGGAGGCAAGGATTGTCCCGACAAGCCGCCCGCTGCCGGTCGAAAATATCACGAGAGAAACCGGCTTGGATTATGGGAACTGTGACAGCCGCCTCGTCCATCTTCCTATCTCCGAATTCAGCCCGTACCGATGGCCTGGCCGTTCAACCACCGCAGAAGATGATCCACCGCCCGTCCCATGAGGATGTGGGTCTCTGGGGAGAGACCCCGGTGGAAGCCGAAATCATGACCTCGGATGGAGACGAGGTGCCCGACAGGTTCGCGCCCGTAGAGGGCTCTGACCAGAGCCAGGAGCATGCCCGGCGTCAGGTGATGGGTTAGGCTCGACGGGGCATAGTCCGGCAATACTTCCGTGCAGTTCAAATCTTCGGTCACTTCGCTGATGTGCGCGTCCACGAAGACAACCCGGTCGTAATCACACATCAGCTCCATGAGTTCGGGCGTAAGCTGGGAAAGGAAGATGGAATCCACCTCCTTACCCAGCTCTTCCAGCCCGGTGTTCTCCTCGTCCAGCGGTTCCAGGTCCTGACGCCCTCTGAGGGTATTGATCACCTCATGGGCGACCCCGTCGTCGGCCCGATCGATGTTGCCATATCCAATAATCAGGGTGCGGGTCATGGGGCTCTTTCAAGGTGCTTGCGGGTTCAAGATCCGATCAGCGTGCCATGCGATCGAGAACCACGCCATCCGCCGCGACCAGCGTAATTTCCAGCGGCATCTGCCCGAGCGCGTGGGTCGAGCAGGACAAGCAGGGATCGTAGCAGCGGATAGCCGCTTCCACGCGGTTCAGCATCCCTTCGGTCAGCTTGTTGCCGTTTACGTAAGCCTTGGCAACCTGTCCCGCCGCCAAGTGCATCGCCCAGTTGTTGTTCCCCGTCGCGACAATCAGGTTCACGCGCGTGAGCAGGCCGTTTTCGTCCGTGCTGTAGTCGTGGAAGAGGGTTCCCCGGGGAGCCTCAATCACGCCCACCCCCTGGCTCGGGACATGCGCCTCGCGGGGAAAAGAACGGAGGTCATCGGACATGATCTCCGGATCGTCCAGCAGTTGCCCGATCCGCTCGAGGCCGTAGAGCGCTTCGATCAGCCGGGCGTAGTGATAATAGAGGGAGCCTTCGACGGGCCTGCCGTCGTTGATCTGCCGGAACAACTTGAACTCTGCGTTTGCCAGGGGGGTGCCGATCCTGTCGATCACATTCATTCTCGCCAACGAACCGACGCGGTAGACTCCCTTCGGCCATCCCAGCCTGCGATAGTAGGGAAATTTAAGGAAGGACCAGGGTTCCACATGTTCGGCGACGTGGGAGAGGTAGTGCTCGGGCTTGAATTGCGCGACGAATTTTCCCTCTTCATCCTTGACCCGGATTTCGCCGTCATAGAGCTGCAGGCCGCCCTCCATGTCGACCAGCCCCATATAGCCGGAGGGGAAGGTGGCGAAGGTGGAAACCAACTCCCGGTTCGCGTCGACCCATCCCTTGATGATGCCGATCGCCTCCTGGGCGATGCCGACCATCGCCGGCAGTTCGGCGGCGATCTCCTGCCGGTCCTTGGGCGTCAGCGCGGCATTGACCCCGCCGGGGAGCGTGAAATTGGGATGGATACGCTTTCCGCCCAGCCTTTCGATGATCTGCTGCCCATAGCGGCGGAGGTTCACGGCCTTCAGGGCCAGTTCCGGATTTCCCCGGATAATACCGAAAACGTTCCGGTCTGCGGGATCGGCGTCGAATCCCAGGAGCAGGTCGGGCGCCGCGAGATGGAAGAAGTGCATCCCGTGGGACTGCACGATCTGCCCCATATGGATCAGTTCGCGCAGCAGTTTTGCCGGCCGCGGCGGCTCCACGCGGGCGATGGCATCGCAGGCCTTGGCCGCGGCAAGGTGATGGCTGACCGGGCAGATCCCGCAGATCCGCTGCGTGATCTGGGTCATTTCATAATAGGGGCGGCCTTCGCAGAATTTTTCGAGGCCGCGGAATTCGTCCACATGGAAAAAAGTCTGCTCCACCTCGCCCTGATCGTTGAGGTGGATGGTTACCCGCCCATGCCCTTCAATGCGTGTCACCGGTTCGATGGTTATCTTCCTTGCGACCATGGCAATTCTCCTCTAATCGTATGTGAAAACGACGGGCGGCAGGATCACGGGGGTGCGCCCGGCAAGCAGTTCCGTCAAGGCATGGAAAAACGCGTCTGCCCGGGGCGGACAGCCGGGAACGAAGAGATCGACCTTGACCACATTGTCCACGGCCGTGACCATTTCAAGAGGCTTTCCGAGTTCCTCGGAATCCGGAATGAGCCCGTCGACCACGCTCTCCGTCTCCAGATACGCGCGTCTCAGGGCCGCCTCTGTGCCGACAAGGTTGCGCATGGCGGGAACGCCTCCGAACGTGGCGCAGTCGCCGACGGCGATGAGGATCTGGCAGCGTTCCCGCATCTGTTTGGCGACCTCGACGTTATGGCTGTTGCAGATCGCCCCTTCGAGAATGCCCACCGTCACCCCCTCCTTTGGGGGGTGTTTCAGATCCGTCACCGGAGAGGAGGTGAACTCCACGGCATCCAGCAGCTTCACGACCCGTTCATCGATATCCAGAAGCGACATGTGGCATCCCGCGCAACCGGCCAGCCAGTCCGTGGCGATTTTGACCTTTTCCATATCCGATCTCCTTATGTCGTGAATTCCTCAGCGGCCTGAGCCGACAGGTCGCTCAGCGATGATCCGACTTTGACACCCAGTCTGGACGCTACCAAGGCGAGAATCTCCCAATCCGGCTTGGCCTCGCCCGCCGGATCGACCGCCCGGTTGACCGTCAGCACCCTTCCCTCCGTGTTGGTCAGACTCCCGCCCCTTTCGGACCAGACGGCCATGGGCAACACGACGTCGGCCTTCCGGGTGAGCGGGGAGACGAAACTGGATTGGACGACGACGAATGTGCCCTCCGGAACCTTGGCGAGCAGCTCCTCGCCGTCCCAGTTCTGTTCCCCCAGGAGCAGATAGAGCACGCGCGCCGCCAAGGGGCTGAAGCCCTTATCCAGGCCGTAAGCCCTGGCCGCCCGGGTGTTCATCCCCGGTTCGAGGCCGACGAAAGCAGCCTTACCCCGCAGGCGCTTCAAGGCGTCTGCGGCTGCCCTGGTAAGGCGGGCGCCATAGAGAACCACCGGTTTCTCGGCCCTTTCGGCAATCTCGACGGCCTGCTGGATTCCATTCATGCCGAGGCACAGGAAGGCGAACGGCGCCAGCCCGTTCTCCCCGTCATCCGCGACGATGAGCCGCGCACCACGGTCGACGGACCTCTTCACGAGGAACGAGGCGACAGGCTGATCCTTGGCGGGATCTGCGCCAGCCAGGACGATGAGGTCGCTTTTTTCAAAGTCGTCGAATGTGCCGTCGGGTTTTCCGAACCAGCGGGGCATCGTCTCATGGATCAGGCCGATGTTGTCCGTCTTAAGGTCGCTGCGGAACAATCTCCCCGCCATGTAGAGCGCCTCGTTCGTAGCGTGGGTCGTGGTCAGCACCCCCAGTTCCGCGCCCCTGCCGCCGATGTGCTGGGCAACGACGGCCAGAGCCTCCTCCCAGCCTGCCGTTTCCTGCCTGCCGTTGCGCATGAGCAGAGGCGCAGCCACCCGTTCGCGCTGGTCGAAAAGCGGGGCGAAACGGCCCATCTGACACAGGAGCCCGCCGTTCACTCCGGCATCCCAGTCTCCCTCGATCCGCTGTACGCTGTCATTACGGGTGACGATCTTGATGCCGCAACCGACGCTGCATTGGCTGCACGTGCTTCGCGTATAGTTCATCTGGGCGTCGCGTCCTGCAAAGGAGCTTCGTTTGTCGGTCAGGGTGCCGGTCGGACAAAGCTGTGCGCAGGTGCCGCAGACGATGCAGGTGGAATCCCGCCAGGGAACGCCCATGTCGGCGTGGACCATGGTTCTGGCGCCGCGCTGCCGCAACCCCAGGGTATGGTTCGCCACGATCTCGCTGCAGCCTCGGATGCACCTTCCGCAGAGGACGCAGCGGTTGTGGTCCATCAGGAGGTACTTGTGGGAGGCATCCACCGGAAAGCGGTGGGTGTAGGTCGGATAGGCCCAATGGTCGAGGCGATAGCGATAGCCCAGCGATTGCAGCTCACAGTTCCCGCTCATCTCGCAAAATGGGCAGAAATGATTTCTTTCCGAAAAGAGCAGGTCGAGCACCAGCTTTCGCGCCCCGATTACCCGGGGGGATTCCGTCTGGACCTCCATGCCTTCCGCGATGGGGAAGGTGCACGCCGTCTGCAAGACTCTCTGGCCTTTGATCTCCACGGCGCAGATGCGGCAAGCACCGGCCGGCTGCAATGCCGGATGGTGGCAAAGTGTCGGAATGTCGATCCCCGCCTGCTTCGCCGCGTCAAGGATGGTACTTCCGGCCGGTGCATCGATTGATTGGCCGTTGATGGTGATGTTTACCGTCTCCATCGTATGCCACTCCTCCTTTCTCAAATGTGTCCGTGTCAATGAAACATGCGTGAAACAAACTCAGCCGATCCGGTTTAACAGAATCATAAACTTTTCAGGCGCCTCCCTTGAGGAATGGGCCGATGGACAACAGCCGGAGAGCCCTGCCGGCGCATTTCGGCTTGACATTATGTTAATTATGACATAGGTGGTGCACCACTGTCAACCGAATGTTCCTTCATCAACCGGTTCGGATGCGCATCAGCTCCGTTCATCGCAGCCTTAGGGGGACACATGGAAACCACGAGAGATCAATTTTACGAAAAGATCGTCAGAACTCAATACCATCAGTTTTTTTCGCATTGCGAGAGCCACCTGGATCGAATGGATGAACTGCTCCCGGCGTCCAGAGCCGGATTTAGAGAGGAGCTCTCATTGCGCGGCGTGAGCCGCCGGGATTTCATCAAATGGACGACGCTCACCACGGCGATGCTGATGCTGCCGCCCCTCTTCAAACCTCTGGTCGCCCGGGCCGCTGAGCAGTTCAGCCGCCTGCCCGTGATCTGGCTCCATTTCGCCGAATGCACGGGATGCAGCGAGGCATTCCTGCGCACGAGCTACCCCAATGTGGACAGCATCCTGCTCGACACGATCTCCCTCGAATACCACGAGACCCTGATGGCCGCCGCAGGCTACCAGGCGGAGCAGAACCTCGAAAAAGCGGTCAAGGACTTCGCGGGGAAGTTCATCTGCGTCATCGAGGGGGCCCTGCCCCGGGGCCTTGACGGAAAGTACCTGACGCTCGGTCCCAAATGCAGAACCGGCATCGAGATGGCCCGGGAGGTGACCGCCAAAGCGGCGGCGGTGATCTGCATCGGAAGCTGCTCCTCCTTCGGCAATATTCAGGCCGCCAAGCCCAACCCCACGGACGCCGCGGGGATCGGCAAGGTCCTCGGGATCAAGACGGTCAACATCGCCGGCTGTCCCCCGAGCCCGGCCAACTTCGTGGGCACGCTCCTCCACTATCTGATGTTCGGCGGCCTTCCCGCCCTCGATTCCCTGGGGCGGCCGGTCTGGGCCTACGGCAAACGGATCCACGATTTCTGCGAGCGGCGTCCCCATTACGACGCCGCGGAATTCGTCGGGGAGTGGGGAGACGCCGGCGCCGCCAAGGGCTGGTGCCTCTACAAGGTCGGCTGCAAAGGACCCTACACCTTCGCCAATTGCAGCCGGGTCCGTTTCAACGACGCCGTCTCCTGGCCCGTCATGGCCGGTCATGGTTGCATGGGCTGCACGGAACCGGCCTTCTGGGACACCATGGCCCCCCTGGAAAAATCGATCGCTGAAAAGACGATCGGCGGCGGCGAAAAGACCGTCGATACGATCGGCATGGCGCTCTTGGGGATCACGGCGGCGGGCATCGCCGCCCATGCGGGACTGACGGCCATCAGGAGCAGGAACAAGAACGATCGGGACGATACGTCCCCTCAGGAATAGAACCGGGGAGGAATCCATGGCAAAACGAATCATCGTCGATCCCATCACGCGGATCGAAGGACACCTGAGGATCGAAGTCGAAGTGGACGAACAGAACGTCATCCGGGACGCCTGGAGCAGCATCACCCTGTGGCGGGGCATCGAGACCATCCTCAAGGGGCGCGATCCGCGTGACGCGGGGCTGATGGTCCAGCGCTTCTGCGGCGTCTGCACCTACGCCCACTACGAGGCGAGCATCCTGGCCTGCGAGGATGCCTTCAAGGTGAAGCCCCCGCCCAACGCCCGGATCATCCGGAACCTCCTCCACGGCGCTCAGTACCTCACGGACCATATCATGCACTTTTACCACCTCCACGGTTTGGACTGGGTGGACGTGGTCAGCGCCCTGAAGGCGGACCCGAAGAGGGCCGTCGAAATGGCCAGGGCCTGCAGCGCCGATCCCTTCAACTGTTCGGAGACCCATTACAAGGCCGTCCAGGAGCGCCTCACCAAATTCGTCCAGTCGGGACGGCTGGGGCCCTTCGCCAACGCCTACTGGGGGAACCCCTCCTTCAAACTTCCCCCGGAGGCCAACCTCGTGATCGTCTCCCACTACCTCGACGCCCTCCAGGTTTCCAAGATCGGGGCCCAGATGATGGCGATCTTCGGCGGCAAGAACCCCCATCCCCAGACCCTGATCGTCGGCGGCGTCACCTCGGTCATGGACATCCTCGACGCCCACCGCATCGGCGAGTACCTCTTCCGGCTCAAGGAGCTCAAGACCTTCGTCGAGACGGCCTACATTCCCGACGTCCTTCTGGCGGCGGCCTACTACAAGGGAGAGGGAACGAAGGGGATCGGCGGCGGCGTGAAGAATTATCTTGCCTACGGTGGGTTTCCCCTCGACGACGGCTGGAACAACCTTCTTTTCCCCCGCGGCATCGTCAAGAACCACGACCTGGCCAAGCCCCTGAAGCTCGACGAAGCGAAGATCACCGAGGAGGCCACCCACGCCTGGTACAAGGGGTCGGAACCCCTGCACCCCTACAAGGGAACCACGGAGCCCGAGTACACGGGCTACGACAAAGATGGACACCTCAGGGGCAATGAAAAATATTCCTGGTGCAAGGCGCCCCGGTACGACGGAGAGCCCTACGAGGTGGGTCCTCTGGCCCGGTTTCTCGTCGCCTATGCCCAAGGGCACAAGGAGATCAAGGCCCTCGTGGATTCGACTCTCAAGGCCACGGGGCTGCCGGCCACGGCCCTCTTCTCGACCCTGGGCCGAACGGCCGCCCGCGCCCTCGAGACGAAGTACGTGGGAGACCATATCGAGGGATGGGTGGGCGAACTGGTGGCCAACGTCAAGTCCGGAGACACCCGGACCTGGACCCGCTGCGACGTTCCCGACAGAGGCGAAGGTCGCGGTCTCACGGAACCCCCGCGCGGCGCTTTGGGCCACTGGATCCGGATCGAGAACAAGGTGATCGCCAACTACCAGGCCGTCGTCCCCTCGACGTGGAACTGCTCCCCGAGAGACAGGGCTGGGCGGCGCGGCCCCTACGAGGAGTCCCTCATAGGGACGAAACTGGCCAAGGTGGACCAGCCTCTCGAGATCCTCCGGACGATCCACTCTTTCGATCCCTGCATGGCCTGCGCTGTCCATATCATCGATCCGAAATCGGACACGATCCGGCAGTTCAGGGTGTCCTGAAAGGAGGCAGCCATGGAAAAAATCGTCCCCATCAAGGAATGGTCCGTCGCCATCCGGTACAACCACTGGCTCATGGCCCTGGCCATCTTCGTCCTCATTGCGACGGGTCTTTATATCGCCGATCCGTTCACCGTCCCCGAAGGTGAGACGGTGCAAAAGTTCTTCATGGGTAATGTCCGTTTCTGGCATATCCTCTTCGGGATCATCCTCGGGATCCTCTTTATCTGGCGGCTCTATCTGGCCTTCTTCTCCCGGTTCCATGCCGACTGGCGGGATTTCTCCGCCTGCCTGAACCGGAAAAACACGTTCAAACAGGTCTGTTTCTATGCGTTCATCTCCAGGGAGCCGCCGGAGCACACCCATCTCTACGGCCCGCTCCAGGCCCTGTCATATGCAGGACTCTTGGGCATGGTCTTCCTGATCCTCCTGACGGGCTTCATCCTCATGGGAACGGGCTACGACGCGGGGCTCACGGCCCTTGTCTACAAGGTCGTCAAGCCGTTCGAGAACTGGATGGGAGGACTCGCCGCGGTACGGTGGATCCACCACATCCTCATGTGGGGTTTCATCCTCTTCATCGTCGTTCACGTCTACATGGCCTTCTGGTACGATATCACGTTCAAGGAAGGAACCATCTCGTCCATGATCAGCGGCGTGGTCTTCCGGCGGATGCATGGTTAGCCGCATGAGTCAGGAATGGAAAAACGGGAATCACCGAGAGGGGAACGGGGGATGTTGCCCCCCCTCTTTTGAGGCGCCCATGACGCGGAAAAAGGCGCTCACGATACTGGGACTCGGCAACATCCTGCTGGGCGACGAGGGGTTCGGGGTCCATTTCGTCCGCTGGTTCGCCGACCGTCACCGCCTGCCGCCCGAGGTCGATATCGTCGACGGCGGAACGCTGGGCTATATGCTCCTCGACACCATCTCCGGCTGCGACACCCTCATCGTCATCGACTGTCTGAAAGCGGCGGATGTGCCGGGCTCCCTCTATCGGTTTTCACGCAGCGAGCTCGATGAGCGCCTGCCGCCGCCAACGTCGGCCCACGAGGTGAAATTTGCGGATGTCCTGTGTAAGGCGGAGCTCATGGGGGAGTGTCCGGAACTGGTTTTTTGGTGCATCATTCCTGAACGCTACGGGGAGATGGATCTCGAGATGACACCAACGGTGCGGGAGCGGTTCACCGAGCTGGAGGCGCTGCTCCTGACGGAACTCTCGACGCGCAGGATCGCGACGGAGATCGGCCATGCATGAACTTTCACTGGCCCAGTCCCTGATCGACATCGTGGAGGATTACGGCCGCCGCGAGGGGTTCGCCCGGGTCCGTTCGCTGAAACTCTCCTTTGGGCGTCTGTCCTGCATCGAGCCGGACTCCTTTAGGTTCGTCTTTTCCGTCCAGGCCCGGAATACGAAGGCCGATGGGGCGCGCCTGGAATTCGACATCCTTCCGGCCGTCCTTTATTGCCTCAGGTGCGAACAGGAGTTCTCATCCGAAGTCTTTCAGCCCGACTGCCCCTGCTGCAAAGGCCATGACGTCCTTTTGACGGGGGGCACGCAAGAAATGAAGCTTCTGGAAATGGACGTGGATTAGGAGAAATCATGTGTATCGCCTTTCCCGGAAGGATCCTTTCCATCAACGCGGACAACTTCGCCGTCATCGACATCAGCGGCACGCAGCGGGAGGTCTGCCTCGACATCGTCGATGAGCCGGTGAAGATCGGCGACTATGTGATCTGCCACGCGGGCTTCGCCATCCACCGGGTCGACGAAACTCTGGCCGCGGAGAAGCTGTCCCTGCTCAGGGAGATCATCGGCCATGAGATATACTGACGAATACCGGAGCCTGGCTCTTGCCCGGGGGCTGGCGGCGCGAATCGGAGAGCGGCTCGCCCGAATCAGAAGACCGGTCACGCTCATGGAGGTCTGTGGGAGCCACACCCAAGCCATCGGCCGGTATGGGATCCGGACCCTGCTGCCCGCGACCCTCCGCCTGATCTCCGGTCCCGGCTGCCCGGTCTGCGTCACCTCGATCCAGGACGTGGATGCGGCCCTCTGGCTGGCAGACCGTCCGGGGACAATTTTTGCCACGTTCGGCGACATGATGCGGGTACCCGGGACGGGCGGGGCCAGCCTCCAGCAGCTCCGGGCCGCCGGCGCCGACATCCGCCCGGTCGCCTCGGCCCTGGATATCCTGCCCATGACGGAGGGTGAACCCGGCCGGGAGGTCGTATTCATGGGGATCGGCTTCGAAACTACCGCCCCCACCGTCGCTTCGGTCCTCCGGACGGCCAGGCGAAGGGGCATCGCCAACCTCACCGTCTTTTCGGTCCACAAGACCGTGCCGCCGGCCCTCAAGGCCCTGCTTGCCGATCCGGCCCTCAACCTGGACGGGTTTCTCTGCCCCGGCCATGTGAGTACCATCATCGGTGCCGACGCCTACGCTTTCCTGCCGGAAGCGGGAAAGGCGGCCGTCATCACAGGTTTCGAACCCGTCGACATCCTCGAAGGCATCGCCCTTCTTCTGGAGCAGATCGAAAAGGGCCCGGCGGAAGTGGCCATCCAGTATAGCCGGGGGGTGCGGCCGGAGGGGAACCTGCGGGCGAGGGTTCTTATGGAGGAGGTATTTGAGGAAGGCGACGCCCCCTGGCGGGGTCTGGGAACCATTGCCGGCAGCGGCCTGCTCCTGCGCGATCCCTATGAATCGTTTGACGCCCGGAAGCGATTCATCATTCCCGAGCTTCCCTCCGCCGAAGTCCCGGGATGCGCCTGCGGCGCGATCCTCCGGGGGATCAGGGAGCCGGCTGATTGCCCCCTTTTCCGACGCCTCTGCACGCCGGCCAATCCCGTCGGCCCCTGCATGGTCTCCTCGGAAGGGAGCTGCGCGGCCCGCTACCGTTACGGCTGATCCGTTCGGCAGCGCCAGTGGGCGACGGCGGGTCTAAAACCAAAAAAGGAAACCAACAAGGAGATGATTGCATGAAGGTTCAGGTCGTAAAAAATGTCCTCGACGCCAATGAAAGGATCGCCGACGAGAACCGGACGCTGTTCGACCGGGAAAAGGTGTGCGCCATCAACCTGATGAGCTCCCCCGGGGCGGGGAAGACCAGCCTCGTGGAAAGGACCATCCAGGCGCTCAAGAAGCGGTACCGGATCGGGGTGATCGAGGGGGACATCCAGGACACCTGCGACGCGGACCGTGTGGCCGCTCTGGGGATCCCCGTGGTCCAGATCAACACCGGCGGGGGGTGCCACCTCGACGCGAACATGGTCCGCGAGGCCCTGTCGGGTCTTGATCTCGGGGCCCTGGATCTGCTCATTGTGGAGAACGTGGGAAATCTCGTCTGCCCCGCCGAGTTCCAGGTCGGCGAACGGGCCAAGGTGATGATCCTGAGCACCCCGGAAGGGGCGGACAAGCCAGCGAAATACCCCCTGATCTTCCAGAAATCGGCGGTGATGCTCCTCAACAAGATCGACCTTTTGCCCTATCTGGACTTCGACCGGGAGAAGGCCCTGCACGACGCCCTGAGCCTCAATCCAGATCTGGCCGTCTTTGAGGTCTCCTGCCGAACCGGGGCGGGTCTCGGTCTCTGGTACGGATGGCTGTCCGGCCAGATCGATGGAGTCATCGGATAGGGGTGCCGGGAACCGGCCGGCACAAAGCCCTGTGGGAACAGGCAGGGGTAAAGGGGCCGCCGGCCGTAACCGGCGGGGAGTCCACCATCGTGATGGTCAGGAAAAGATTTCTTTTCGAAGGGATAGTCCAGGGGGTCGGGTTCCGTCCCTTTATCTGGCGTCTCGCCAACCGAAACGGCCTGGTCGGTTTCGTCCAGAACCGCTCCGACGGCGTGGCCGCCGAAGTGGAGGGGCCGGCCGGCAGCGTCGAGGCTTTCCTTGCGGAGGTCAAAGGGGAACTCCCCCCTCTGGCAGACCTCGTCCGGATCACCCAGTCGGAGCTTGCCGTAAAAAACAGCGCGGAAGAGGGGTTCACCATTGCCCAAAGCGATGCGACGGCCCCCCGGAACACCCACATCAGCCCCGATGCGGCCACCTGCGAGGAGTGTATCGCGGAGCTCTTCGACCCTGCCGACCGCCGCTTTGGCTACCCCTTTATCAACTGCACGAACTGCGGACCGCGGCTGACCATCATCGATGCGATCCCCTACGACCGGGTCCACACCTCCATGGCCTGCTTTCCCTTCTGCCCCCGTTGCCGCGAAGAGTACGAAAACCCGGCCGACCGCCGCTTCCACGCCGAGCCCAACGCCTGCCCGGTCTGCGGGCCGCACCTCGAACTGATCGACGGCCGCGGTTCCCCCATGACGGGCGCCGACCCCATCCGGCAGACCCTGTCGCTCCTGAAACAGGGGGCGATCCTGGCCGTCAAGGGGCTGGGCGGCTTCCACCTGTGCGTGGACGGCCGGAACGACAAGGCCGTCGCAAAGCTCCGCCTCCGGAAGTTCCGAGAGGAAAAGCCCCTGGCCGTCATGGTCCGCGACCTCCGGACCGCGGCCCTCCTGGCCGAAGTCGGCGAGGCCGAGCAGAGGCTCCTTACCGCGCCGGAGCGGCCCATCGTCATCATCCGAAGGCGGCCAGGGGCGCCTGTCTCCCCTCTCGTCGCTCCCGGCACGGACACCCTGGGGATCATGCTTCCCTACACCCCTCTCCAGCACCTCCTGCTGGCCGGAGAACTGACCGTCCTGGTCATGACGAGCGCCAACCGGAACGACGAGCCGATCTGCATCGGGAACCGGGAGGCCCTCCGGCGGCTGGAGGGGATCGCCGATGCCTTTTTGATCCACAACCGGGACATCCTCGTGCGCTGCGACGACTCCGTGGTCACAACGGCGGCGGGCGGCTTTTTCCCCCTTCGCCGTTCCCGGGGATATGCCCCAAAACCCATCTCACTGCGGGAACCTTACCCGGAGGTCCTGGCGCTCGGCCCCGAGATCAAGGCCACCGCCTGCGTCGTCAAGCACAACTTCGCCTTCCCTAGCCCCCATATCGGCGACCTTTCGACCCCCGAGGCGAGGGACTTTCTCCAGGAGAGCATCGCCCTGCTGGAACGGATGACCGAGTGCCGCCCCCATCTCGTCGCCTGCGACCTCCATCCGGACTACCACACCAGCCGGATCGCCCGGCAGATGGAAGGCCGCCGGATCTTCGCCGTCCAGCACCATCACGCCCATATCGTCAGTTGCATGGCGGAAAACCGGCTGGCCGGGAAGGTCATCGGTCTGGCCATGGACGGCACGGGTTTCGGCACGGATGGCCAGGTCTGGGGCGGGGAGTTCCTCACGGCGGACGAAAGAGGCTTCACCCGGCGGGGACATCTCCTGTACATCCCCATGCCGGGTGGCGAGAAGGCAATCCGGGAGCCCTGGCGCATGGCCGCCTCTCTTCTCCGGGAGGCCTTCGGCGGGGAGTGGATGGAAATGGCCCGCCGGCTGAAGCTGCACCCCGGCTGGCTTTCTCCGTCCGGCTCAGATGCAGAGGCGGCCGAAAAGGCACTCGCCGGCCTGGAGTTGGCCGTGAGCAACCGGATGAACAGCCCCTTGACGTCCAGCCTCGGCCGTCTCTTCGACGGCGTTGCGGCTCTGGTGGGACTCCGCCGGCGGGTCAGCTTCGAGGGGCAGGCGGCAATGGAGTTGGAGAGCCTGGCCCGGGGGCGAACGAACCTGACGTTGCCCTTCGACATCGGGGAGGCCTCTCAGGAAGAATTACGGCCTCACAGTGAGGAACAAGAACCGGCGAAGACCCTCGACCTGCGCCCCGCCATTCGGGCGATCGCCGATTCTCTCCTCTCCGGCCTTTCCCCGGCGGAGATTGCCCTGGCTTTTCACAACCTCCTCCCACGGGCGTTCACCACCATGGCGGAGACGATCCGCGCCGAAACAGGGCTGAACCGGGTCGTTCTGAGCGGCGGCTGCTTTCAGAACCGTATCCTCCTCGAAGGGTGTGTCGCCTCCCTCGATCAGGCGGGTTTCGCGACGTATCACCACAGACTCGTCCCAACCAACGACGGCGGCATCTCCCTCGGCCAGGCTATCTGCGCCGGGGCCAGCCAGAAAGAACCGGCGAGGTGACCATGACATACGACCGAATCCTCCTGGAGCACGGGGCGGGCGGACAGCTCTCCAACGAACTGATCACGGAAACCTTCCTCCCTCTCCTGAATAATCCCCTGCTGGAGCACCTCGGGGATGGGGCCGTTTTCGGGGTCGGGGGGGTGAAACTCTGCTTCACCACGGACTCCTTCGTCGTCCAACCTCGGTTCTTTCCCGGCGGAGACATCGGGTCCCTCGCCGTCCACGGGACGGTCAACGACCTCGCCATGTGCGGCGGAACCCCGCTGGTGCTGAGCGCCGGCTTCATCCTGGAGGAGGGGTTCCCGATGGCGGAGCTCGAACGGATCGTCCGTTCCCTCTCCGAAGCGGCCAAAAGGGCGGGGGTCGCCGTCGTCACGGGGGACACGAAGGTTGTGCCCCGCGGGGCGGTGGATGGTCTGTTTATCAACACCTCGGGGATCGGCATCATCCGCTACGGTAGCGTGATCTCGGCCCGGAGCATCCGTCCCGGCGACGCCGTCCTTGTCAGCGGTCCCACCGGCGACCACGGGGCAGCCATCCTTTCGGCCCGGGCGGAACTCGGTTTCCGCTCCGAGATCCAATCCGATTCGGCACCCCTGAACGGCCTTGTGGAGAGGATACTCGCAACGAGTCCAAACATCCATTGCATGCGCGACGCGACCCGGGGTGGGCTCGGGGCGATTCTGGCGGAGATCGCGGGTCAATCCGGAATGCGGATCATCGTTCAGGAAAGCGCCATCCCCATCCGGGAAGAGGTCCGAGGCATCTGTGAGATCTTCGGCTTCGACCCTCTCTTCCTGGCCAATGAGGGCCGGATGGCCCTGTTCTGCCCCGAAGCAGAGGGAGAGAGGGTCCTTCGGACGATGCGGGACCATGAGTTAGGCCGCGAGGCCGCCATCATCGGTTCCGTATGCGAACATCGGCGGGGAGGGCTTGTCCTGGAGACTCTGATCGGCGGTTCACGGGAGGTCGATCTCCCCACGGGGGAACTCGTTCCCCGGATTTGCTGAAGGTGCCATAGGCGGGCACCTCTGGGAATAGCGCCTGAAGATAAATGATAAACGTTATCATACTTTGCCAATAGTCTACCTGATATCAAGCCTGCCCTTCACGGGCTATGCTATTTATAGCATAACTATCCGCCTGTTATCACCGCCTTTTTATCAAATTTCAGGTTGACAGGGTCCCTTCGGTGTTGTATGGACCACGTGAAATTATGTCAACTGTGACATATGCATTCCATGACCTAATTTGTTAAGGAGTCGCCCATGAGCAAAACCACCTTTACCCTCAATGAAATGGAAACGACTTTCAAACCCGGACAGACGATCCTCGAAGCCTCGCGCAACGCCGGGATCGAGATCCCGACGCTCTGCCATCTCAAGGAGGCCACGCCGACCGGCTCCTGCCGCATCTGCCTCGTGGAGGTCGCCGGGGCACGATCCCTGATGGCCGCCTGTTCGACGCCCGTGACCCCCGGCATGGTTGTCCTGACCCACAGCGACCGGGTTCAGAAAACGCGGAAGCTGATTATCGAACTGCTGCTCTCGAGCGGCCATCACGACTGCATCATGTGCGAAGCGAACGGGGCCTGCCGCCTCCAGGACCTGGCCTACGAATACCGGATCACGGAGATGAAATTCGCGCCCAAGGAGAAATTCTACCCCACTGAGGCTGAAAACCCCCTGATCGTCCGGGATTTCAGCCGCTGCATCCTCTGCGGCCGCTGCGTTCAGGCCTGCAATGAGGTCGTGGTGAACCGGGCGATCAGCGTCGGTTACCGGGGCTCGGAGAGCAAGATCTGCGCCGGCGGCGACCGACCCTATCATGACAAGGAGTTCAGCGAGTGCGTCTTCTGCGGCCAGTGCGTCGAGGTCTGCCCGGTCGGGGCGCTCACGGAAAAGAAGGCCAAGGGGATGGGGCGACCCTGGGAAACACAGAAGATCCGGACCACCTGCCCCTACTGCGGCGTAGGCTGCCAGCAGCTTCTCCACGTCAAGAACGGCCGCATCGCGAAGATCACGGCCGTCGAGGGGGCCGAGCCCAACCAGGGGCGGCTCTGCGTCAAGGGGCGCTTCGGCTACGATTTCCTCTACTCCGAAGAACGGCTCAAGACCCCGCTGATCCGCCAGGAGAACGGCGAATTCCGGGCAGCCTCCTGGGACGAGGCCCTGGATCTGGTCGCCGAGAAATACAAGGGAATCATCGCAAAGCACGGGCCGGACGCCGTGGCCGGCGTCAGCTGCGCCCGGAGCATCAACGAGGATTCCTACCAGATGCAGAAGCTCTTCCGGGCGGTGTTCAAAACGAACAACATAGACCATTGTGCCCGTACCTGACACGCCCCCACCGTCGCGGGTCTCGCGACTTCATTCGGTTCAGGCGCAATGACGAACTCTTTCAAGGATTTTTCGAAAGCCAAGATGATCCTCGTGATCGGCTCCAACATGACGGAGGCGCACCCCGTGGCCGGCAGCTTCGTCAAGGAGGCCGTCCTGAACGGTGCCCGTCTCATCGTGGTCGACCCGCGGCGCACCCCCCTGGTCGCCCTTGCGGAAAACCATATCCAGATCAAGGTGGGATCGGACGTCGCCTTCCTGAACGGCGTGATGAACGTGTTGATCACGGAAAACCTCTACGACAAGGAGTATGTCGACTCCCGCTGCGCCGGATTCCCGGAGCTCAAGGCCAAGGTGCTCGAATATCCGCCGGAGAGGGCGGCTGAGATCGCCGGCGTGACTCCCGATCAGATCCGCGGCCTGGCCCATACTCTGGTTTCCGTAAAGCCTGCGATGCTGATGTACACGCTCGGCATCACCGAGCACACCTGCGGCGTCAACAACGTCATGTCCTGCGCCAACCTCCAGATGCTTCTCGGCAACGTCGGCTTCGACTGCGGCGGGGTCAATCCGATCCGCGGCCAGAACAACGTCCAGGGGGCCTGCGACATGGGCGCCCTCCCCAATGTCTTTCATGGCTATCAGGCCGTGGACAAGCCGGAAAACCGCGCCAAGTTCGAAAAGGCGTGGAACGTGACCGACCTGCCGCCGAAGCCGGGCCTGATGATGCCCCAGATGATGGACGCCGTTGCCGCAGGCAAGATCAAGGGATTCTACGTCTTCGGCGAGAACCTCGCCAACACGGAGCCCGACATCCACCACACGGAGCACTGCCTCGCCTCCGCGGAATTCCTCGTCTGCCAGGATATCTTCCCGACGGAGACGACCCGCTTCGCCCACGTGATCCTCCCGGCCGCCGCCTGGAGCGAAAACGACGGCACTTTCACCAACAGCGAGCGCCGGGTCAGCCGCGTGCGGACCGCCGGGCCCGCCCCCGGGCAGGCGAAGCCGAACTGGTGGATCTTCCGGGAGCTTGCCCGCCGTTTCGGACAGGATTGGGCATCCGGCAGCGCCCGGGAGATCTGGGACAACGAGATCTCGCCGCTCGCGCCCTCCATGATCGGAATCCGGTACAGCCGGCTCGAGGGCGACGGCCTGCAGTGGCCCGTGCCGAACGCGGACCATCCGGGAACGCCCACCCTCCACAAGGACCGTTTCGCATCGGGGCAGGGTAAACTGATTGCCATCGACTGGACCCCGCCGGCGGAGGTTACGGACGCTGAGTATCCGCTGGTGCTCTCGACCGGCCGGCGCCTCTTCCATTACCACACGCGGACGATGACCGGGCGTTCGGCCGGGCTCAACGACCTGCTTTCCGAGGAGACGGCCGACATCTCCCGGGCCGATGCAGAGGCCCGGGGCATCGAGCACGGCGAGAGGATTTCCGTCCGGTCGCGGCGCGGCGAGGTGGCCGTGCGGGCCAACGTGACCGAGCAGATCCCGCCGGGAATGGTCTGGATGGCCTTCCATTTCCGGGAAAACTGCGCGAACTGGCTGACCAATCCGGTCTACGACCCCAAGAGCCAGACCGCAGAGTACAAGGCCTGTGCGGTGCAGATCGGCAAGCTGCGCTGAGAACTCGGGCGGCCCGATGGCTCAGAAGGATAGAAGGTATGATTCAAAGGGACGGAGTGCAGTGCCTGGTCGCCTTGAAGTTCAGCGACGGTTCCATCGAATGGAACGGCGTGAGGTACGCGGACGAGGAAGCCTTGTATGAGGCCGCGGACAACATTTACGGAGAGACCCCCGGGACACCGCTCGTAGTCATTGAGAAATGCGAGCCCCCTGAGGCACTGACGCATTGACCGGAGGAAGGATGATCACCGCCCGCGGAGGCGGAACGGCAGGAAGACTGCATGACTGATTTTGAGGGGACATCGGCGCGCCTGGCAAGAGAAATCGAGAACGTCCTGGGAAGGAACCCTCAGAGCCGAGCCATCGTGCGGGCATTTGAACCGATTCTGCAAGAGACGCAGCGTCTGGTCGATGAGGTCGAATGCAGAACGATCGATCTTTCGGCTGTCGACCGGACGCGCCTTCAGGGGGGGGTGCCCCTGATCGGACAGACGGCCCTGCTGCTGCCGGAAGACCCCTGGGACCAGATCGCGCGGGCGATGATCCCCGCAGTCGTCCGGGGATTTCCCGCACTGCGTGATGAACTGCTGACCCTTCAGAAAGCCATCGATGACGGAACGATCCGTCTGGCCGATGGCTGCGGGGAAGAAGACGGTGGAGCGATTGCCGACCGCTGGGCGAATTCACTGGCCGTCCGGCGGTCGGTGATCGCTTTTTTTTGGGCCGCCGTCACGAAGCCCGTGTGGGAATACAGGCGCCGCGCCGTAAAAGCGCTGTTCGATGCGTCGGGCTGGGACAAGGGATACTGCCCCTGCTGCGGCGCCTTTCCCGCCGTTGCCATCATCCAGGAGAAAATTCCCCAGCGCTGGCTCCACTGCTCACAGTGCGGCCATGACTGGCGTTTCAGCCGGGTCATCTGCCCCTGCTGTTCCCACGAGAACCAGCAGGAGATGCCCTATTTCTTTGTCGAGGGGAAGGAGCAGGAAACGGCTTTCATCTGCAAGAAGTGCAATCGGTACCTGATCACCATCAATCATCTGAGTGATATCGAGACACATGATCCGGAGATCTGGGCCATGGGGATGACGCACCTCGACCTGCTCATGCAGCAGAAGGGATTTGTCCCCATGACGGTCACTCCGTGGAATGTGTTTGACTGACGGTGCTGTCCCAGCGGAATCGGGGAGAGGCGGCCACGCCTTTAGGGGAAAGATACAGGAGGCTTTATCATGGAAATGACCAGAAGGGGTTTCTTGATCGTGACCGGCGCCGTGGGCTCGGGGGTCGCACTCTCGACCCTGGGGCTGAACATCGATCCGGTCCGGGCCTATGCGGCGGAGCTTGACAAAGCCTCGCGGCTCAAAGCCGCCAAACAGGTAACGACCGTTTGCGCATACTGTTCCTGCGGCTGCGGACTGATTTGCAGCGTGGACCAGATGACGGGCAAGATCTTCAACATCGAGGGCGACGTCGACAATCCGATCAACGAGGGGGGGCACTGCGCCAAGGGGGCCGGCCTGTTCGACCTGACGGAGGCCAACAAGCACCGGCTGAAGAAGGTCCTGTACCGGGCACCCATGAGCGACAAGTGGGAGCAGAAGGAGTGGGACTTCGCCATCCAAAGGATCGCCCGCCTGATCAAGGACACCCGCGACAAGGCGTTCGTGAAGAAAAACGCGAAGGGCGAACTGGTCAACCGCTGCGAAAATATCGCCCACCTGGGCAGTTCCAATGTGGACAACGAGGAATGCTGGCTCATGACCGCCAAGTGCCGGGCCCTGGGCCTGGTCTACATCGACCACCAGGCCAGGGTCTGACACAGCCCCTCCGTGACGGCTCTGGGAGAGTCGTTTGGCCGCGGTTCCATGACGAACCACTACATCGATATCCGGAATTCCGACTGCGTCCTGATCATGGGCAGCAATGCCGCCGAGCACCACCCCATCGCCTTCAAGTGGATGCTGAAGGCCAGGGAACTCAACGGGGCCAAGATCATCCATGTGGACCCCCGCTACACCCGGACGTCCGCCCGCTGCGATTACCACGTGCCCCTGCGCTCCGGCACGGACATCGCCTTTCTGGGCGGCATGATCCATTACATCTTCGAGAACAAGAAGTACTTCCAGGAATATGTCCTGAACTACACCAACGCCTCGTTCATCGTCGAGAAGGAGTTCTCGTTCAACGACGGTCTCTTCTCCGGCTACGACGCGCAGAAGAGGAAATACGACAAGGCGACCTGGGCGCTGGAAAAGGAGGGGAGCGGCATTCCCAAACGGGACATGACGCTGACCCACCCGCGCTCTGTTTTCCAGATGCTGAAGAAGCACTTCTCGCGCTACACGCTCGACAAGGTCTCCAGCATCACGGGTGTTTCCAGGGAAAATCTGCTCAAGGTGTATCAGGAGTTCAGTGCCACCGGCGTTCCGGACAAGGCGGGGACGGAGTGCTACGCCCTGGGCTGGACCCACCACACCACGGGAAGCCAGATCATCCGCACCATGTCCATCATCCAGCTCCTCCTCGGCAATATGGGCATGGCCGGCGGCGGCATCAACGCCATGCGTGGCGAGCCGAACGTCCAGGGTTCGACGGATCAGGCCATTCTGTACAACATCCTGCCCGGCTACCTGAAGATGCCGTCGGCATCGATTCAGACCCTGGACCATTATCTGGAAAAGTACACGCCAGTGTCGAAGGATCCCCAGTCGGCCAATTACTATTCCAACTATCCAAAGTTTTTCGTCAGTTACTTGAAGTCCCTGTTCGACGACAAGGCGACCAGGGAGAACGGGTTCGGCTACTCCTGGCTGCCGAAGTTGGACGACGGGAAACACTATTCCCAGCTCCACCTCTTCGACAGGATGTACGAGGGCAAGATCAAGGGGCTCTTTGCCGTGGGCACGGACCCGGCGGTGAGCTCCCCCAATGCCAAGAAGACCCGCGCGGCCCTGCAGAAGCTCGACTGGCTCGTGGGCGAAAACATATTCAACAACGAGACCTACGCCTTCTGGCACGGCCCCGGCGTCGACCCCAAGTCGGTCAAGACCGAGGTCTTCCTCCTGCCCGCGGCCGCCTCCATGGAGAAGGAGGGCTCCCAGAGCAACTCGGGCCGGTGGATCCAGTGGAAGTACAAGGCGGCGGATCCGCCCGGAGACGCCCTCTCCGTGGGCGAGATCGAAATCAAGATCATGGCGGAGGTGAAAAGGCTCTATGAGAAGGAGGGCGGCCCCAACGCGGAGCCGATCCTCAATCTCAAGTGGGACTATCTGGACAGAACCGGGAAGTTCGACCCCCTGAAAACCTCCAAACAGCTCAACGGCGTCTTCCTGAAGGATACGGTGATCGAGGACAAGGCCAAGGGCATCAAGACCGAATTCAAGAAGGGCCAGTGCGTGCCGGGCTTCGGCAACCTCCAGGACGACGGCTCCACCTGCTCAGGCAACTGGGTGCACTGCGGCAGCTTCACGGCCGACGGTGTGAACAACATGGCCAAACGGGGCAAGGAGGACCCGACGGGGCTCGGCCTTTACCCCAACTGGGCCTTCGCCTGGCCCGTCAACCGCAGGATCCTTTACAACCGCGCCTCCTGCGACGTCAACGGCAAGCCCTACAACCCCAAGCGCAAGGTCCTGGAGTGGAAAGGAGACCGGTGGGTGGGCGACGTGCCCGACGGTCCCTGGCCGCCCCAGGCCGACAAGGAGAAGGGCAAGTACCCCTTCATCATGCAGAAAGACGGCCTGGGCGCCCTGTTCGGGCCCGGGATGGCCGAAGGCCCCTTCCCCGAACATTACGAGCCCCTGGAAGGGCCGCTCGCCAAGAACCCCCTGTCGGGGCAGCTCATCAACCCGGCCATCGAGATCTTCAAGAGCGATCTAGACAAGCTCGCCCGCGCCAGCGAGAAGTTTCCCTACGTCTGCACGACCTACTCCTGCACGGAGCACTGGTGCTCCGGAGCCTTGACCCGTTGGCAGGCCTGGCTTCTGGAGGCCATGCCGGAAGCGTATGCCGAAATCGGCGACCTTTTGGCCAAGGAGAAGGGGATCAAGAACGGCGATCGGATCAAGGTTTCCTCCATTCGCGGCTCAGTGACCTGCGTCGCCATGGTGACCAAGCGCTTCAAGCCCTTCCAGATCGAGGGGAAGACCATCCATGAGGTCGGCCTCCCCTTCAACTACGGCTGGCTCTTTCCCAAGGGCACCAAGGACGACAGCACGAACTTCCTGACCCCGACCGTGGGTGACGCGAATACCTTCTGTCCCGAGTACAAGGCGTTCATGGTCAACGTGGAGAAGGCATAGGAGGAGACGACAATGAGTCAGAGACCTGAGCTCGTAAAACTGATCGACACCACCCTGTGCAACGCCTGCCGCGGCTGCCAGGTCGCCTGCAAGCAGTGGAACGAACTGCCCGGCCTGCCGACGAAGCAGACGGGCAGCTACCAGAATCCGCCCGACCTCCAGTGGAACACCTGGACCCTGATCCGCTTCCAGGAGTATGAGGACAAATCAGGAAGATTCCAATGGATTTTCCGGAAGGACGGCTGCATGCACTGCACCGATGCCGCCTGCGTCAGGGTCTGCCCCAGCGGCGCCCTCTACCGCACCGAGTATGGCACGGTGGGGATCGACCACAGCCGATGCATCGGCTGCAAGGAGTGCATCGCGGCCTGCCCCTTCGACATACCCCGGTACGACAAGGCCACGGACAAGGTCTATAAATGCGATTTGTGCGTCGGGAGAATCCGGAGCAATCGCCTGCCGGCCTGTGTCCAGTCCTGTCCGACCGGGGCGCTCACCATCGGTGCCCAGGAGACGATGATCAAAAAGGCTTACAAGCGGGCCAAGGCATTGGGCGGGGATGCGAATGTCTACGGTGACAAGTTCGTGGGCGGGACCCATGTGATCTACGTCCTCCAGGAGAAGCCGGCAGTCTACGACGTACTGCCGGTCAAGCCGCACGTGCCGCTCTCGGTCATCGCCTGGAAGGATCTGCTCAAGCCGCTCAGCCTCCTGGCG
>JAJFTY010000040.1 GCA_021372695.1 Deltaproteobacteria bacterium
CCCCGGGTCGTCCTCTCCAACTCCTTCGCCTTCGGCGGAAACAACACGACGGTCATTTTCGGCCGCTTCCGGGACGAGGGAGGGCAGCATGGCTGATCACGCCGACAGGCGCGTTTGCGTCACCGGGATCGGAATGGTGACCCCGCTGGGGGTCGGAAAAGGGCGCTTCTGGGAAGCGCTCCGGTCCGGCGAAAAGGGTATCCGGGAGATCGCCGCTTTTCCGACGGTCGGGCTGGGATCGCATCTCGGCGCCGAAGTCCACGATTTCCAGCCGCGAGACTTCGTCACCCTGAAGAATCTGCGGAAAATGGACCGCCTTTCCGCCATGACGACCGCCTCCGTCCGGATGGCGCTGGAAGACGCCGGGATCACCGTCTCACCTGCCAACCGCGACCGGATCGGCATCGTCATGGGGACCGCTTTCGGGAATACCGAGCAGAAGGTCCAGAGCGCCCGGATCCTCTTTACAGAGGGGCCGGGGATGGTCAACCCGATCCACGTGCCGAATACCGTGATGAACGCCCCGGCCGGCCACGCCTCGATCGAACTGGGCTTCCGCGGGGTGAATACGACCGTCAACCATCTGGCCGTCTCGGCCGAGGCGGCCATCGCCTATGCCTCCATGGAGATCCGGCGCGGCGCGGCGGATGTGATCCTGGCCGGCGGCGCAGACATCCTGTCGCCTTTCTTCTACGAGGCTCTCTGTCGTTTTCGCTCCCTCTCTCCCGTGGATGGAGGCGTCGAGGGAGCCCGTCCGTTCGACATGGCCCGCAACGGGCCGGTCATGGGTGAGGGTTGCGGGATCGTCTGCCTGGAGGCTGGTGAGTCGGTTGTCGGGCGGGGGGCCGCTTCCTACTGTGAGATTTCGGGGTGGGGGATGGCTTCTGCGCCTTCGGAGCCTGCGGGATGGTCCGGCGACCCGCGCGGCTTCCAACTTGCGCTGGAGCGCGCCCTCCGGATGGCGGGCGCGAAGGCGCCGGAGATCGACTGCATCGCCGCTGCGGGCAACGGCGGAGGCGAGCCAGACGCGATGGAGGCCCAGGTGTATGGCCGGCTCTTCGGCGGCGAACGACCCGGGCCGCTCATCACAACGCTCAAGGGGGCAACAGGAGAGATCTTCGCCTCCGGAGGGATCCGTGCCGCGGCCCTGACCCTGGCCATCCGGGCAGGGGTGGTTCCGCCCACGGCCGGTCTGCTGCGCCCCATCTCCACCCTTCCCTTTGTCATCGGTACGGCCAGACAGCGGATGGTGGGGAAGGCGCTCCTGAGCGGGATCTCATTCGGGGGGACCTTCGTGGGCCTCGTGTTCCAGAAGTGAAGTCTTGCATCATCACGATCCCGAAGGAGCCGGACAGATCGTCGGATAAAGGTGTGGAGAAAAAACCCGAATCCCTGTACAACGCCTGAACCGTCTCCATTTCATTGTGGCCTCTGCAGGGGAGGGGATGAAGAGGGAAAGGGCAATCGCGAGGATATAAAGAAAGCATGGCAAAAAAAATCGGCATCGCCCTGGGCAGCGGATCCGCCCGGGGATGGTCTCATATCGGCGTGATCCGGAGCCTGATCGCGGCCGAGATTCCGGTGGAGATCGTCTGCGGCGCCTCGGTCGGAGCGCTGGTGGCCGGTTCGTTCGCCGCCGGTTTTCTCGACCCCCTGGACCGGTGGGCGAGGCGGCTGAACTGGTCGCACCTCATCGGCTTCATGGACATGGCGATCCCCCGGTCGGGACTGGTCGAGGGGGAGAAGATCTCCTCATATCTGCGCGAGGTCCTCTCCGATCCGATGATCGAAAACCTGCCGGTGCCGTTTGCCGCTGTGGCCACCGATCTCAAGACGGGCAAAGAGGTGTGGATCCGTGAGGGGTCCCTCATCGATGCCGTCCGCGCCAGCATTTCACTCCCGGGGATTTTCACCCCCTTCGGGCGGAACGGCCAATGGCTGGTCGACGGCGGGCTGGTCAATCCCGTTCCCGTATCGTTGTGCCGGATGATGGGTGCCGAGATCGTCATCGCCGTCAATCTGAACTCGGACATCATGAGAAAGCCGCGCCTCCGCCAGATGGCCGATCCTCCGGTCAACGGAAACGGGGTCTCGCCCCGGGCCCAGGGCCGCTGGGCGGCCTTTCTCAGCCGGACGGCGCAGCAGGGGAATCTGACCCTCTTCCGGCAGCTTTTTCAGGAGCAGCCCGGCCCCGGGCCGACGCTCTTCGATGTGATGGCGACCTCCGTGAAGATCATGCAGGATGCCATCACCCGCCAGCGGCTGCTCGACGACCCGCCGGACATCCTGGTCCGTCCCAAGCTGGCCGATATCGGGCTGATGGAGTTCAACCGGGCCGGCGAAGCGATCGAGGAGGGGACGCGCGCCATGGACCTGCTGATCCCCATGCTCCGAGACCTGATGGACTAAGAGAGTGCTGAAAGACACCCCACTGGGCAGGCTGTTCAAAAATGTTCAGATGCAAGGCGCGCAAAAAACGAAGAGCGAGGCGTATACAGAAATACGTTGAGCGATGAGGTTTGCAGCGCAACGCAGCAGATGAGCGTTTTGGAAGCCCGCCCGTGGGCGGTGCTTCCCGGCAAGGAAGCCTTCGGTTCTTGATTACGCCCTCCGGCCCGCGTGCGGGCGGAACCGGCGGGATGCGCTCCCGGTCAACAGCCTGCTAAATCGTCATTTCCAGTCCGTCCACTCCCGCCGTCGTTGCCGGGAAGATCCGGGCGGCAACCTTCTCCGACTCCTCACGCTCGACAAGGCTCCGGTAAATCCCTGCATCGAAATGGGTGAGGACGAGGCGTTTTGCCGCCGCCTCCACGGCGATCCGTGCCGCGGTCTCGGGATTGAGATGGGGCCAGGTCTCGCTGGACTGGCCTTGCTTGAAGGCGCACTCCGTGATCAAAAGATCCGCCGAGCGTCCCAGGGCCACCGCATTTTCGCAATAACCCGTGTCGGGGCAGTAGGCGATCATCCGGTCGTCGACGGCGATTCGGTATCCGAGGGTCAGCGATGTGTGGCGAAGCGGCATGGCCTCGACGGGGAAGGGGAGGGAAGCGGCCTCTTCCGGCATTTCCGTGATCGTGACCGGATAGGGAAGCCCGGCGATGGGAACCGTGAACGGGACGTTGAGAAAGGTTCCCAGGATCTCACGGCTCCCGGCCGGCCCGCAGATGCGGAGCCCCTTCGGGAAACGGAACTTCGTGAGGATATGGAGCCCTTCGATATGATCGATGTGGAAGTGGCTGAGGAATAGAAAGACCGGCTTATTGCCGTCGATGTGGCTTTCCACCCGGTGGATGCCGTTCCCGGCGTCGAGAAGAATATCGTACCCCTCGGTCTTCAAGAGGGTGCAGACCGTATTGCCGGTTTCCGTATCGTACCAGCCGTTCGTACCCAGAAAGATCGCCTTCATCTCCCACCCCCCGCAGCTTTTTTTTGGGGCAATGTCTTTGCGCTGTTCCTATACCTCAGGGGGCGCCGTCACACAACCCCTTTATGGATGGCATCCTCTGCACGACACGCCAAGGTCGTCATCAATCCTGGGATCAGCCTGCCGTGTTGTTTTGGGCGGAATCGTGATATGGATAGGCCTCAATCCGTGCGAAGATCGGAGGGAATATGCGTCATTGGTGGTTCATGGCCCTGCTGGCCCTGGCCTCCCCCGCATGGGGCGCCGAATGGAAACCGCTGCCCTCGACGGCAGATCACCAATCCCAGGTCGATCTGGAATCGGTCGGCACCTACACCGTCTTTCTCTTGAACCGCGCGTATGTTCAGCCGCAGAAACTGGCATCGGGCAAGAGCTACTCCACGATGCGCACCCAGTATTTCGCGCTCTGCGGCGAAGGAAAGGTCTCGCTGGAGTCGGCCACGTACTTTGCCGAAGGCGGGAAACCGACGCACATCGATTTCCGGAGGGATTGGAAAGCGAAGTTTGTCCCACCTGAGAAAGGTTCCGACGTCGAAGCGGCCATGGCGCTCGCCTGCGGCCGTACCATTGCGGGCGATGGGGCCGGGGCGGCTGCGATGAGGAAATCCGCTGCGGCGAGGCCGGCTGGCGGGAGCGTTTCGACGGGATCGGGCATCGTGATCAACCGGGACGGCGTGATCCTGACCAATGAGCACGTGGTCCGGCAATGCGACGCCTTTCAGGTCGTTCTCGATCCCAGCCGCACCGTCCGGGCGACGCTGCGGGCTGCCGATGCGGCCCGGGACCTTGCGCTGCTTTGGGTGGAGGGTCCGCTGCCGCAGGCTGCTCAGATCCGGCAGGAGGCGGCGCCCAGACTGGGCGAGCCGGTCGCGGTCATCGGGTACCCGCTCGTCCAGGTGCTCAGCGCACAGCCCAAGGTCAGCTTCGGCCATGTGAACTCCCTGGTCGGCGTGAAGGGGAATCCCGGCCAGATGCAGATCGATGTCCCGATCCAGCGGGGAAACAGCGGAGGGCCGGTGATCGATGCGGCGGGCAACGTGATCGGCATCGTCGTCTCCAAGCTCGATGCCCTGAAGCTCGCGAAAAGCACCGGCGATTTGCCGCAGAACATCAATTTCGCGATTCGCGGCGACGTCGTGCGCTCATTCCTCGATGCCCAAGAGGTCGATTTCGCGTCTTCCTCCGCTTCCGGCAAACTAGAGAACACCGAAATCGCCGACCGGGGCGCCGCAATCACCGTGCTCGTTCGCTGAATCAGCGACACCGCGCAGCCGGCCAAGCCTCCGGCGCAACCCTTACCTTCTTTCCCGATCTTTTCGATCCCCCATTGTCCGGCGAAACGGCCCGGCAAAAATCGAACCGCCCCATGGAGAGGTCAGCGGAGAGAGCGGAATCCCGTCTCCACGACCCACAGGCGGCGGCATCGGCGAGACCACCCCCAGGGACGAAAAAAAAAGATTTGACATCGGCGGGCAGTTTTGTTATTAGGAACACGGTTCCGCATTATGGAACTTACTCTCTGGCGGAGGATCCCCTTCCGCCGGTCCGGCAGGGTGATCGCCCTTATTGAAGAAGGACAGGAGCCTATGGAACGCAAAACAGCCCAATCCAAGCCGAACAATCTGGTCCAGACTATCGAGCGGGTATCCCTCATCCTCGATATGGTGGGGAACGCCCCCCACGGGATGAGCATCAAGGATCTCTCTGCGGGCCTGAATCTTCCGAAGGGGACGATTCACCGCATTCTCTCCTCTCTTTCCTATTTCGGCTACATTCGCCAGGATCCGGAGACGAAGATCTATTTTCTGGGCCTGAAGCTGATGGATCTGAATGCACAGTTGAGCAACCAACTCGATTTCCGCAAGGTCGCGGAGCCGATCCTGAGGGATCTGGTGGAGAGGACCAAACAGACGGCGCATCTGGTCATCCTGGACCGGGAAGAGGTGGTCTATATCGACAAGATCGAAACACAGCAACCGGCCGGCGGCCTGAAAATGGCGTCACGCATCGGTTCGCGGAATCCGATTCACAGCAGTGCGGTAGGGAAGGCGCTGCTCGCCCATCTGCCGGAGGAGGCCTGGGAAGCCTTCCTGCAAGACAAGGGGCTTCCCCGGCGCACCGTGAACACCATCACGGACCCCGTAACATTCCGAAGCCATCTGAAAAGCGTCCGGAGTCAGGGATACGCGATCGACGACGAGGAGAACGAACAGGGAATCCGTTGCGTGGGCGCCCCCATTTTTGACGGGAAAGGGCGGCCTGTGGCCGCCGTCAGCCTTTCGGGTTCCGTCTTCCAGGTGACCAGGAAAGCCGTCCACGATGTCATGAAGGGAGAGGTGATGGATGCCGCAGCCGAGATTTCCCGGAGACTGGGTTTTTCGGGCGAAATGCCGGGACGCAGCAGGAGTTAGGCAATCGCGGGTTGAAGCGAGGGCAAGAGGCCGCCGGCGATCGTTCGATGGATCAGGGGGGTGCCGGCGGGATTTCATTTTGAAACCATTATGAATCGGGGGGAAAATATGAAAAAAACAGTGTTGATGGTTCTTCTGTTGTCGGTCGTTTTCATTCCGTTTGCCCATGGGGCCTCTTCCAAACCGATTGAGATGAAGCTGGGCCATTTCGCTGCGGATGCCCACCCGGGCAACCTGGCCAGCAAGATGTTCGCCGAGGCAGTTGAAAAACGGACGAACGGGGCGATCAAGGTCACGATCTATCCCAACAACGCCTTGGGCGCACCGCCGGAGGTCCTCGAGCAGAACATCCTGGGTGCCGTGGACATGAGCCTGCCCACGCAGGGGCAGTTGGGGAAGTATTCCAAGAAATTCAATTGCGTCATGCTGCCCTTCATGTTCAACGACTACGCCCAGGCCGACAAGGTTCTGGACGGCGTATTCCTCAAATGGGCCGCGCCGGATCTGGACAAGGCCGGGCTGGTGTTCCTCTCCAACTGGGAATGGGGATTCCGCAACCTGACGAACAGCAAGCATCCGGTCAACGTTCCGGCGGATGTGAAGGGGCTCAAGATCCGCACCCCGCCGGAACTGCCCACGCAGGCGGCCATGGAGGCGCTGGGCGCCGTTGTGGCTACGATCAATTTTAATGAGCTTCAGATGGCCCTGAAAACGGGGGTCGTCGACGGCCAGGAAAACCCGATCGCTGTCATCCACTCCAACAAGATCTACGAAACGCAAAAATATCTGGCCATGACCGGCCACAACTACGGCTCGATGGTCCACGTGATCAGCAAGAAGGTCTGGGACAAACTGACTTCGGCGCAGCAGAAAATCGTCCGCGAGGAGAGCAAAAAAGCCGGCGACTGGATGAGGAAGAGCTGCCGCGACGCCGAATCGACGCAGATCAAGGATCTTCAGGGATTCGGGATGGAGGTCACCTATCCCGACAAGAAGGCCTTCAAAGCGCTCATGAAGCCTGCCTACGACCGGATGGCTGCCATCGCGGGCGAGGACAACATCGCGACCTTCACCAAGATGGTGGAGGCGGCGAAGTAGTCTGATCGGAAATCGGCAGGGCATCGGGACCGGACGCAATCGCCGATCCCGATGCCTTTGCCGTCATCCTTTCATCGTCGGGAAGATCGGAACCAAACGCAAGTCCGGATGCATCCAAGGGGCCATCCATGCTGACACTGTCCATCTTTGCCGTGCTTCTGCTGTTCATCATCCTGAACATCCCCATCGCCGTTGCCATGGGGCTGACGGCGATCATCTTCTTCATCGGCTTGGGAAACGCGTCGCTCCTGACGATGCTGCCGCAGCGGATGTACGCCTCCACAACGGGCTTTACGCTGCTCGCGATTCCCTTCTTCATCCTGGCGGCAAATCTGATGAATACGGGCGGGGTGACGAGCCGGATCTTCCGCTTCGCCAAGGCCGTGGTTGGCCATATCCCGGGAGGCCTCGGCCAGGTATGCGTCATCGCCAACGTCATCTTTTCCGGGATGTCGGGCTCGGCGATCGCGGATGCGGCTGGCTTGGGTCAGGTCCTCCACAAGGCCATGGTGGACAACGGCTTCAGACCGCAATTTTCTGCTTCCATCGTGGCTGCCGCAGCGACCATCGGCCCCGTGATCCCCCCGAGCATCCCCTTTGTCCTCTACGGGGCGCTGACCGGGGTCTCCGTCGGCAAGCTCTTCCTGGCCGGTTTCATCCCCGGGGTGCTCATGGCCGTGGCGATCATGGCGGCCATCGCCCTGCGGGCCAAAAGCGAAAATCTGCCGAAGGAAAAACGGGCCGATTTCGCGGAGGTCGTCGCCAGCACGAAATCGGCGTTCCTGCCCCTGCTCACGCCGGTCATCATCATCGGCGGGATCCTCGTCGGGGTCTTCACTCCGACGGAGGCGGCGGTGGTCGCCTCCCTGTACGCGCTGTTTCTGGGATTCTTCTACCGGGATCTCAAATGGAAGGACCTGCCGGATATCTTCTGGGCGTCGATCCGGCAGACGGTCAGCCTGCTTTTCATCATCTCGGCGGCCGGATTTTTCGGCTGGCTCACCATCCATCAGAAGATTCCCGACCAGATCATCCTCTCGCTGACGGGCATGAGCCTGTCGCCGGCGGGGGTCATGGCGATGATCATCGTGATCCTCCTGATTCTCGGCTGTTTTCTTGAGGGGAATGCGATATTCATCATCACGATCCCGATCTTCATGCCGATCGCGCAGCAGTTCGGGATCGACCTTCTCAACCTCGGCGTCGTGATGACCCTGCTGATCATGGTGGGGAACCTGACGCCGCCCGTGGGGATGTGCCTCTTCGCGGTCTCCAGTTTCAGCAACGTGAGCATTGGGGCCCTCTCCAAGGAGATCGTTCCGTATCTGATCGGGATTTTCATCGTCACGGTCTTCATCGCCTATGTTCCGCAGATTTCCACTTTCCTGCCGAATCTGCTGATGGGGGGGAGGGGATGAAAATGGATAAGATGATGGACTTCTTGGCTTCTATCGACGGACTGGTTCTCAAGGCGCTCAAGGTCGTCACGATCGTCGTTTTCATTCTGCTGACGATCCTGATCACGGCCAATGTGATCGTCCGCTTTTTCCCCATCGTTTCACTGCACTGGTTCGATGAGATCATCGAGATGCTCTACGCCTACCTCGTCTTTTACGGCGCGGCTGCTCTGTGGATCCTGCGGGGCCACATCAGCGTGGGGGACTGGATCGAGAAGAGCATCTCCAACCTTCGCCTGCGGCGTCTTTACCGGGCATTCGTCGAGCTTCTGGTGCTGGTCTTTGCCGCGTTCTTCTTTTACTACGCCCTGAGACTGACCGTCCTGGCGCTGGATGTCACGAACGTTTTCCAGATTCCCAAGAGGGTTCTCTATTCCTGCATGCCGGTTGCCGGCGCCCTCATGGTGATCTATTCACTCCGCAACATCGCGGTCGAACTTATCGAGCTTGGAAGAGTCGGAAGAGGAGAGGCATGATGAACGACATCATCAAAAAAATCGAGGATTATGGCATTGTCCCGGTGGTCAGAATCGAAAAAGCGGCGGACGCCGTCCCCCTGGCGAAAGCCCTCTGCGAAGGGGGACTGTCGCTTGCGGAGATTACCTTCCGAACCGCTGCCGCGGAGGAGGTGATCCGGACCCTGACGGAGAAGGCGCCGGAACTGATCGTGGGCGCCGGAACGGTGCTCACGACCGAGCAGGCCCAGGCGGCAATCCGGGCGGGCGCCCGCTTCATCGTTTCCCCGGGATTCAATCCGAAGATCGTCTCTTTCTGCTGCGAGAAGGGGGTTCCGGTGATCCCGGGCGTGAATTCGCCGACCCAGATCGAAGCGGCGATGGAGTGCGGGCTTCGCACCCTCAAATTTTTCCCCGCCGAGGAGTCGGGCGGCGCTGCATTCCTGAAGGCGGTTGCCGCTCCCTACGAGGGAGTCCGGTTCATCCCGACGGGCGGGGTCAACGCCGCAAACCTCATCTCCTATCTCTCCCTGAAAAACGTTGCCGCCTGCGGCGGCAGCTGGATGGTGAAGACGGAGCTGATTTCGGGCGGAAAATTTGCGGAGATCACGCGGCTCGTACAGGAGGCGATCCGCATCCTGCTCGGCTTCGAGCTTACCCACGTCGGCGTCAATCAGGAAGACAGCCAACAGGCCAGCAAGAGCGTGGATCACTTTTCCCGCCTTTTCCGTCTCGCGGTCGCGGAGGGGCAGAGCTCCTATTTCCTCGGAGAGAAGGAGATCGAGGTTCTGAAGGCACCCGGCCGGGGGGAAAAAGGACACTTGGCTATTGCGACGAACGACGTCGACAGGGCGCTCTTTTACCTCGCCCGGCAGGGCGTCGCGCCCGTTTCTGGGACGGAGAAACAGAAGGATGGAAAAACGGTTCTGGTCTATCTGGATTGCGAGATCGCCGGATTCGCGATCCATCTCCGGAAGAAAGGATGAGAAATGGCCATGAAGAAGATCGTGACCTTCGGCGAGATCATGCTGAGATTGAAGGCTCCAGGGAGCGACAAGCTCTTTCAGAGCCCGACACTGGAGGCGACCTTCGGAGGAGGGGAGGCGAACGTGGCCGTGGGGCTGGCCCGCTTCGGATTGGATGCGGCCTTCCTGAGCGTGATCCCCCAGAACCGGATCGGGGATGCCTGCATCGCGGAACTGAGAAGGCATGGCGTCGATACCTCCCGTATCGTCCGGAAGGGAAAGAGACTCGGCATCTATTTTCTGGAGGCCGGGGCGAATCAGCGGCCCTCCGTCGTCATCTATGACAGGTTGCACTCCGCGATCGCCGAGGCCGCACTCGGAGAAATTTCCTGGGACGGGGCCTTTTCCGGGGCCGGATGGTTCCACATCACGGGGATCACCCCAGCGATTTCGGAATCCGCCGCCCTCCTTTCGATGGAGGCGGTGATGAAGGCCAAGGGAAAGGGTCTGACCGTCTCCTGCGACCTCAACTACCGCAAGAATCTGTGGAAATACGGCCGGAAGGCGCAAGAGGTGATGACGGAAATCGTGAAGCACGTGGATATCGTCATGGCCAACGAGGAGGACTGCCAGATGGCCCTCGGCATCTCGGCCGATTCGGACGTGGAGTCCGGGAAGATGGAAACGGATCCCTACCGGCGGCTTACGGAGAGGGTGCTCGAACAGTTTCCGGCCATCCGGAAGATCGCGGTGACGCTCCGGGAAAGCCATTCCGCGGACCACAACGGCTGGTCGGCGGTTCTGAACAACCGGAGCGAGCTCCTGATTTCACGGAAATACGAGATCCGGGACATCGTGGATCGGGTGGGGTCGGGCGATTCGTTTGCGGCAGGTCTGATCTATGGGTTCCAGGAGCTGAAAACGGACCGGGAAGCCCTGGAGTTCGCGGTCGCCGCCTCCTGCCTGAAACATTCGATCCCGGGTGATCTGCCGCTGCTTTCGGTGGGAGAGGTTCAGGCGCTGGTCGGGGGACAGGCCTCGGGCAGGGTGCAGAGATAGTGGACGGCGGGATGGGCTCCCGGTCCAATGCGTGCTCACGGGAATTGGTTCTCGGTACTGTAAAGAATGACATGAGAGATAGGAAGCGAGGAGAATGACCATGGATATCCGTTACGCCGTACATCCGGACCATATGAAGACGCTGGACACCCGAGGGATCCGGGACCTTTTTCTGGTGGAGAACCTCTTTGAGAAGGATGGGCTGAACCTGGTCTACAGTCATATCGATCGGATCATCGCCGGAGGGGTCTGCCCCGTTGAGGGGAAGGTGGCGCTCCAGGGGACCAAGGAGCTGGGCGTCGATTTCTTCCTCCAGCGGCGGGAGGTCGGGATCATCAACATCGGCGCCGCCGGTACCGTCACCGTCGACGGAAAGGAGTACACGCTCGGCAACAAGGAGTGCCTCTACATCGGCATGGGGGCCAAAGAGGTCTCCTTCGCGAGCGCCGACCGGAACGACCCGGCCCTGTTTTACCTCAACAGTGCACCGGCGCACGCCGCTTATCCCATCGTGAAGATCTCCCTGACCGATGCGCAGCGGCTCGACCTGGGCGATCCGGTCAAGGCGAACGTTCGGACGATCTACCAGTTCATCCACCCGAAGGTGCTCAAGAGCTGTCAGCTCGTGATGGGGCTCACGATTCTGGCGCCGGGGAGCAACTGGAACACGATGCCCTGCCATACCCACGACCGCCGCATGGAGGTCTACCTCTATTTCGACATGCCGGCCGATGCCGTGGTGTTCCACCTCATGGGAGCGCCCGCGGAGACGCGGCATATCGTCGTCCGCAACCGGCAGGCCGTCATTTCGCCGAGTTGGTCCATCCATTCCGGGGTCGGCACCGGCAGCTACACCTTCATCTGGGGAATGGTCGGGGAGAATCAGACCTTTACGGATATGGACGATGTGCCCATGTCGACATTGAAATAGAACATCCCTATCAAAGGAGACTGTCATGATACTGGATCGTTTCACCCTTAAAGGCAAAGTGGCTTTCATCACCGGTGCCTCCTACGGCATCGGGTTCGCGATCGCCAAGGCGTACGTCGAGGCCGGCGCAAGAATCGTCTTCAACGATATCAAGCAGGAGTTGGTCGACAAGGGGCTCGCTGCCTATAAGGAAGCGGGCATTCAAACCCGCGGTTACGTCTGCGATGTGACCGATGAAAATGCCGTCCACGAAACCGTGAAGCGGATCGAGGAGGAAGTCGGCGTCATCGACATCCTGGTGAACAACGCCGGCATCATCAGACGCATCCCAATGCTGGAGATGAGCGCTGCCGAGTTCCGTAAGGTGATCGACGTGGATCTCAACGCGCCCTTCATCGTATCCAAGGCCGTCATCCCCTCCATGATCAAGAAGGGTCACGGTAAGATCATCAACCTCTGCTCGATGATGAGCGAGCTTGGACGGGAGACCGTTTCCGCCTATGCCGCCGCCAAGGGCGGACTCAAGATGCTGACCCGGAACATCTGCTCCGAGTACGGGCAGTATAATATCCAATGCAACGGGATCGGACCCGGGTATATCGCCACACCCCAGACCGCTCCGCTCCGCGTCGACGGTCATCCTTTCAACAGCTTCCTCATTGCCAAGACGCCGGCGGGTCGCTGGGGAACGACGGAGGATCTCACGGGACCGGCGGTTTTCCTTGCGTCCGATGCGTCGGATTTTGTCAACGGACACATCCTCTACGTCGACGGAGGCATACTTGCGTATATCGGCAGGCAGCCATCGTAAAATGCGGCGCAGGTGCGTTTTCCCGCGGAAATGAAGGACTGGGCCGGGACCCGGATAAAAGTTGACATGCAGGAAAGGTTTTGTTATAAAGATCACGGTTTCGCAATATGGAACGATGTTCCGACATTCTCGACGGATCGTCTGGGCAGTGGAGATTGCGAATGCATGTCGGAAGCAACAGAAGCATCAGCGAATGGAACCGAAATATTCCGGTTTCTTAGGGAAGGGGGATGAGAAGGGGCGGACTGGTCGGAGAGGTCAACATCTTCCTTCAAGGCATATGTGCAGATAAACAGTTCCAAAACCGTAACCATCGAGAAAGGGAGGATTTGTATGAAAAAGTTTAAGCGTTCCGTTCTGGTCATCATGAGCATCATAGCAATCACGTTCGGCATCCACGCAGTCGGCTTGGCAGCGGATCAGATGGTGCTGAAGCTCTCCGAGATTCACGGCAAGGGATACCCCACCGAGCTGGCCGACGAGGAGTTCGCCCGTCTGGTCAATCAGTACACCAAGGGGCAGATCAAGGTCGACGTCTTCCCCGGTGGCCAGATCTCCGGCGATGAGAAGGTGGTTATCGAGCAGGTCAAGATCGGTGCCATCGCCATCGCCCGCGTCAGTTCAGGAGCTCTCGGCTCCTTCAACCCCCAGCTCAACGTCTTCGCGCTGCCCTTCATCTTCGATTCGAAGGATCACATGTGGTCGTTCCTGAACGGCAAAGCAGGCCAGAAGATGCTTGCGGATCTCGCCCCCTCGGGATTTGTCGGCCTCTGCTGGTATGACGGCGGCGCCCGCTCCTTCTACGCCAACTATCCGCTCAACACGATTGCGGACCTCAAGGGCAAGAAGTTCCGCGTGATGCCCAACGCCATTCTCGTCAAGATGGTCGAGGCCATGGGTGCAAGCGCCGTTCCGATGGGCGCCGGGCAGGTATTCAGCGCGATTCAGACCAAGGTCATCGACGGCGCGGAGAACAACGCGCCTTCGCTCATCTCCTTCAACCACTACCAGGTTGCCAAATACTACATGCTCGACGAGCATCTCCGTCTTCCCGAGGTCCTCTTCATGAGCAAGATCGTTTGGGACAAGCTCAGCAAGGACCAGCAGGCCGCCCTCCGCAAGGCTGCCGTCGAGACTGTGAAATTCCAGCGCGCGAAGTGGGATGCCTACGAAATCGAGGCCCTCAACAAGATCAAGGCGGAAGGTGAGATCGTCGTCGAGATTAAGGACAACACCCCCTTCCGAAACGCGGTCAAGCAGCTGCTGGCCGAGGAGTCGCCGAAGTTTGCCGAAACGATCAAGGAGATCAATGCGGCCAAACCGAAGAAATAAAGAAGGATCGATCCTGTAACGATTGAGGCGGGGTCCCGTTTGAGGCGGCCTCGCCTCAAACCGTTGTTCATCATCAGTACAAGGAGGATTCCCGTGCTCGTAAAGAAAGCTCCCGTGCCCGAAAAGAGAGGTCCCGTGCGGAGTTTTTTGCTGAAGATCGACAAGGCCATCGACGGCTTCTGTATCATCCTGCTGGTGGCCATGATCCTGATCGTCGTGATGGCGGTCATCACCCGCAAGGGGTTCGGCTGGATGTTTGCCTGGTCCGAGGAAATCACCCTCCTCTGTCTCACCTGGTTCACCTTCATGGGCATCGCGGTCGGCTTCCGCGAGCGGCTCCACCTCAGCATGGACCTCATAGACGCAGACAAGTTACCCCCGAAGTTGCTCTGGGTTTCCGACCGTTTCATCGATCTGGTCACCTTTTTCTTCGGCCTCTACCTGGTCATCTATGGCTGGAACTTTGCCATGTCGATGCGGGGATCGATCCTTTCGGCCACCGAGATGCCGAACCTGGTCCAGTACATCGTCATGCCGATCACCGGCGTGATGACCTGCGTCTACGCGGGGCTCCAGTTTATGGGCCATGATCTGCGCCGTTACAACGTCATAGAAGAGGAGATTAAACGCGATGCCTAACGATACCACAGCCATCTGGATCCTCTGCGTCACATTCTGCGTGTTCCTGGTGCTGAGGTTCCCCGTTGCCCTGGTCCTGGTCATCTCCTCCATCGCCACGCTCTGGTATCTCGGCATGCCTATCGTGGTGGTTGCGCAGCAGACGCTCCA
>JAJFTY010000045.1 GCA_021372695.1 Deltaproteobacteria bacterium
ACACCCTGCAGGCCTACTTCGGCTCGTCCTACGTCGGCCAGTTTCTCCAGTACGGCCGGATATGGCAGGTGATCATGCAGTCGCAGCCGGACTACCGGAACGAACCGCATGACATCACCCAGGCCTATGTCCGCTCCGCGACCGCCAGCATGGTTCCCCTTTCCGCCGTGGCGACCATCCGGTACGTGGCCGGGCCCAGCACGCTGCCCCGCTTCAACGGCTTTCCGGCGGCCCGGGTGAACGGCAGCCAGGCCCAAGGCTGCAGCACCGGCCAGGCCATCGCCGCGATGGAAGAGGTCGCAAAGCAGGTGCTGCCCGGCGGGTACGCCTTTGCCTGGGCCGGCCAGGCCCTGGAAGAGAAGAAGTCCGGCGGGACCTCCACGACCGCCTTTGCCTTCGGCCTGATCATGGTCTTTCTGATCCTGTCGGCCCAGTATGAAAAGTGGTCGCTCCCGATCGGGGTCGTGCTTTCCGTGCCGTTCGCGATCTGCGGCGCCCTCCTCCTGACCTGGGCGCGCGGTCTCGAAAACGACGTCTACTTCCAGGTGGGCCTGGTGACCCTGGTGGGGCTCTCGGCCAAGAACGCGATCCTGATCATCGAGTTTGCTTCCGACAACCTGCGCAACGGAATGCCCGCCGCAGACGCGGCCATCGCAGCGGCGCGCCTGCGGCTGCGCCCGATCGTCATGACCTCGCTCGCCTTCATCCTGGGGTGCCTGCCGATGGCCATCGCCTTCGGGCCCGGCGCCAACAGCCTGCGGGCCATCGGCACGGGCGTCATCGGCGGCATGCTGGCCTCGACGCTGGTCGCCTCCTTCTTCGTGCCGCTCTTCTTCGTGATGCTGGAGTCGGCCGCGGGCCTCTTCAGCCGCAGGAAGGGCGTTTCGCTCGGACCCGGTCCAGAGGGGGACGGTCATGCGTAAGATCTGGATCGCATTGTCTCTGTTTCTGCTCTCCGCCTGCACCGTCGGCCCCGATTATGTGCGTCCCACCGCGCCGGCCCCGGCCCGCTGGACCGTGGCGTACCAGGCCGCGGCGGACCTTGCCAATGCCGAGTGGTGGCGGCAGTTTGGGGACCCGGTGCTGGACAATCTGATCGAAACGGCGGTGAGGGAAAACCTGGACCTGAAGGTGGCCGCGGCCCGGGTGGACCAGTTTCTGGGGGCGCTCGACACGACGCGCTCCCAGTATTTTCCGCAGATCAGCGCCGCCTATACCGGCATCCGGCAGCGGCAGGCGGAGATGCCGAACGAGAGCCACCAGGCTACGGTGAATGCCAGCTGGGAGCTTGACCTCTGGGGCCGGATCCGGCGCGCCAACGAGGCCAGCCAGGCGCAGATCGTCGGCAGCGAGGCGGGACGCCGGGGCGTCCTCCTGACCCTGACCGCCAACGTGGCTTCGGGCTATCTGACCCTCCGGGGCCTGGACCGGCAACTTGAGGTCACGCGGGCGACCGAAAAGGCCTACGCCGAAAGCCTGAAGCTGTTCCGGCTCCGTTTCGAGTACGGCACCGTCTCCCAGCTCGAGGTTGCGCAGGCGGAATCGCAGTACGAGGCCGCCCGGCAGTCCATCCCCGCCTATGAATCCCTGATCCGCCAGCAGGAGAACCTGATCCAGCTTCTGCTGGGCCGGCCGCCGGGGCCGATCCCGCGCGGGAAGGGTCTGGATGAGCTGACAGCCCCCGGCATTCCGGCCGGGCTGCCTTCCGAGCTCTTGGAACGGCGGCCGGACATCCTCCAGGCCGAACAGGCCCTGATCGCCGCAAACGCCCAGATCGGCGTGGCCAAAGCAGCCTACTTCCCCCGGATATCCCTGACCGGGGCCCTGGGGGTGGCGAGCGCCGACATCGGCAGGCTGGTCGCGCCGGGGACTGACATCTGGTCGGCGGGCGGCCAGATCGCGGCGCCGCTCTTCAGCTTCGGCGGGCTCTCGGGGCAGGTGAAACAGGCGGAGGCGCAGGAACAGCAGGCCCTGTTTCTCTACCGGCAGTCCATCCTCACCGGCTTCCGCGAAGTCGAGGACGCCCTGGTCAAGGCCACCAAGGGGCGCGAGCAGTTGGAAGCCCAGGAAAGGCAGGTGCGCGCGCTCGAGGAGTACGCCCGCCTCTCCCGCTTGCAGTTCGAGGCGGGAACGTCGAGCTACCTGCAGGTGCTGGATGCGGACCGATCGCTCTTCAGCGGCAGGCTGGCCTTCAACCAGACCCGTTTCGATCTGCTCACCGCGATCGTTTCGGTCTACAAGTCCATGGGCGGCGGATGGGTGGCGGAAGCGGAGAAGCTGGGTCCGCCGGGTACGAGCTGGCCGGCCAACTACCAATGAACTCCATTGGTGAAAGTGTACCTTTACCTCAACCCAGCCGCCTTCTGCATCATGTAGATTACCTCCGGCAGGCCGATCAGACCGTCGCCGTTGACATCGGCCTCCTTATAGACCGGCTCGACGGGTGTTATATTGGAAATGACCTGCATGGCCAGGATTATGTCCTGAAGATCGACAACGTCATCTCCGTTCAAATCCCCGACGGGAATGATGTGATAGATCTCTATTTTGAAGGGTTCCTTATTTCCTGCATTGTCCCTGGCAAAGAACTTGAGCGTGGCGGTGGCGGTGATGGGAATGGGGGCGCTGTAGACACTGGAAGTCTCTGTCGGGTCATCACCGTTTGTCGTGTAGTAGATGGTCGCCTGCTCATTGGCGCTTAGCGTCACATTCCGGGGAGCGGCATAGGTTCCTCCCACAGGGCTTGCCGTCGTCACCGGGGCTGTCGTGTCCGCAATCGTGGTCACGCTGAATGTGTCGGATACTCCGCCTATGGTGAGTACCGCATCCGTCGTCGTCAGGTAGCTTCCCGATGACGTCTGCCGCACAGTCACGGTATCGTCATTGTTCACCGTACCGCTGGCGCCGCTGTAGGACCCGCCATTGACGGAATAGGTGCCGCCGGTGATGGAGATGGGTGTGGCGGCATCGATCCCCGAGACCGTTATCGTATTTGAAGTGATCATTGTGCTGCGGGCCACGCTTGTCTGATCAGCAAAGATGAACGGATCGGGAAGAGTGTCAGCTACAATAAAAGGGTCGTACTCCCAGAGGTCTTTTCTGTATGAACCATCGTACCCCGTCCCGATGTAGCCCTTGCTGCCGATGGAGAAGCCGACGGCATAACTTCGCGCTGTTCCACCGAAATCGGTGCTCTGTGTCCAGGCATCGAGGGCTGGGTTGTATTCCCAGAAGTCTTTATAATGTGAACCACCTTCTTTGTACCCCGTCCCGATGTAGCCCCTGCTCCCGATGGAAAAGCCGACGGCGTAACGTCGTGCGGTTCCCCCGAAATCGGCCTTCTGTATCCAGGTATTGAGGGCAGGGTCGTACTGCCAGAAGTCTATTGCATTGTATCCCGCCCCGACGTAGCCCTTGGTCCCGATGGAGAAGCCGACGGGACCCACTCGCCCTGCTCCTCCGAAATCGGCCTTCCGTGTCCAGGCGTTGAGGGCAGGATCGTACTGCCAGAAGTCTATTGCTCCATAATTACCTGAAACACCCAATCCGATGTAACCCTTGTTGCCGATGGAGAAGCCGACGGCATCATACCGCTCTGGCCCCCCGAAATCGGCTTTCTGCGTCCAGGCATTGAGGGCAGGATCATACTCCCAGAAGTCTTTTGTATCTGCACTGCCATCTGTTCCTGTCCCGATGTAGCCCTTGGTCCCAACAGAGAAGCCGACGGCGTCATGTCGCCCGCTCCCTCCGAAATCGGCCTTCTGCGTCCACGTATTGCCAACAGGATCATACTCCCAGAAAGCTCCTGTGTATGACGATGAACCATCAGATCCTGTCCCGATGTAGCCTTTGGTCCCTATGGAGAAGCCGACAGCATCGCATCGCGCTGCTCCTCCAAAATCGGCCATCTGCGTCCAGGTATTGGCGGCCTTTGTGGTCACGCTGAAGGTGTCGGATGCCCCGCCGATGGTCAGTGTTGCATCTGTCTTCGTAGAGTAGCTAGCCGACGACGTCTGCTGCACGGTTACGGTATCGCCGTTGTTCACCGTACCGCCGGCGCCGGTGTAGGAACCGCCATTGATGGAATAGGTGCCGCCGGTGACGGAGATGGGCGCAGCCGCATCGATCCCTGCGACCGTGATCGTATTGGAAGTGATGATCGTGCTTCTGGCCACGTCGGTCTGATCTGTAAATGTGAACGGGTCAGGGAACGTATCATGCAGCGTGGTCACGCTGAAGGTGTCGGACGCCCCGCCGATCGTCAGCGTTGCGTCCGTCGTCGTGGAGTAGCTCCCCGATGAAGTCTGCCTCACCGTTACGGTATTGCCGTCGCTCACGGTGCCGCTGGTGCTGGTGTAACCTGTACCATTGATCGAATAGGCGCCGCCGGTGACAGAGATGGGTGCAGTCGTACCGATCCACGCTATCGTTATGGGATTCGATATGATTTCTGCGTTCAAAGCTACGCCGGTCTGATCGACAAAAGTGAACTTGCCGCCGGTCGTATCAGCCTGCGTGGTCACGCTGAAGGTGACCGATCTCTCGCCGATGGTCAGCAGGGCCTCTGTCGTCGTCGAGTAGCTCGCCGGGGACGTTTGCCGCACGGTGACGGTATCGCCAATGTTCACCGTACCGCTGGCGCTGGTGTAGGCCCCGCCATTGATGGAATAGGTGCCGCCGATGATGGAGATGGGCGCAGCCCCATCGATCCCTGCGACCGTTATGGCATTCGACGTGATGATCGTGCTGCGGGCCACGCCTGTCTGGTCCGTAAAGGGGAATGGATCGGGGGTCGTGTCGGCAGGCTCGTACTCCCAGAAGTCTTTCGTATAATATGAATAATCTGATCCTTGCTCGATGTAGCCCAATCCCGTCCCGATGTAGCCTACGCTCCCGATGGAGAAGCCGACGGTTTCATGTCGTTCATATCGCGCTGTCCCTTCGGTTCCTCCGAAATCGGCCCTCTGCGTCCAGATATTGGCAACCGGGTCGTACTCCCAAAAATCTTTTACATATCCACCGGCGTTTCCCGTCCCAATGTATCCCTTGCTCCCGATGGAGAACCCGGCGGCACCCGATCGCCCTGTTCCCCCGAAATCGGCCCTCTGCGTCCAGGCGTTGAGGGCAGGGTCGTACTCCCAGAAGTCTTTTTGCAGTGAACCGCCGGATGCTGATCCCGTCCCGATGTAGCCCTTGCTCCCGATCGAGAAGCCGACGGCGCCCGATCGTCCCGCTCCCCCGAAATCGGCCCTCTGCGCCCAGGTATTGAGGGCGGGGTCGTATTCCCAAAAATCTCTTGCATATCCATTGGTGTATCCCGTCCCGATGTAGCCCTTGCTCCCGATAGAGAAACCGACGGCCCCGTTTCGCGCTGCTCCCCCGAAATCGGCCTTCTGCGTCCAGGCATTGAGGGCAGGGTCGTACTCCCAGAAGTCTTTTTGCAGTGAACCGCCGGATGCTGATCCCGTCCCGATGTAGCCCTTGCTCCCGATCGAGAAGCCGACGGCGCCCGATCGTCCCGCTCCCCCGAAATCGGCCCTCTGCG
>JAJFTY010000050.1 GCA_021372695.1 Deltaproteobacteria bacterium
CTGGTCTTGCGCAAACAGGCCGAATGGTGCGGCATCAAGCCGGGCCAGCGCCTGCTCGACCTCGGCTGCGGACCCGGCAAGACGACGGCAATCCTCTACGATCTTATCCAGCCGGGGGGATCCATCGTGGGGCTGGATGGCTCCGAGGAGCGGATTTCCCATGCCAGGAGACGCTACGGGAACAGGGCGGGCATGGAGTTCGCCGTCCATGATATCCGGACGCCTCTGAACGGGTTCGGTACATTCGATGGGATATGGGTCAGATTCGTTCTCGAATATTACCGCGAACAGAGCCGGGACATCGTCCGAAACATCGCCCGCAGCCTCAACCCCGGCGGTTCGGTCTTTCTGCTGGACCTGGACTACAACTGCCTCAGCCACCACGAACTGCCCGCGCCGATGGCGAAGATCGTGCCCGAAATCATCCACCGTCTGGAAGAGGTGTACAATTTCGATGCCTATGCGGGCCGCAAGCTGTATGCCCACCTATTCGATCTGGGATTCGAGAACATCGAGGTCGGTGTCACGGCCCATCATGTGATCTACGGCAAGATTCGGGACGTCGACAATTACAACTGGACGAGAAAAATCGAGGTGACGGCCTCCCGTCTGGCGGATCTGTTCGACGCCTATCCCGGCGGATACGCGGCGTTCCTCACGGATTTTCGCAACTATTTCCACGATCCCCGCCGGTTCACCTACACCCCGCTGATCATGGTCAAAGGGAGCAGGCCGGAAAGGTTCCCGGATCAGCCAGCCGCGATGACTTCGAAGTGAAATCGGTTTGTCTTGAACAGGGAGATGCAGGCATCGGCGACAGCGGCATCATAGACGATCCCCCGGCCGAGCTGAATCTCCTCCAAAGCCTTTTCTATCCCCAGGGCAGGCCGGTAGGGGCGGTGGCCCGCCATGGCTTCGACCACGTCGGCTACGGTGATGATCCGCGCCTCCAGGATGATCTGATCCCCTGAAATCATCAGTGGATACCCGGAACCGTCCATTTTCTCGTGATGCTGGTACACAATCTGCGCAATGGGGGCCGGAAAATCGACCTTGCTCAGGATGCCGTACCCCGTCTCGGGATGGGCCTTGATCAGGGAGAACTCCAGGGCGTTCAATTTGCCTGGCCGGCTCAGGATTTCAGCCGGGACATTGATTTTGCCGATATCGTGGATGAGGCCAGCCATGTGGATCATCTGGACGCGCTCTTCGGAGAGCCCCAACTCCCGGGCGATGGCTGAAGCCAGCTCCGCAACCCTACCCTGATGGCCCGCCGTGTAGGGATCGCGGGATTCCACGATCAGCGAAATGACGCTGATGGTTCCGGAGAGGGCCAGTTGCAGCTTTTCATAGCTTTTCTTCAATGCCACTTCCGAGCGTCTCAGATCGGTCACATCCTTGAAAATGCCGACCAGTCCGTCGACATGACCGTCTTCCGCGATATTCGGGGCGCAATTGAAGGAGAAGTTATGCTCGGTCCCTGCGCTTCCCGTCAGGGTCAGCAGGATGTCCATCTGGGTCTCTTTGTGATCCCTGACCTTGCGAAAGATCTGTGACAGATAGCCCGAGTCCTTTTCCTGCACGAATTCGGTCAGGTATCTGCCGACGACCTCCGCCTGTTTGTGATTCAATATTTTCTCCCACATCGGATTGACGTAAGTCAGCATTCCCCGCGTATTCAACGTGAAAATGATATCCGGTGCACTTTCCGCCAGGATCCGGAACCGCTTCTCGCGCTCCTTGAGTTTTTCATAAATACGGGCGGTGTTGATGCTGATGGCGATCTGAGGGGCGATGCCCATCAGCAGGCTCACCTCGCTCTGGTTGTGGGGTCTGTGCGATTGGTAATTGTCCACGGCCAGGATGCCTTCCGATTTCCCCTCATAGACGATGGGAACGCAGATAAAGGAACTGACCCCCAGCTTTTCCATGAGAACCGCGCTCCGCGAGGAGACATCGTTTTTCAATTCATCGCTGTTGCTCACCAATATTGGCTTCTGTTGCTTGAAGGCCACCACGAAGGGGCCCTTCGATTTCGGGTTGTCCAGGTGGAACTCCGTCTCCTGCAGAACCTTTTCCAGGGGGGCATCATATCCGTATCCGTTGACATAGACGAGCCTCGTCTTGTCCGCGTTGGCGAGCATGATCATGCCCCGGTCGAAGCCGAGCCTTTTCTCCAGCGTTTCGATCACGCAGTTCAGCAATCTGTCGATGTCCAGGATGCTGGTTACGGCCTGCCCGATCTCCTGCACGAGAAGAGCATTGTTGTAACCGATGGTGATCTGATCGAGAAGCCGGTTCGCCGTATCGCCCTGTTGTTCGATTTTGGCGTAGACGTCCCTCTTCTCGGCATACTGGGCGTAATAAGAGAGGCCGATGATGGCCAACGTCAGTACGGATCCCAGGACGACGAGCGGTCCCACCGAGAGCAGGAAACCGCAGACGACCATGGCCAGGATGGAAGGAATCGCAAAGTAATTCCGAATTCGTCTCCATTTCAAAAATGGGGGTTCCTCCCAGCTCAGGATGTACCGGCAATGGCTTCCGCCTTCGTGAATGCAGACCGGATGCTCCAGGAGGGGAAATTTGTTCGTGAAGAACTTGGCCACGGCCTCGAAGCTGCCCTTGCGGTTCTCGCACTGATAGGGCTTGTCGACGACTCCCTCCAGAGGCTCGATGACGATCTCAACCTTGTTCCCGCTGATCTTGTTGGCCTGGAACGTGCAGCCGCGGTTCAGGTAGGAGGCGATCTTCCCCAGCATGCTGTACGCCTGGACAGGTGTCAGGAATCCCATGATGAACTGGCGAATCGCGCTCATGGAACGGGCCGTGACCATGTAGCGCCCCGCTTCGCGGAAAATCGCCGGGTCGTCGGTCTGCATCATGACGGCATCGTGAAAATCATCCACTTGCCGCTGCGTCAGCCAGTGTCCCTCGTCCTCCACTTCATAGGGGGTGATGCCGGAGTTCAGGTAGAGGTCCGGGATATCGATATCGGGCCGGGCATTCTTGAAATAGTCCAGGAAGGTGCCGATGATCCTGCTGTTGTATAGACGCGGCTCTTCCATCCGCCCTCCTAATCTAGCCTGATCCGGAATTTGCGTCCAAGGAACTCCTGGTATTCGTTCCCATACTGCATATCCATGATCCATAGGAAGTACTGCTTGCGGTCGTAGCGGATCCCCGCCCGCTCGGCATACTCATCGGGGTAGATCAGGAGTGAGAACGATTCGGCGGAACGGTCACCGACCAGGTTGGCGATTGCACCGAGAAGGATGTCGGGATGAATGTCGGGATCCATGACGAACACCTTGAACCCGTTCAGCAGGTTGGAGAGATTGAGTCCGGCGTCGGATTCATCGGCGAGGATGAAAGCCTTCGGATGATCGAGGTAGGCCAGTGCAAAGGTCTGCCATCGGCGTTTGAAGCCTTTCGCGGCAAAAACCTCTTCGACTGCTGGCTTGGTCCGCCGTTCCTCGCGCTGGATCATGGACCAGAAGAGGCCGCTGGAGTGGTTCCTGTAGAATTGCTCGAATTGAAACAGATCCGATCTGGTGCACTCCCTGACCTCCCAGCCCGGCGAAAGATTCTTGGCGATTTTGCCGGTCGGAAAGGTGAGGTAGGTGAAGAGATCGAGAGAGCAATGGTGCTGGTTGCCGTGGTCCTTGGCGAAGCCTCCGAAAACGCGCGCGGGAAACTTGTTCTCCGGGCGAAAATAGGTGATGATATAGTCCAGGTTCGAAGAGGGAAAGCGATTGAAGTCGCACAGGTAATACATGAGCTGTTTCAACACGACCAGGCCGATGGGCCTTCCGCCCAGGGGTCTGGCCGCATGATGGTGAACCATCCAGGTCCGTTCGTAAGCCCTCAACATGGAGATGTGCCCGTAGATGCGTCCGTTGAGCTGGTAGGTGAAATGTTTGGCAATGCCCGGCGCCTCTTCGTAGAGCCTTTGGTAGATGTCGCGAAAATCATTCTTGAATGATTGGATGATCTTGTATTTCTTGGGATAGATGAAATCCGTGTCGAAAAAAAATTCCCAGAGCGCGTCCAGATTGACGTCGTTCAGCATGCCCGTATCCGCGCCGTGCATGTTGTTGAGAACCTGAGTGAGATGATTGTAGTTGATCAGGTCCATGTCCAGGATCACGAGACCGAAACGGACCTGGCCACCCTCTTCTTTGCGATGAATCACCTGGGCCTTGCATCGGATCTTGAGGATCCCGGCATAGGTTATGGTCACGTCGGGGATGATCATCCCCGGAATCAGGACGACCTCATCGGGCTTGCCGGAGATGGAGAATCCGGACGTTGAGATGTCGAAGACTTCCCGTTGCATCTGCTTCTTGATGAAGGGGTGCACGAAGATCGTGTGGAGAGGGGGGGAACTCTGCTTCCGAGGATTACGCAACACCTTGGCCTTGAATCGCTGAATCTGACTCTCGGAGTGCGTGAGAATGATCTCCCGGTTGCGGCCCTCCTCTTTCTGATACATGCAGCTGCAAATACCCGAGTAGAAAACATCGTTGTTGCCCGAAAGTCTCAGAATGGCCGGTGCATCGACATTGAACCATTGAAAACAGGAAGGCGAATCACATTCGACTCGAATACGGAAAGCATTGGGACCGAAATCGATCAGTGTCCCCTGCGCCTCGAAGCCGTTTTGCCACAGATCTGCTTTGACATCCTGGCAGGGGAAGCGCGGGGTCTGACGCTGGCTGCTGACAAAACTCTGCTCCGGCAGTTGAACGGTCAATCCATCGCCGTCCGTGGCAACCATGCGGGCAGGCACCAGGATGATGGACTGTTCGTGAGCGAGCACGAGGTATTGGAAAAGGTAGTGTTCAAGCCGGTACGCGGAGTAAGCCTGATTCCAACGGCAGTGCAATTCTTCGCCCAGACAGGGTTCCGGGTGGGCCTTGACCAGAATCCCCTCTTCGTACCGGGGATGCTTGAGCAGGATATAGAGATGATCTTGATTGAAATGAAGGTAGTTGAGGATATTGGTCAACTTTTTCTTGTCGATTGAATTGGCGGACGCCACTGTCCTGATTAGGTCGTTATGCCGGAACAACCAGGGAGGTAGCACCGTCTCCGCATTCGGCGGAATTTCGAGAAAAATGATCTTGTTGATAGCGCCTCTGGCCTTTTCGCGATTGTGATTTATAAGGTTTATATATCTTTGGATAAAGCAACTGCTTTTGTGGTACCGGATCATACATACGGCGATAATCCTTTGCAAGAAAAAAATGGGGCGAAATTCAACCCGGGGACCAATTTCAGCCCAACGGAAGGCCCGTGCTGCGCGATCGGACGAAGCGGCCCTGCATCATGAATCGGCTGCAAATTTCGATGGGTGGTGAATATTCGCCTTGAGGTCAAGATTGAAATTTGTTAAAAAATAGATAACCGATTCCGAGAGGGTTGGGGCTTCCGGTTAACCTGTCCGATTTGTTCCTTGAGAATTTCCGGCCTGTTCGCAGGGGATATCCCTGTCCGAATTCGAGCCGGACCTCGGGGAGCCGTATAATCTTCTCCCTCGTCGGGATTGCCAGGCCGGTTTTAAAAGATGCCGAGGCGCAATCCTGCTCGGATGTCCGTGTCGGTGGGAGGAATGATCACAAGAGAGATTGCGAAAGGAGAGATAACGACTATGTCCAAGACAGAAGATGCATTGAAGGAGGCTTTCGCGGGCGAATCCCAGGCCAACCGGAAGTACCTGGCTTTTGCAGCCAAGGCGGATCAGGAAAGTTTTCCCCAGGCCGCGCGGCTCTTCCGGGCCGCGGCGGATGCGGAAACGGTCCATGCCCACAACCACCTGCGGGCGCTCAAGGCGATTCGTGGAACGCGTGAAAATATCGCCGAGGCTGTTGCCGGCGAGACCCACGAATTCAAGTCGATGTACCCGGCAATGATCGAGACCGCAAAGGCAGAGGGGAACCGCGAGGCCGAGCGGTCTTTCAACTATGCAAACGAGGTGGAAAAAGTCCATGCCGTGCTCTACGAAAAGCTGCTTGCCGGGCTCAAAAGCGCAGGAGAGGTCTATCCATATTACGTCTGCCCTGTCTGTGGCTACACGGCGGAGAGGGACGCTCCCGAGACCTGTCCGGTCTGCGGGACGAAAGGCAAGATGTTCAGGCGGGTGGAGTAGTTGAGGCATCTGCCGACCGTCCTGCGGGAGAAATGGTGCTGGCGCCGGATCGGCGTGGAAGACAGACAGGCAGATTGACGGGTTTGCGTCCCCGATTTCCGGACCGTGTCTTAGAATGCAAAGGAGCCATCGATGGAAAAACGTTTGAATTCACTTGAAATCGCGTTGAAGAATGAGATGAACGAACACCGGTTCTACCTGAAGAATGCGGAGAGAACGGCAAATCCCGTCGGCAAGGCGATGTTCTCGCAGATTGCGTCCGAGGAACTGGCGCATCACGAGCGGCTCAAACAGCTGGCGGAGATCTGGAAGAAGGAGAAGAGATGGCCGGAGACCCTTCCCCTGAGGGTGAACGAGACCGCTGTCAAATCGGTGTTCGGAAAGGCCGCGAAAAAGGGAAGCAAGACGGCCGGCAACGTCGACGATCTTGCGGCCGTTCGCGAGGCGATCGAATTCGAGGCCAAGGGGGCGCAGTTCTATGCGGAACTGCGCGACCAGTCTGCTGATCCGAAGGAAAAGGCGTTCTTCGGGATGCTGGCAGATATCGAGCATGAGCACTTCGTCTCCCTCAAGGATACGGAAGAGTATTTCGTCTCCCCGGGCGCCTGGTTTCAGAAGCATGAGAGCACCAGTCTGGACGGGGCATAACGGGTAGGATGCAGGCTCAAGAGGCGGGGCGGGTCGGCGCTGATTGGTGGCTGGCCCGTTCCCTTTCAGCGGCCGCGTGTTGAAAGAACCCCCTTGTGGGAGAAGCTTGCCGGCGGGGAATGGGCTGTTGATCGGTGCGGGCCTTATCCGGCCATCGGCGGAGATGGAGGAAGGCGCTCCGGCCGATGGGCCCGTGCGTCCGGTATCAGGCGGGCTCGCCCCGCAGGGTCTCTTCCATCGCTTCGATCCTTAACGTCAAATCGTTCCAGTTGTAGTAGAGATCCTCCAACTCCGCAGCGACGGAGGTCAGCGTCTGGTTGAGCTGGCGGATCCGGTCCGGATCGCGGTAGATGTCGGGTTCACACAGGACCGACTCGGCTTCCTTCTTCTGGGATTCCAGGAGAGCGATGCGTTCCTCGGTTGCAGCCAGATCGCGTTTCAGAGAGGATGTCGCCCGCGAGATCCGGTTTCGTTCCTCAGCCTCCCGCCGTTTCTCCTCCTTTGTCTTGCGGCTCCGCTCTTCCGGTTTGCGCCCGGCGCCACCGGCCGTGAACGCATTCCCATGACCGGGAAGGCCGCCTCCCATTTCCGCCTTCGCCTCCGAGCCCGTGCCGGTCCCGGCTTCGGCGGCCACGGACGGTTTTTCGATCGTTGCTCTGCCCGCCAAGGTTCGCGTGCCGGGTAACGGCTGTATGGCGGTTGCCGAACCGCCCGCCGGACCGGACGCGGTCGAAGGCGGGGCCGGCAAAGGGGAAACAGGAGGCCGAGCCGCATTCTGCTCTTCACGCCTCTTTTCGATGAAGTAGGAGTAGTTCCCGCGGTACTCGTGGCAGATTCCCTCCCGCAACTCGAAAACCCGGTCCACGAGACAGTCGAGAAAGTAGCGATCGTGTGAGACGATCAGAATGGTTCCGTGGTAGCTCAGCAGGGCGTTCTGGAAGATCTCCCGGGTCTTGATATCCAGGTGATTCGTCGGTTCGTCGAGGATCAGCAGATTGGTATCGGTCAGCAAGATTTTCAGCAGGGCGAGACGCGACTTCTCGCCGCCGGAGAGGACGGAAATCGGTTTGTAGATATCGTCCCCGGAAAAGAGGAAGGCGCCGAGAAGATTCCGCCGCTCCTGGTCGTTGCTCCGGGTTCCCACGGAGCCCACCTCCTCCCAGATGGTCCGCTGGTAGTCCAGGTTCTGCGCGCTCTCCTGGGAGAAAAAGGCCATCTTCACGTTGAGGCCGGTCTGGACCTCGCCTGCCGTTGGCATCTCATCGCCGCTGAGAATCCTCGAGAGGGTCGACTTGCCCGCCCCGTTCACCCCGACCACGGCCGCCTTCTCTCCACGGTAGAGGGTGAAGGTCACATCGTGGAAGACGTTAAGATCCCCGTAGGATTTCGCCAGGCGTCGGACAGCCAGCACCTCCTTGCCGCTCCGCGGACTCTCGGGAAAGTGGATGGTGACCGACCGGGAGTTCCCCTCCTCCTGGAGGAGCTCGAACTTCTCCAGCTGCTTTACGCGGCTCTGGACCTGGCTGGCTTTGGTTGCCTTGTAGCGGAACCGCTCGATGAACTCCTTGATCCGTTTGATTTCGGCCCGCTGCAG
>JAJFTY010000055.1 GCA_021372695.1 Deltaproteobacteria bacterium
GCCCGGGAGATCTGGGACAACGAAGTTTCCGTGCTCGCCCCCTCGATGGCGGGGGTCAAGTACAACCGAATCAGGGGAAACGGCCTCCAGTGGCCGGTCCCGCACGAGGAACACCCGGGAACGCCCACTCTCCACAAGCATCGCTTCACCTCCGGCCTTGGCAAGCTTGTCCCCGTGGACTGGACCCCGCCGGCGGAAGTTGCCGACAGCCAATACCCGCTGGTCTTGAGCACCGGCCGCAGGCTCTATCACTATCACACGCGCACCCAGACGGGACGCGCCGCCGGCCTCAACGATCTCCTGGGCGAGGAAACGGCGGACATCTCCCCGCTCGATGCTGCCGCACTCGGCATCGAACACGGCGAGATGATCCGGGTCGCATCGAGGCGGGGCGAGGTGAAGGTAAGGGCCAACGTGTCCGACCGGATTCCCAGGGGAGTGGTCTGGATGGCCTTTCACTTCCGCGAGGCCTGCGCCAACTGGCTGACGAACCCCGTCTTCGACCCGGTTTCGCAGACGGCAGAGTACAAGGCCTGCGCCGTACGGATCGAGAAGACGTGACATCGGACGGGTGCCGGGAAGCACCGGCCAAGGAGCAATAGGTGACGAAGAAAGCGGATCGGAAGACCTCCCGAGTGGAAGGCATCATCGAGTACATCATCGGGAAGAACCCCCACAGCAAAGAGATCATCACGGCCTTCAAACCCCTTTTCCTGGTCAGGGAGCGCCTGATCGACGAATTGAAACTGAAATCCATAGACCCCTCATCGATCGACGGGGATAAACTCCGGCAGGGGATTCCATGCATCAACCAGACTCCCTTTTTTCTCCAGGGCGACCCCTGGGAAAAGATCGGCTACGCGGTGATATCGGCGATCAGGGAGGGATTCCCGGCCCTCGGAGAGGATGCGGCGAAGATCGAGGGGATGATGAAGGCTGGCGATATCCGGCTCTTCGATGCGTTCGCGGACTTTCCCGGCAGCGTCGGGAAAGCCGCGGATCGATGGTCCAGCGAAGCGAACGTCAAGCCCCAGGCCATCGGACTCATGCTGAGTGCCGTGGCGAGGATCGTTCTGCAGGCAAAGTCGAATGGAATCGGAGAGCACATCGAGGGGATGGGCTGGGAGAAGGGAACTTGCCCGGTCTGCGGCGCCCACCCGACAATCGCCGTCATCCGGGAGAAAATCCCGCAGCGATGGCTGCACTGTTCCCGGTGCGGCCACGAGTGGCGCTTCAGCAGAATGTTCTGCCCCGTCTGCGAGCAGGAGAGCCCGAGCGGAATGGACTATTTCTACGTGGAAGACAGGCGGCAGGAGACGGCTTTCACCTGCAATTCCTGCAAGCGATACCTGATCACCCTGAACCAGATCAGCGACATGGGAGATCATGACCGCGACGTGTCGGCCATGAGTCTAATCCACCTTGACCTCGTCATGCAGGAAAAGGGATTTGCCCCCATGACCTGGTGTGAATGGAACGCTTTTTGACGAAAACCGCAGCATGTTTTTGCCCTGCGTTTCTATGCTT
>JAJFTY010000082.1 GCA_021372695.1 Deltaproteobacteria bacterium
CATCCCCATGTGGTGGTAGGGATGGGAACCGTACCAGATCGGCTCGGCCACGGTGCAGCCCATCTTCATGGCGACCTGCTCGGCGACGCGTGACACGAGGAACGTGTCCTCGCCCAGCGGCTGGGCCGCGCCATGGCACTCCGTGCTGCCCACCGGGATGATGATCAGGTCGTTCTTCTTGAGTCGCGCGTTGACCTGGGTCATGTTCATGGTCTGCAGGTACACCTGGTCGGCGCTTTCCATGTGACCTCCACCGGGCGGAATCTTCCAATTGCCCATTTTTGCTCCTCCTTTCACTTTTGTTCGGGATCAGAACGCCTTCTTAGTCCTTAATTCTTCTTGTGATGCTCCCTCGCGCTCGCGGATCTTCAACGAGTGAGTTCCCTTCTCTTTTGTTTCATACAATGGAAATGAGTTCTACGGTGTATAGCTACCGAACTCCGGACCGCTTGTCAAGGGAAATATGTAATTACTTTTGCCGACCGATCTTATTCAATTCCGTGATCTGTTCAGCTTTTTCAGATGAATTCCCGCGATATATTCGGGGGTAAAAAGGAAGGATTTCCGGAACGAACGGTTTCCCGGCCGATCTGCGCGACCGATCCGGTGGAGAATCAGCGGACGGAGAGTTCCGAATCGAGATAGAGGAGGCCCCGGGCGGTGTAGAAGAGCAGCTCATGGGCAATGATCTGACGCTTCTTTTCCGGTGATTCCCTCATCACCGGAACGATTTCGACCGCGGATACCGCCAGCCATTCGCCGTCCATCTTGATGCGCACAACGGCACCCTGCTCATTGCGTTCGTAGGGAATGGTGTACGAGGAGAGAACCTGGGAGACAAAGTCGTTTCTCAAGCTGATGATATGCGCGGCCCTCTCGTTCAGGGCGCGGATCTTACCGTATTCCTGAGCATGAGCCGCAGGCAGGGACAGGAAAACCCAGATCAGGGCAATCGAAAAAGGATATGCTTTCATCGTATCCTCCGTGGGGGTCTTCATAGATCGAATTCAGGGGAAAAGGCAAGCAAAATGGCATTGGGCTCCTGCCCGGACCGGTCCATTCTTTCCGGTTGAAAAAGGCTTCTCTCCGGGCCATACTGCCTTGCCATCCGGAACCGTCCGGATCATCCTCAGCAGATGTGACATCCAGGAGGTCCCATGAAAGCCATGGTTCTCAACGCCGTCACCGATTTTGTCACAAATCCTTCGCCGCTCGCTTGGACGACGCTCCCCGAACCCGTTCCCGGGGAGGATGAAGTCCTGATCCGCGTGGCCGTCTGCGGCGTCTGCCACACGGAGTTGGACGAAATCGAGGGGAGGACTCCGCCGCCGTCCTTTCCCGTGATCCCGGGGCATCAGGTCGTCGGGCGCATCGCCGCCCTGGGACCGAATGTGGAAGGCTTCCGTCCGGGCGAGCGCGTCGGCATCGGCTGGATCCTCCGGGCCTGCGGGGTTTGCCCGGCCTGCCGCTCCGGCAACGAAAACCTCTGTCCGCAGTTCCGCGCCACCGGCCGGGACGCAAACGGCGGATATGCGGAGTTCATGGCTGCCCCTTCGGCCTTCGTCCATCGGCTCCCTGAAGCGTTCACGGATGCCGAGGCGGCGCCACTCCTCTGCGCGGGCGCGATCGGCTACCGTTCGCTTCGCCTCACCGAACTCTCCGACGGTCAGAATCTTGGCCTCACCGGGTTTGGCGCCTCGGCCCACCTGGTCCTCAAGTCGGTCCGCCATCTCTTCCCCCGCGCCCGGACGTACGTCTTTGCCAGAAGCGAGCGCGAGCGCGCCTTCGCCCGGGAGCTCGGCGCCGCCTGGGCCGGGGCAACCGAAGAGGCGCCACCGGAAAAGCTCCACGCGGTCATCGACACGACACCGGCATGGAAGCCCGTCGTCGAGGCCCTGAAGCACCTCTGTCCCGGAGGCAGGCTGGTGATCAACGCTATCCGGAAGGAGGATCGGGACAAGGATGTTCTTCTCGGCCTGGACTATCCGGCGCAGCTCTGGCTGGAGAAGGAGATCAAGAGCGTGGCGAATGTCACACGACGGGACATCTCGGAATTCCTCGCACTCGCCGCCGACATCCCCCTGCGGCCCGCCGTGGAGGAGTTCCCCCTCGCCGAGGCGAACCGCGCCCTCGCCGAATTGAAGGCGGGAAGGATACGCGGCGCCAAGGTCCTGCGGATCGCGCCGCAATAATTGCTTTCCAATTCCGGTCATCCATGGTATGCCCCGGGCCGTTTTTTTTGAAGAGACGGCTTCGAAACGATATGAGACCTCTGAAAATCGCGATCCCCCGGCGCACCGCATGTCCTGCAACCGACCCATATGAAGTCCCGCACCTGCGGGCGACCTTCCCGCCGGTGGAGGTTCCTGCTCGCCGGGAACGCACGCCATGAAGAAGAGCCTGCTCGAACTGCACATCTCCGTGATCATCATGAGCGCGACATCGCTCTTCGCCAAACTGATCACCCTCTCCCCGACGGACATCACCGCTTTTCGCTGCTTGGTCGCCTCGATAACGCTTCTCCTGTTCGCCCGTTTGACCGGGACCGGCCTGGCCATTCTGCGGCGGGCCGATCTGGGACTGCTCCTCCTGCTCGGCCTTTTCATGGCCCTCCATTGGGTCACCTTTTTTGCGGCGGTCCAGATGTCCGGTGTCGGCATCGCACTGATCGCCGTGTACACCTTTCCGATCATGACCGTCCTGATGGAGCCTTTCTTTTTCCCGGAGCGGATCGACGGCCGTGATCTGGCGGTCGCGATGATCGTCCTGGCCGGAATCTATCTGGCCGTGCCCGGCGGATTTCAGGGAGGGCAGGTCGCCCTGGGCGCGGCCTTCGGCATCGTCTCGGCCCTCCTTCTGACCCTCCGGAACATCCTCTACCGCAAATATCTGCGCGGCTACCCCTCCAGCGCGATGATGTTCTACCAGATCGCAGCCGCCGCCGCGATCCTGCTTCCCTTCGTCACCCGGGACCTCGACCTCGTGGCGGAAAACCGCTGGCTCTACCTCATCCTCCTCGGAGTGGTCTTCACCTCGATCGCCCACACCCTCTTCGTCGGCAGCCTCCGCACGATCAAGGCCTCCACGGCCGGCTTGATCGCCTCGCTGGAACCGATCTACGGCATGGGGTTCGCCGCCGCGGTCCTCGCGGAGATCCCGGCCATGATGACCATTGCCGGAGGAATCATCGTTGTCGGGGCATCGGTCTACACCTCGATCCGGACCGGCAGGGTGGAAAAATAGATTGACTCGCCGCCCCGCTTTCCGCTATGCGGGCCGACAGACCTGCACAACGGATCTCAATGACGAATATACCGATATGAATAGGAGGTTCCCATGATCAAGCATGTGGTTTTAGCCAAATTCAAACCGGGAGTGAGCGGAGAAGAGATCGCCGAACTCCGGAAGAGGCTCGCCGCCCTGCCGGCGATCATTCCGGAGATCAAGGGTTATGATTTCGGACAGGACATCCGTCCGGAAAAGACCCTCGACTTCGCGCTGGTGTCGACCTTCGCAGATATGGCGGCGGTGAAACGCTACCTGGTGCAGCCCGACCATGCCGCCGCAGGCAAGTATATCCGCAGCCTCTGCGAGAGCCTTCAGATCATCGATTTTGAGTACTCGCCGCGCTGACCCGGCCTCACGGGGAGCGTCCGGGACACTAAACCCCTTTTCTCCGCAGCCGCATGGAGCCCGGGTCGGCTACAAAAGGCGTACTTTCCCCTTGGGCGCGGCCGTCACCTCGCCGACGATCGCCGCCTGGGAGATCCCTGCCCCATGCATGCGGTCAAGCAGGTCCGCCGCGGCCGCTTCCGGCAGGGCGATGAGGAGCCCCCCGGCTGTCTGAGGGTCGAAGAGGATGTCCACGAGCCATTCGGGGCAATCCGGGCCGATCTCGACCTGCTTCTCACGGAATTTCCGGTTCCGGATGAGGCCGCCGGGAACGATCCCCTCCTCGACCAGAGGACGGAGCCCCGGGAAGCACGGCACCTCCGCCGCACGAATCTGCAAGCCGGTTTCACTCCCCTCGATCATCTCCAGGGCATGGCCCAGAAAACCGAACCCGGTCACGTCCGTGCACGCGTGAATGTCGGACCGCTCCGCCATCAATTCCGCCGCCCGGCGGTTGAGCGTCGTCATGCAGGCCACGGACCGGGCCGCCAGTGCCGGATCCGCCACACCGCCCTTCACGGCGGTGCTGACGATGCCGGTACCGAGGGGCTTCGTCAGAATCAGCCGGTCCCCGGGCAGCGCCCCGCGGTTCAGGAGAACCTTGCCGGGATGGATAACCCCGGTCACGGAAAGGCCATATTTCGGCTCATCGTCCTCGACGCTGTGGCCGCCAATCAAGAGGACGCCTGCCTCCCGCATCTGGTCGAGGCCGCCGCGCAGGATGTCGCGGAGGATGCCGACGTCCAGCTTCTTGATCGGGAAACAGACGATGTTCATCGCCGTGAGCGGCCGGCCGCCCATCGCGTAGACGTCGCCGAGCGCGTTCGTCACGGCGATCCGGCCGAAGTCATAGGGGTCATCCACGATCGGGGTGAAGAAATCGACGGTCTGGATGATCGCCAGGTCGTCGCGAAGACGGTAAACCCCGGCGTCTTCCGCATGCTCCATGCCGACGATCAAATTCGGATCGGTGATGAGCGGCAGATCCTTCAGCGCTTCCCGCAGGTCCCCCGGACCTATTTTGCAGGCTCAGCCGGCTCCGTGGGCCGTTTCGGTCAGGCGTACTTTCGCCTCTTCCTTCACGATCGATCTCCTTCACTTTTCTTCAACGGGCCCCCGAGCCTACCTCGGGCGGCAAGTCATTCGCACCCACTCGGCGTGGAATCTACCAGATCGCGGTCCAGATTACGAGCAGATAAAAGAACTGCCGCCGAGGCTTCTATCGAGCCTCTTTTGACCGGGAGCGCAACCCGAAAGCCCCGCCTTGTAGGCGAGGTTAAGGGGCGCAATGTAAGATAGGCAGCCTCCTTGCCGGGAAGCCCCGTCCCGTGGGCGGGGGCTTCACTTTTCGCCGTTCCCCCCCAGTGCCTCCCGGACCTTGGCCGCCAGCTCCTTGATGGAGAACGGCTTCTGGATGAAGGAGGCCCCCTCATCCAGGACCCCGCGGTGGGCGATGGCGTCGGCCGTATAACCCGACATGAAGAGCCGCCTCAGGTTCGGATGGAGCGAGAGCATTTTCTTCGCCAGATTCCGGCCGTCCATCTCCGGCATCACCACATCGGTCAGGAGCAGATGGATCTCACCGGCATGCTCTCCGGCCAGACGGAGCGCCTCGCCCGGCGTGCCGGCGGTCAGCACGCGGTATCCCTGAGCCTCGAGCACGGATTTGCTCAACTCCAGCAGGGCCGGCTCGTCATCGACCACCAGTACCGTCTCATGACGCGGTGTCGCCTGTTCCGCCGCCTCCAGCCTGACCTGTTCGCTCTGGCCGATGTGCCGGGGCAGATAGATTCTGAAGGTCGTGCCCCGCTCCGGTTTGCTCTCCACGTCGACGAAACCATTGTTCTGCTTGACGATGCCGTACACTGTGGCCAGGCCCAGGCCCGTCCCTTTGCCCACTTCCTTGGTCGTGAAAAAGGGCTCGAAGAGCTTGCCGAGCGTCTCCGCGTCCATGCCGCAGCCGTCGTCACCGACGGCAAGCATGACGTACTCGCCGGGGACCATGCCATCATGGTCGATGCAATAGGTCTCGTCCAAACGGACATTTTTCGTTTCGATGGCAATCCTACCCGCCCCGCCGATCGCGTCGCGGGCGTTCACGCTCAGGTTGGCCAGAATCTGGTCGATCTGCGACGGGTCGATCCTGACCGGCCACAGTGCCTCCCCCGGGAGCCAGGCCAACTCGATCTCCTCGCCGATCAGCCGCTTCAGCATCTTGAGCATCCCCGCTACGACTTCATTCAGGTCCAGAAGCCGGGGGGAGACCATCTGCTTGCGGGCAAAGGCCAGAAGCTGACGCGTGAGTTCGGCGGAGCGCTCGGCGGCTTTCCGGATCTCCAGCAGGTTGGACACCAGCGGCTGGCCTTTTTCGGCCTTGCCGATGGCCATCTCCGCATGGCCGAGGATCACCCCCAGCATATTGTTGAAATCATGCGCCACGCCGCCCGCCAACCGGCCGATCGACTCCATCTTCTGGGCCTGGATGAATTGCCCCTGCAATTTTGCCCTCTCTGCCTCCGCCTGCCTGCGGTCGGTGATGTCGCGGGCAAAGGTCAACGCGGCATTCTGATCGTTGTACACGATCGGGACCGCATGGGCCTCCACCGGAACGGACGATCCGTCCAGACGAAGGTAGACCTGCTCGACAATCGGCAATGTCCTTCGCTTCTCATAGAGGTCGTGAAGGCGCCCCGCGATCATTTCGTGGTAGTCCGGGGAATAGCGATCCATGATGCGGGCCCCGATCAGTTGATCGGCACATTCGGCCCCGAAGAGGTTTACGGCCGCGGGATTCAGGTAGACGAATCTGGCATCGGCATGCACATAGATCGCATCGGGCGCATTTTCGATCAAGAGGCGGAATTTTTCCTCGCTCTTCCGCAACTCTTCTTCGGCCTGCTTGCGTCTGGTGATATCGATGATGAATCCCCGCAAGCCAACCGTTCGGCCGTCCTTAATGATGGCCACTGAGTGGATCTCAGCCGGGAAAGTGCTCCCGTCCTTCCTCAGCATCGTGTATTCGTTTGTATCCCCATATTCCCGGCTCAGATGCCTCTGTGCGTTCTCCAGCGCACGGCCTCGGTCGTGGAGCGCCACCGTTTCCAGGAAATCAAAACCGCAGGAAAAGTCCTCGGGAGCGTACTGGAAGCAATCGAAGGCGTTCTTATTCACAAAAGTCAGGGTACCCTGGATGTCTGTTTCGAAAATGGTTTCCGGCAAAAGTTCAGCCAGCTCCCGGAAGCGCTCCTCGCTCAGCCGCAGCGCCGCCTCCGACCATTTGCGCGCCTCCATCTCCGCTTCGAGTTCCGCCGTCCTGATCCGGACCCTCTCCTCGAGGGTTCGGTGGGCTTCGCGGAGTTCGGCTTCGGCCCGATTCCGGCCCCCGCGTTCCTCTGCCTCGGCAAGAGCTCTCTGGACGGCAGGCACCAGCCGCTGCCGCAGGCGATCCTTCATGACGTAATCCTTCGCCCCCCGGGTAAGGATTTCGATGGCCCGGTCCTCCCCGATGGCGCCGGTGACCAGGATGAACGGTGCGTCGGGTCGCTGTCTTTTGGCCTCGTCAAGGGCCAGGACCCCGTTGTATCGGGGGATGTCGTAATCGGAAATGATCAGATCCGGGGAGAATTCCTTCAGCTCGCGAACGAAATCTTCCTCGGCCGCCACCACTTTCGCTGCGAAGGTCAAGCCTGCCTCCTGAAGCTCGAATCGAGCCAGTTCGGCATCGGCCGGATTGTCTTCCAGAATGAGGATGCGAAGGGGTTGATCCATGGCGTTCTCCTGCCCAGAGAAATAAAAATGCGTGACGCATCGAATACTTGCATATTTGAAACCAAAGGTCAAGAGAGGAGTGCCGAAGGCATTCCCGCATCCATCGGGCTCCCGCAGCGGTCCGGATGAAACCCGTCCCCGAGTCCAAACCGGACCGTCGATTTCGAGCGTGCGGTCAAGAGACCTTTTGCGAAACCCTGTGGAATATGTTATGGACGGCTCGTTTGCGATGGTTCATCTTGGATTGAGGTTGCCGATATGCCGGAAAGAATAGAGTTCTACAGCACCAACCGCCACCTTGACGGGGTCCCCGGCATCACCCCGTTCCGCGAGACAGTCTCCTTCCGGGAGGCACTCCTGATGGGGCAGGCCCCCGATGAAGGGCTCTTCATGCCGGAGACGATTCCCGTCCTTGCTCTGGAGACTCTCAAGGCCCTGAAGGGCAGGCCCTACACGGAGGCCGCCATGGCGGTGACGCAGGCCTTCCTTGCAGGAGAGGTCGACGAGCCGACGCTCCGGCAGATCGTCGATGACGCCTACAATTTCGAAGTGCCGCTGGAGAATGTCTTCGCGCGCAAATACATCATGCGCCTTGATCAGGGTCCGACCGCCTCGTTCAAGGACTTCGCAGCCCGGATGATGGCCCGCCTGATGAGCGTGTTGCGCGATCCGGGAAAAAGGCTGAACGTCTTGGTCGCAACATCGGGGGATACCGGAAGTGCCGTGGGCGAGGCCTTCAAGGGGGTGGCGGGAATCGACGTGACCATCCTCTACCCGCGAGGCGAGGTGAGCGGGCGGCAGAAGAAGCAGCTCGACACGATCGGGCAGAATGTCCGGGCCGTCTCCGTGGACGGGAAGTTCGACGACTGCCAGGACCTTGTCAAGCAGGCCTTCGCGGATGCGGCCTTTGCCGGGTTCAACCTGACGTCGGCCAACTCGATCAACTTCGGCAGGATTCTGCCCCAGATCGTCTACTATGTCTGGGCCTGGGCCCAGCTCTCACGCGACGGCGAGCCGGCCGTCTTCTCCGTCCCGTCGGGAAACTTCGGCGACGCACTGGGCTGCGAGTACGCAAGGCGCATGGGTCTCCCTGTGGAGAAGCTCGTGATGCCGACGAACGAGAACGACGAGTTCCCGCGCTTTCTTGAGACCGGCGTCTACGAGAAGGTCTCCCCCTCGCGGGCCTGCCTTTCGAACGCGATGAACGTGGGCCACCCCAGCAACCTGGCCCGCTTCTTCGACCTCTACGGCGGCACCGTGGACCGGACTGGCATCGTCCGCCGTGCCCCGGACGTGGGGGAGATGAGAAAAAATATCTACGCCGTCAGCATCTCCGACCGGGAAACGAAAAAGACGATCAAGCGGATCTACGACCAGTACCGGGTCCTCCTGGAGCCGCACGGCGCCGTGGGATGGAGGGGACTCGAGGTCTACCTCGAACTGTACGGCGACAAACCGCTCTGCATCAGCCTGGAGACGGCCCATCCGGCGAAGTTTCCCGACGAGATCCGCGAACTGCTCGGGATTAATCCCGACCTGCCGCAGGCGATGCAGGATATCGACGAACGGGCGGGCGAACCGGTGTACCTCCCTGCCGATTACGGGGAATTCCGGACCTACCTGATGTCGAATCTGCGCGCATCCGGCTGACGCGGTCGGGCAGCGGGACGCCTCCTCCATCGGACCGATGCGGAGTCGCACGGCTTCGCCGTGAACGGGCGGCGGGACCACCCTGCCCCAACTGCAATCGCCTATTGATTTTCGTCTGCCGGAGCGAAGTCCCATTCATAAAACCCGGCATTGATACCCTGCTCCGTCACGTGCTGAAAAGTGCCTTTAAGTCTGCCGTCGGTCCCCGCCGTCTTGAATGCTCCCCCCAGCCCCGTCATCAACCACATGTGCTCCTGTGCCCCCGGCTCCAGGACTTCGTCTGAACACTGGGAATAGCAGCACATTGTGTAGGGATGGCTTTGCAGAGGGTACGTCCCCGCTGACAGGGTGGCACTGGCGACGTACTCAATCGGATTGCTGCCCACCTTGATCCAGAGGTCGCCGTACGGGTCTTTGGCAATGGGATAAGGAGCATCGGTAAAGGAGGCAGGTTCCCCCGAACAGAAGGGACTGGGGACGGTGTAGTTCGTCTGTGTGATGGTGCCGCTCGCCGTATAAACGTCCATCGTCTCTGTGCTCAGGGCAGAGTCCTTTTCAAAGGTGACATCGGCGCTGATTTCATAGACGAGGTTGGAAGTATTAGGGAACTTCATGGAGGCCTTGGCGGTCCCTTTGTACTTGGGCGTGTAATCGTAGGTGCCCCGGTTGCCCCGCGTCGCGTCCCCTTTGCGCACCTTCCAGGGCTCCTTCAGGATCACATTTTCTTCCATGAGAACGCGGGCATCGAGGGTATCGACCACCATGATCTCGGCGATGAAACCGGGATTGGTGGCCTGAAAGCTGCGTTGCCAGGCCGTGTACCCCGCGTCCAGGAGGGGCTGAAGCGCGTGCTGCCGCATCCAGTCATATTTCTTGTCCGCCTTGGTGGTGAAGGTGAGCTTTTTGTCCCCCGCGAACTCGAACTCCTTCTTCTGGTAGGGATCGGAGTATACGGTCCCGTCCGGCCCATTCAGACCGCCGGTTGCCTGATGGTAGGTCCAGAACATGGGGAGGTTGTCGCTGGCCCGAACGATCTTGGCGCGAATGATCGGCAGGTTGGCCTGGGGCGAGGAGATCTTGATGTCGGTGCTTCCATCTCCCTTCGGGATGCGTTCGCACCAGAACTGGTAGCCGGGCGGAATCGTCCCGCTCGTGGCCGTGTTGCTCTCCCCGAACACGCAGTCGGCAAGGATATCCGCCGTGCTCTCCTCGGTGATCTCGACCGATTCGACCTTCTTCGCGCCGCACACTTCGATGGTCCCCACGGTGGCACAGCCCGGGTCGGGCACGTTGAACAGGCTCCAGAAGGTGCCACCTGGCGCCGACCCCGAGCCCGGTGTCGAGCCGCCGGTCTTGTAGGATCCTGTTCGGCCGGGGCTGAACGCCATCTGGCGTGATCCCGGAGTCGAGGGGGGCAATTCCAGAGGCACCCTGAGAGAAGCCGTGACGGCGCTCGGGGTGGTTTCGCCGAGGGACGTCAACGCTGATGAACCCACCCGTACGGCGCTGCCCGAGGCCACATCGAAGAGGAGGCCCAGGGCGCCGTCTTTCACGTCCGTAGCGGAGACGACCACCACCAGTTTCAGCCCCTGTTCTGCGGTGCCACTGGTGTCAGTAGGCCAGAACCAGGCCTCCTGTTCGGCGCTGTCGATGGTGAGCCTGATGCGCAGCGACGTCAGTGCGTTGATGCCATCCGGCAGAGTGGGCAGGGTTCCGGAGGGTGCGACCAGCGAAAGGGTGACATTGTCCAGGGAAACGGGCGTTTCGATCACCCCTCCTGCCCTGATAAGCGCGATCCGTGTTCCCGCATAGAGCGTGAGCAAGGAACTATCCAGGCCCGCTACGGTGACGGTCGATTGAACCACTCCCGCGGAATCGAGCGTGACCTTGGCGAATGTGGGATATCTTAATCCTGATATGCACTGCAAGATATATAATGCCTCAGCCGTTCCGATTCTATTGTCTCCGCTGACTTCGGCTGACGTATATACTTGAGCACCTGCATCCAGACCTGAGGTTATCCGGATGGCCATGATCGCATCCTGCAAGGTAATGTTTCCATTATTGTCGACATCCCCATGGGAGCCAAAGGCGGTAAAAGGAAACATCATTATCGAAAGATACAGCGCCCATAGTATAATTCGTGCCATAGTCGTCCTCAAAAAACCTTGGTCCGCCGATCCCTTATCATGATCACGGAGAAAATTGAAACATCGTTTATTTCTGTTTTGAAATCAGATACTACATCTCTTCAACCGACAGCCTCCGTAAATCGATGGCCGGATCCCCTAGGGCTTCATGACGTACCTCTGCTCCGCCCTGGGGACATACCATTTGATGAAATCATGGTCGATGCCGATCGGCGCGACCTCCACCCCCCGGAAACGCTGGGAGATGATCGGAAGCGCGTCGGGAACGTAGAGGAAGAGATAGGGCTGCTCCTCGGCCAGGATCTCCTGGATGCGGTCGTAGCAGAGCTTCCGCAGGGGCTGGTCGAAGGTCTCGCGCGCCTTCACGGTCAGGGCATCCACCTCCGCGTTCTTATACGAGATGAAGTTCAGCTCCTGCGGTCCGGTCTTGCTCGAATGCCAGACGTCGAAGAGGTCCGGCTCCATCGGAATCGTCCAGCCCAGGATCGTCGCGTCGAACTTCCGCTTGTTGATGAAGTCGTTCACGAAGGCCGCCCACTCGACCACCCGGATCTTGACCCGGATCCCGACCTCTGCCAGACGCCGCTGAATGATCTCCGCGCACTTCGCCCGGATTTCGTTTCCCTGGTTGGTGATGATCTCGAATTCGAAGGGCCGCCCTGCCCTTTCGAGGATCCCTTCGTCATTGACACGGTTCCATCCCGCCTCGGCCAGGAGCGCCTTCGCCTTTGCCGGGTCATGGGGATAGGTCCGGACCTTCGGGTTGTAGGCCCAGGTTCCCGGCTTGTAGGGTCCGGTGGCGGGCTTGCCCAGGCCGAGTAGCACGCCGTCGATGATCTCCTCCCGGTTCACCGCGTAGGCGATCGCCTGGCGGACCCGCTTGTCCGCAAAGAGAGGGTTTTTAAGATTGTAGCCCATGTAGGTGTAGGCACAGGAGAGGTAGCGGTACTTGTTGAAATTCTCCCGGAAGAGGTTGGTCTCCGTCTGCCTCGTGAACTGGAGCGGCGTGAGCCCCATCCGGTCGATGCCGCTTGCGCGGAGCTCCAGAAACATCGTCGCTGTGTCGGGGATGATCCGCAGGACGTAGCCGTCGATGTACGGCCGACGCTCGAAATAATCGTGGTTCGAAGCCAGGACGATCTTCTGCCCCGTCACCCACTCCCTGAACCGATAGGGCCCGGTCCCGATCGGATGGCGGCCGAGGGGCGAGGTCGTGATATCCTTCCCGGCCAGGAGATGGCTCGGCAGGATGCCGACCGACCAGCTCATCAAGGCAGGGGCAAAGGGCTTGTCGTAGGTGGCCCGGAAGGTGTGATCGTCGATGACCTCCGCCTTCCTGACCTTGAGAAAATCGCCCGCATAGGCCGTGGGCGTCTTCGGGTCGACCGTCACCCGGTAGGTGTAGAGGACGTCCGCCGCAGTGAAGGGGCGGCCGTCGTGCCAGCGCACCCCCTTGCGCAGACGGAAGGTGATCACGAGGCCGTCGGGAGAGACCTCCCAGGATTCGGCCAGGTCGCCCGTGATGTTCAGCCCCTTATCGTACTTGATCAGTCCGTTGAAGACAAAACCGGCGATTCCGTGGGAGGTCGTGTCCGAAGCAAGAAGCGGGATGAGGTTCGAGGCATCGCCGATGGAGCCCTCGACCATGATGTCCCCGTGCGCGGGAGTCGCGGCGGCGCTCCCGGCGGGGACCCGTCCCGGGGTCTGCGGGCCGCACGCCGCCACGGCCCAGGCAACAGAGGCGAACAGGATCAGGAGCAGACGGCCGAGGGGTTTCATGGCTGTCAAGCTACCGTACGGGCGTCCCTTTTGCAACGGGGAAAAAGAACGGCAAACAGGGCGAGCCGGGGTCACCCGCAGGCCGGCATAAGGCTTGACTAACCGGTGCAAGTATGGAAAGATCCGCCGTGATCGGGCGAACACCCACACCGATCATCATGGCAGAATATCAGGAGGTTGGCGATGAAGATGATCGATCTGCGAAGCGATACCGTAACCCTTCCGACACCCGCGATGCGGGAGGCCATCTCGCACGCCGAGGTGGGAGACGACGTCTTCGGCGAGGACCCATCGATCAACCGCCTCGAGGCGATGACCGCCGAGCGGCTGGGGAAGGAGGCGGCGCTTCTGGTCGTCAGCGGCACGATGGGAAATGCAACCTGCGTGCTTGCACACTGCGGCCGGGGTGAAGAGGCGATCCTCGGCGACAGCTCGCACATCTTCCTGAACGAAGCGGGCGGGATGTCCGCCCTGGGCGGCATCTTTCCCCACACGGTCCCGAACCAGCCCGACGGGACGATGCGCCTGGACGACATCGACGAGGCTATCCGCGCCGAGAACATCCACTTTCCGAAGACGCGGCTCGTCTGCGTGGAGAATACGCACAACCGCTGCTACGGCGCCGCCCTGACCCCCGAATATACCGCTGAGGTCGTCTCGCTCGCAAATCGCCGGGGGCTTCTCGTCCATCTGGACGGCGCCCGGATCTTCAACGCCGCCGTCGCACTGGGCGTGGACGTCCGGGAACTGGCCCGGGGTGTCGACTCGGTCAACGTCTGCCTCTCCAAGGGGCTTGCCGCCCCGGTCGGGTCCGTGATCTGCGGCAGCCGCGAATTCATCGCGCGGGCCCGGCGGATCCGGAAGATGCTCGGCGGCGGGATGCGCCAGGCCGGCATCATCGCGGCCGCAGGAATCGTCGCGCTGGAAACCATGGTGGATCGCCTCGCGGAGGACCATGCCCATGCCCGCCGTCTCGCCGAGGGGATTGCCCTGATCCCGGGGCTCGGGATCGAGCCGGAGCGCGTCCGGACAAACATCCTTTACATCGATCTGCTCGACCGCCGCTTCCCGGACGATGAATTCATGGCGCTCCTGGAAAAGAGAGGGGTGAAGCTTTCCCACCCGGGGCCGGCCCGTTTCCGGATGCTGACCCACTACGGAATCGGAGCGGCGGAGATCGACGCGGCTCTGGCAGCGCTGAGAGCGGTCATGCAAGGCTGATCGATCCGGTAAGAAGCCATCTTCACGGGCGTGTGAACAGGATGGACACAGACCCGAACGAACAGGACAAGAGAGGGACGCCAGAGGGAGTCCGCCTCCGCATTGCGACCGCAGGCGAGATTCTCGGAGACGCCATCCGGAACTATCGGTCGAACGGCGACACCAATCAGGCCGCGGCCATCGCACTCTATGCCATCCTGTCGATCATCCCGCTCTTCATCCTGACGCTGCTCCTGGTCAGCGACCTCTTCAGTTCCGATCCCGAGATCCAGAAGAAGCTGATCGAGGGGATCCGCCAGTTCGTCCCCTCCTTTTCAGGGGACCTGCTGACGCAGTTCAGCCGGATCGAAGGGAAGAAAGAGCTTCTCGGCTGGGCAGGCATCATCAGTCTGGTCTGGTTTTCGGCGGCGATCTTCGGCTCCGTCGAAACGGCCCTCAACATCACGTTCCGGTCCAAGGTCCAGAGGAATTACTTCGTCTCGAAGCTTCTTGCCATCGCGATGATCCCGCTCGGATGGGCGATCGGCGTCATCAGCGTCGGCATCACCTACGTGGCCACCATCCTCTCCCGTCAGCCCCTTCTCGTCCAGGGGGGCCTCTTCTTCCTGCCCGAAGTGAACGGGATCGTCATCCGGTATCTCCTCCCCTACTTCGTTACCGTGCTCTTCTTCACGGTCCTCTACAAGGTCATCCCCACGAAGAACATCAGCTGGAAAAGCGCCGTCATCGGGAGCGCGATCTTCTCGGCCCTGATGGAGATCGCAAAGCAGTTTTTCACTTGGTACGTCGCCAGCTACACCCGCTACCATCTCATTTTCGGTTCGCTGGAGGCGGTGGTCATCCTCGTCATCTGGGTCTTTTACGTGGCGTTGATCCTGCTCTTCTGCGCGGAACTCATCTTCTCCTACCTGAGACGGGAGATGCTCCTCCTCGAACAGGCCATTCTGAAACCCCGCAGCGGCGGCACCCCAATCGACGAGCGGCTCCTCCGGAAATTCGACCGCCTCTATGGCCGGGATGAATACATCTTTCACGAAGGAGATCCGGGCCGGAGCATCTTCTACATTCTGAGCGGCCGCGTCCGGATGGAAAGGGAGACAGGCGAGGCAAAAAAACTCCTGGCCGAGATGGGGCCGGGCGAGTACTTCGGCGAGGCAGCGGCGTTGAATCACACCCCCTACGCGACGTCGGCCCGGAGCCTGGAGGAGAGCCACGTCGCCGAGATCGACGGCGAGACCCTGCGAAACCTTCTGCGCGAAAGCGAGGAGGTCTCCCTCTTCCTGCTCCAGGAATTCGCCCACCGGATCGGGCACCAGAGCGAAGAGTTGGAGGAGCTCCGCCACTCCTGGGTCCTGCTGATCGCGACCCTCTTTTTCTTCAGGTCATGGCCTCTCCCCGCGGGATCCGATCCGGAGGCGGAGCTCGCGAGGATCACCGGCAGGGAGCCGGGTGAGATCGACGAGGTGCTGGCGGATCTTGGCCGGCAGGGCATCCTGATTATCCGTGAGGGGCGCATCGCCAGTGTCAACCCGGACAAAGCCCTTCGGAAGATCGACGAGCTGGCGACCGGGCATTGAAAGGCGCCATCCGCAGGCCGCTCGCCCGGACCGTCTTCCGGCAATTCCGATCCGTTTCTCATTGACAGGCGGCGATCCCTCCCCTATACTGCCGCCGTCTTCCGCAAGTCGCGCAATTCTGCGGAAGAACTCGAATTCACCTGAGGGGTAACGAATAACCGTCTATGGATCTCATCATCACCTTCATCGACCTCTTCCTCCACCTCGACCGCCATCTGGGGGAGTTGCTCCAATATTTCGGCGTCTGGACCTATGTTGTGATCTTCCTGATCATCTTCTGTGAAACGGGGCTCGTGGTCACGCCGATCCTCCCGGGCGATTCTCTCCTCTTCGGCCTCGGGGCCTTTGCCGCGAACCCCTATCTCAAAGGGCCCCTGGAGGTGGAGTGGCTGTTCATCATCCTTTCCATCGCGGCCGTCGCCGGGGATACGGTGAACTACGCCGCGGGCCACTATATCGGACCGAAGATCTTCCAGAAGGAGGACGGCCGTTTCTTCAAGAAGGCGTACCTGGAGAGGACCCACCGCTTTTACGAGAAGCACGGCGGCAAGACGATCATCATCGCCCGCTTCATGCCGATCATCCGGACCTTCGCACCCTTCGTCGCCGGCATCGGCCAGATGACCTACGCACGGTTCATCTCCTACAATGTCGTCGGCGGCATCGCCTGGATCGCCCTGTTCATCTTCGGCGGGTATTATTTCGGGAATCTTCCCATGATCCGGAATAACTTCACGCTGGTCATCATCGCGATCGTGATCCTTTCGGTCATGCCCGGCGCAATAGAATACCTCCGCCAGCGAAGATCCGCCGGCGGACTTTAACGAATAGCGATCCATGGCTTTGCTGGGAGGAGATATGAAACCGTTTCGAAAAGTCGTCGTCCTTCTGATGATCGTCGGATGGCTGTTGATTCCGATGACCGCGGCGGCATTCACCGACAAGAACATCGTCAGGATCGGCAGCGACGTCACAATCGAGCAGAATCAGAAGGTCCAGAGCGTGATCACGGTCGGGGGCCAGGTCACGGTGATGGGCGAGGTGGAGAAGAGCGTCATGGCCATCGGCGGTTCGGTGGTCCTGACCAAAACCGCCGTGGTGAAGGGAAACGTCATCTCCCTCGGCGGGGTCATCGTCATGGCCCTGGACGCGAGGGTCGACGGCGAGCTGACGGAGATCAATTCCAGCAACCTCTATGAGACCCTGACGGCCGCCGTGAGCAGCGATTGGGAGGGTTGGTCCTGGATCTTCGCCGTCATCTCGATCGCGATTTTCGTCGTCATCCTGGTCCTGGCGCTTCTGATCGCCGCCCTGCTGCCGAAGCCCGTCACCGTCGTGTCAGAGGCGATCCGTGAAAACACCTTCAAGGTGATCCTCTGCGGCATCCTGGGACTGGTCCTGATCGCCCCACTCGCGCTTCTGCTGACGATTTCGGTCGTGGGGATCGCACTCATCCCGCTCGAGGTGATCGTCGTCGTCTGTTCGGTGCTGCTCGGCTTCATCGCCGTGGGCCAGCTCGTTGGCGCCAAGGTCCTGCGCCTCTTCAGGCGCACCGGGTCAGGGATCGTCCGGGAGACCTTCTGGGGCCTGGTCATCCTCTGGCTGATCGGCTGGATTCCCTACATCGGCTGGATGGTCAAGGCCGTTGCGATCGTGCTCGGTCTGGGCGCTACCCTGGTCAGCCGCTTCGGAACCCATCGCGGATGGGCATGCACCCCACCACCACCCGTGGCCGACAATCCGGGCGGACCCGGAACCCCTCCCCCGCCCTCTTCCGACAACCCCGCCTAGAAATCGAGAGTCCGCTCGACTCAAAAGGGCCTTCCCTGCAACGGGAAGGCCCTTTTTTTACCGATACCACTTTCTTAATGGACTCATAAAAAAGTCGTCACCCCGGCGAAAGCCACTACGCCATCTTCTTCATCGCATCGACGAGATCCTGAACCGCCGCCGCCGACTTCTTCAGGGCTGCGTCTTCTTCGGCCGTCAACTTGATCTGGATGACCTCCTCGATCCCGCCCTTGCCCAGCTTCACGGGCACGCCGATGAACAGGCCCTTGATCCCATACTCGCCCTCCAGGTAGGCCGCGCAGGCCAGGATCTTCTTGCGGTCTTTCAGGATCGACTCCGCCATCTCGACCGCCGACGAGGCCGGCGCATAGAAGGCGCTCCCCGTCTTCAGGAGGCTGACGATCTCCGCCCCGCCGTTCCTGGTCCGGGTCACGATCGCTTCCAGGCGATCCTTCGGGATCAGTTCCGTGATCGGGATGCCCGCCACCGTCGAGTAACGGGGCAGCGGGACCATCGTGTCTCCATGGCCGCCGAGCACGAAAGCGTGGATGTTCTCGACCGAGACGTTGAGCTCCATCGAGATGAAGGAGCGGAACCGGGCCGAATCGAGCACGCCTGCCATACCGATCACGCGGTTCTTGGGGAAGCCGCTGACGTCATGGGCGACGTGACACATCGCGTCGAGCGGGTTGCTGACGATGATCAGCGTCGCATTGGGGGAATATTTCACCACCTGCTCCGTCACGGCGGTCATGATCTTCTTGTTCGTGGCCAGCAGATCGTCGCGGCTCATCCCCGGCTTCCGGGGAATGCCGGCCGTGATGATGACGATGTCGGAATCCTTGGTCGCTGCATAGTCGTTGGTGCCGATCAGATGGGCATCATGCTTCTCAACCGGCGCCGCCTCCGTCAGGTCGAGGGCCTTGCCCTGGGGCACGCCTTCGATGATGTCCACGAGCACCACATCGCACAACGCTTTTTCGCACAGGCGCTGCGCCGCAGTCGCGCCCACATTCCCTGCGCCGACGACGGTTACCTTCTTCTCCATATCACTCCTCCTCTTCTCTTTTTCTATTCCGGCCGCTCCATCCCGCAGGGAACGGAACGCCGGGTCAACCGGTTCAGTCAACCCGAAACCCAAAAAAGAACCTGTGGGACAGGAGCGGAAACAGGCCCGCAGGTTCACCCCGAACCACCCGGAAACCATGGTCATTTGCAGATTAAATACTCGTATTATATGAGCTTCCGGCGTCCGAGACGCTAACACAAGCGTCCCGGGATCGCAAGTGAAATTTCCTGGTCGAATCACGCGAAATGGCGGAGGGACGGGCACGGCCACCGCACCGGGCAGACCCGGAACACGTGCCGGGTGATGGTATGAGGACCCTCTCCAGAGGCCACCGGGGCTGCTGCCGGCAGATCGCCGATATCGTCGAAAAAGTCCCGAATCACTGAGTTGAACCGTCCATCTCCGGCGCGTCAGAACTTGTGGCCCAGGAAGAGATAGAGGGAGTGGCGCCCCCCCTCGGCCTGCCCATAGGCCAGGTAGATCGGTCCCAGATAGGTCTCCGCACCGGCGAGGAGGCTCCCGGCGTAGATCAGCGTCCGGCCGGAGATGTCGCCCCGGGTGGCCCAGGCGTTCCCGGCCTCCAGGGAGAATCCGGCATAGAGGGGCATGTGGAATTCCCCGAGGCCGGCGCCGGCGAGCCGGTAGTAGTAGATCAGGCGCGCCAGTCCCGTGTGCTGGCCGTAGAGTTCGTCCGTCGCATACCCGGAGAGATTGAGGAAGCCGCCCAGGGGGTAGCTGTTCTGCAGCGGGGCCTCACTCCACAGGGCGCTCTGAACGGTCAGACCGGCCAGGACGGTGTGCCTTGCGATGGTCTTCGCGGTCAGCCAGTCCACCACCAGGCCGTTTCCCGAATAATCGGACCCCAGCTCCGTCCGGGGGATCATCCAGACCACGTCGACGGCCGTACCCCGGCGCGGAAAGTTGAAGTTGTCGAGGCGATTGTAGGAAAATGACGTGAAGAGGCCGCCGCTGTTGAACTTGGCCTCCGGTTCCGGGGTACCCACACGCACCCTGACATTGCCGTAACCGCGCCGCACACCCAGACGGAACTGCCCCCAGTTCTCGAACTGCCGGCCGATATCCAGGCCCGCCTCGACCGCGGAGGCGCGAAACTGGGCGAGCAGGACCCCCTCCGAATAGTTGTTGATGTTCCAGGATTTGTATTCGACGCGCGGGGCGATGAAGTAACGGAGGGATTCGTCGAGCGGCTGGTAGAACTCGGAAAAGAAACGGGGGGTATCCCCGATCTGGATCTGGTTCTGCCATTCGGCCCCGAGACGGTTCAGCGCCGTGCTGGTCAGACTCGCCGAGACGTTGTAGCCGGCATCGCCGTCGAGGTTGTCGACGAGACTCAGGCCGAAGCGCAGGTAATGGGGGCCCCACGATTTCTCCTGCGTTGAGATGCGGAGGTCCGTCTTCCCGTCCTTTTCGCTGAGGCGAAAATCGGTCTTTTCGAAGGTATCGATGCTGTAGATCCTCTGCAGGTCCCCTTCGAGTGTCCCCAGGTTCAACGGTTCGCCCGATTTCGTGCGGATCTGCGCCCGGACCACCCCCTCCGCGATGGGCGAGTTGTTGTCCACGGTGACGCTGTCGATGACCGGTAGCGGGGCAGGCTGACGCCGCTGCGCCGCGAGCCAGTGCTCATACCCAGAGGGCGGAAGGGAGAGCCGGCTTAGGTGCGGGATGGCTCGGCGAACCTCCTCCTCCCCGATCTGGATCGCCTCCGGCGCCATGGCAAAGTCGCTCGACCCGATCTCGCCGAGGGCTGGCTGGATGAGGAGGTCCCCCTCCCGCAGCGATGCGATCTGGGCATCGGTGTTCTTCTGGATCAGAATGGTCATCACCTGGGCGGTGATCGCCATGGCGGAGGTCAGCTTCTCCTTCGGGCGGCGCAGCGTGCCAATGTTGACAGCGACCACGATGTCCGCTCCCATCGACCTCGCCACATCGACGGGCAGGTTGTCGGCGATGCCGCCGTCGACGAGAAGCCGTCCCTCCCATTCGACCGGGGCAAAGACTCCCGGGATCGACATGCTCGCGCGGATCGCCTCGGCCAGGTCACCCGCGCCCAGCACGACCGTTTCTCCCGTTACGATATCGGCGGCAACCGCACGGAACGGGATCCGCAACCGGTCGAAATCGGTCACTGTGGCCGTATGGATCAGCCTCGACTTCAGGATGAAATTGAGGTTCTCTCCCTGAATGATGCCGCGCGGCAGGGCGAGTTTCCCGTCCCGGATGCCGGCATCGAACTTGATCATGTAATTGGCAATATCCTCCTTGCGGCGGAAGGAGTAATCCTCGAGTGGCGGGCGGTCACGGAAGGCCTCGTTCCATTCCAGGCTGTTCACCAGCGTTTCGATCTCCGCCGGCGAATGGCCCGCGGCGTAGAAGCCGCCGACGATGGCCCCCATGCTGGTCCCGGTGATCACGTCCACGGGAATCCGCAGTTCCTCGAGGACCTTGAGGACGCCGATATGGGCAGCGCCCCGGGCCCCGCCGCCGCTCAACACGAGGCCGATTCTGGGTCTCGGGGAGGCCGTCTCCGCCGCCTCTCCGAGACCCGCCGCGAGCGTCAGGAGCAGGAGGAACACGATCGGGAGAATGGCGCCTTTTCCCGGCGGCAACGGCTTCTCGATCATACGGCCGCAGCGGCCGGCCGAGAGCGTGAAAAACCACCGCGCTCCCCGGGACATCGCCTTCGAACTCTGGAAGATGGGATTCACGATTGAAACCTCATTTCAAGTCATTCAGGGATTGAGCCGCGTGGAACGGTTCTTTCCTGAGCCGTACCCTGTGGCCGGATTTCGCGCAGATCCGTGATCGATTCCGTGATTTTTCAGATGCGAAGCTCTTTTCCGCTTGACGGCGGGCAGGAAAATCATCGACATAGAACCAACCGTTTTCCGAACATCCCCGGCCGTTCGGGGAAGAGAGGCGAATCGCATGCCGGTTCCTCCGGATCGATCAGACGAAAAAGGTGCAACCTGGGCGGCAATCGGCTCGATCCTGCTGTGGTGCGCAAGCGGCATCTGCTTCGCCCGTGGGGCGCGTCTGCTGGGGCCTATGGTCTATCTCACCGGGATGACGGCAACGGGCGCGGTGACGGTCGCCCTCGTTCAGCGCTTCCGGCGGCAGCCGTTCGCGAATCTGTTCCGCCTGCCTCTCCGGGTCAAAGTCGCCGGTTTCTGGGGGGTTGCCGTCTATACGCTGATCCTGGCGCTCGCCTTCGGCATCGCCCCGGCCGAGGAGATCGGCCAGGTCAACCTTCTCAACTACCTCTGGCCGATCTGGATCGTGCTGCTCTCCGCAGCCCTGCTCCGGGAGGAGGCCCGGCTTTTCCCGACGGCAGGAGGGGCTCTCCTCGGGTTTGCGGGAATCGTCGTCAGCCGCGGCCCGGCTGAACTGATCAAAACGCCCGAAAACCCCCTGCCGCTCTTTCTCGCGCTTCTGGGCGGATTTCTCTGGGCCGGCTACTGTGTTCTGCTGCGGCGCTGGCGCATTCCGGCAGAGCAGGGGGGAACGGCATTCCATTTCAGCGTCTGCGCACTCATGGCCGCGGCGGCAGCCACCCTTCGGGGCGAGTGGCACGCCCTGCCGCCCGTTCGCGCCGAGGCGCTCTTCTGGATTCTCTTCGGCGGGATCGGTCCGGTCGGGCTGGCCTACCACTGGTGGGAGATCGGCATGAAACGCGGCAACGTGCCTCTGATCGGGACACTGGCCTATTTCATCCCCATCGGCTCCACCCTGCTCATCGGCCTCCTCTTCCGGGAGGCGATGGGGCCGGGGCTCATGGTCGGGGCGCTCCTGATCGCGGCGGGGGCATGGTGGGCAGGGCGGACGCGAGCGTAAAATCGAGACTCCCCACCCACATCACCCCGGTGAAAGCCGGGGTGACGACCTTTTATAAAACCGTCACGATTCAGGATCAGGGTTTGCCGTAGAGATCCGGAATCACGAATTCGAGGCCGAGTTCGACGAGCTTCTCCTTCGACGGGTTCCCCGTCTTGAGGTCCCAGCCGCGGTAGGTGTAGTAGTCATCCTTGAGCTTTTCCAGGGTCTCTTTGGTGATGATGCTCCCCTTCATCGGACCGTCGGGGATGGGCTCCTCCATGAAACGGATCGGGATCTGGTCGTCCTCGCGCGTGAAGCCTTCGCGGGCGGCGCAGCAGCGGATCATGTTCCACTGCCGTTCGGCGATCCTGTGGGCTGCTTCATAGTCCAGGTTCCACCCGGTCACGGCGTTGACCACCTCATAGGCAGTGGATTTGATCTTCTCCGGCCCCCAGATGGTCTCGGCCAGGTGGCAGAGCAGGGCCGAGTCGCAGAAGATCAGCCAGTGGTTGATCTCGGATGCGAGAGACCCCTTGCCGACCAGGGTTTTGCGATCGAACAGGCCGGTCTTCTCCGGCGTCGTCCGGATGTCGTGGTGGCTGGCGCCCCGGGGCCCCGTGGCATAGCCGACGGCCGCCGCGGGAAAGGGCCGGCAGGAGTGGCCCGGATAGTCGATCCCCCGGCCCTGAACGGTCCAGCGCTCGCTTCCCTTGCCCACGATGCGCGCCGCCTCGCGGGTCCCCTTGGCCAGGAGCACCCCCAGCCCCTCGCGCTTCCCGATCTTCTCGGTCATCGCAAGCATGGCGTCGGCGTTCCCGAACCGCAGGTCGATCCCTTCCGTGTCCTCCAGGGTGAATATCCCCTTTTCGAAACACTCCATGGCCCAGGCCACGGTCATCGAGGTATTCATCAGGTCGATCCCGTATTCGTCGCAAATTTCGTCAGCCTTGCAGAGCGCCTCGATGGAATCGACGCAGCAGATGCTCCCGAACCCGTAGACGGCCTCATAGTCCGGGCCGTTGATGATCGACTTGTAGGGGCCCTTCGGAACGACGCTGTACTTGGTGCAGTTGATCGAGCAGGCAAAGCAGGCCCGGTGTCCCTTGACCACCTTCTCCTTCATGGTCTCGCCCGTGATCCCCTGGACCCTGTCGAAAACTTCGGTCTGCCAGTTCTTCGTCGGCAGGATGCCCGCCGCATTCAAGCCCGCAACGCCGCGCGGGGTCCCGTAGCCGGAGAGCCCCTGGACGGCGGCGTTCCCGGCGATCAGTTCGTTCACCCGGATGGCGGTGTTGTAGACCCGCAGGAGGTTTGGCACGGTTACGCTCCCCGTGCCCCGGACGGCGATCGCTTTCAGGTTCTTCGATCCCATGACCGCCCCGATTCCCCCGCGGCCGGCCGCCCGCATGTCCAGGAGAATCATAGCGAAGGGGACTCCACCCTCGCCGGCCCCGCCGATGGTGGCGATGTGGATCTCGTCGTCGCCGACCTCCTTCCGGATGATCTCCTGGGTCTTGAAAGGGTCCCTGCCCCAGAGGTGCCCCGCGTCGCGGAGCTCGACCTTGTCGTCGTCGATCCAGAGATAGACGGGCTTTGCGGCCTGCCCCTCGATCACCATGCCGTCATACCCCGCGAACTTGAACTCGGGGCCGAAGTAACCGCCGAAAATGCTGTGGAAAAAAGATCCCGTCATCGGGGACTTTGCGCAGACGGAGGTGCGCGACGCCGCGGGAATCATCGTCCCGTTGACCGGTCCGGTCATGAAGATCAGTTTGTTTTCCGGTCCCAGGGCGTCGACCTTCGCGGGGACCTCGTCATAGTAAAGGCGTGCGGAATAGCCGACGCCGCCCACGAAATCCCGGGCCCAGTCCGCCCGCAGGGGCTCCTTGGTCACCTGCCCGTTGGTCAGATTGACCCTCAGAATCTGCCCTACATATCCGCCATGTGGAAATCCCATGGTTCCCTCCTCCGAATCGGGAGCTGGGAATTACCCAGTTCCCGCTGTTGATGTGCCGTTCACGATTCCCCCGCTCCTGGACTGTTCAGGCCTCTTTGGTGACCGATGCCCGCCAGTCGCGGGCGATCTTCTTGGCCTCCGAAACGGCCGGCCTGAGCGGCGCGGCCTCCATTTCCCTCCAGACGATCGCCGCGGGAAGACAGACCCGAACGCATACGGGGTTTCCGAAGCAGGTGTCGCAGCTCTCCAGGAGCGTGGGGATCGGTATCTCGGGCATGTCGACCAGCGTCACCTTGATCCTCGAATTGCGAGGATTGAACTCTCCCGTTTTGACGGCCGAGCAGGCCAGTTCGCAGAGCTTGCACCCTGTGCATCGCTCCGTGATGACCTCGATATACTTTTCCAATGTCGTGTCTCCTCAATAAGGTTCGAGCGCTTCTCGCGTTTGCCGCTTTTCTTATGGGCAAGCGGCTCGCAGGGGCAGCCGCCTTAACGGCTTTTCCAGTCCATCCGGGTGATGTCGCCATTCTTGAAATGGAATTTCTTGCTCCAGTCGGAATGGCTCCCCCCCACGCTGACCGTACAATCCACGGAAAGGACGCCGCTGCCGGCCTCCCCGACGGTATTGCCCGTCACGTCCATGGTGACCGTATCCTCTCCGTAGTGATTTTTCAGGTAAACCTTGGCCTTTGCCATCATCTGCTTTTCGTCCATTTTACGCTCCTCTTTCGATCGTGATCAGTTGCTCTCCGGCCCGTTCTGGATATGCAAAATAGCCCGGCATGTCAAGCGGATTATGCTCTCGGCCTCTCGCGGTCCCGCCTGCGATTCCCGCCTCCGTATCGATTCCGGCTAGACATGGTTGCGGAGCATCAGCTCGAGTGGATGGGGATGCAGATAGACCTGTCCCCTCAGGTAGGGTTCATCGTAGAGGCGGACGTAATGGGCGGTCAGCGTGACGGGCACGATCAGGGGGAGGAGCCCTTGCCGGTACTGCTCGATCAGGAGCGCAAGCTCCGCTTTCTCGCTCGGTGGGAGTCTCTTCTTGAAATAGCCCGCCATGTGCTGGAGGACGTTGGTCTGCCTGGCGGTCGTGGCCGTCAGGCGCAGCCCCTCCATGAGGGTGCGAAAGTAGGCGTCCCTGAGCGCCGCCGGTTTCAGGCGGTCCGGGTTGGCCGCAAGCCGGCCGAGGGCGGTCAGATGCTTCGGACTGTGCGAGAGGATCAGGAGCTTGTGCTCGGCATGAAAGGCGATGAGCTCCCTCATTCCGCCTTTCCGGCCTTCGAGCTCCCGCCATCGCCGGTAGACGAAGATCCGCTCGATGAAGTTCTCCCGGAGGACCGGGTCGTTCAGACGCCCCTCCTCTTCGACGGGAATCCATGGGAAACGGTTCATGAAGGCCCGGGCGAAAATCCCCACCCCTTTCTTCACCGCGACGCCCGCCCCTCCGTAAACCTTCACCGCCGCCATCCCGGAGCTCGGCGAGCGGCTCTTGAAGATGAAGCCGCACAGGTCGAGGGCGGCAAGCCCCTCCAGCCGTTCTTCGGCCCAGGCGATCATCCCGCCCGTATGGTCGATGCCGCTTCGGACCGTGACGAGACGGGGGCTGGCCGGGTCTCCGACGAGCCGCATCGCTTCCCGGGGGATGGGGAGGCCGTACTCCACCTCCGGGCAGACCGGCGCCCATTCGAACCAGCGGCCCAGCGTGTCGGTGATGTAGCGATCCTGCTGATGGCCGCCGTCATAACGGACGTTTTGGCCGAGCAGACAGGCGCTGATGCCGATCGGGATCTTCTCCATTTTCATTCTCCCCTTGTTCTCCCGATCCTGCGAACTCTTGCCCGATGGCCCGTTAGAGGGAAACGATCCTTGCGATCTGAACCCGTCCCCGGAGCGCCTCCTCGACTTTCGGCCGGAGCGGCGGCTCGAAGCGCAGGCAGACGCCGCAGTCCGAACTGATATTCCGGGGCATGGGGATCAGTTTGCAGGCGATCCCGGCCCCGATCAGCACCTTCTCGGCCAGGAGCGCGTGGTGGACCGATTGGAAGATGGCGACCTCCCAGGGAGCTCCGTTCATGGGGCAACCGCCCTTCCCGTTCCGGCCGACGCGGCCTCGACGACCTCTCTCACCCCCGATCTCCCGCGATGCATCTTCGGATCTCCTTTCCCTCCAGGGCTGCTACAGAGCGCCCTGCCGCAAACCCGCTGAAGCGGGCAAGGCCGGGCGAACCGTCCGGGCATTCTTGACGATGCGATGGGCCATGTCGTAGAAATCTCCCCTGACCTGGGTATCCTTTCCGCCGATCAGATATTCCGCCATGGTGTTTATGGAAGAGTTCAGAATATTTTCATACCTCACGATCCCCAGTTCCTCGAGATCGAGGCCCAGATAATTCCGGGCCACGGACCGGATGATGTTGGAGACCTGGCCCTCTTTCCTCTCCCGCACCATGTTGACGACCACCTTGATCTTCATCTTCTGGATGCAGGCCGTGAGATTCTCCCGATGCTCCGCACCGAACCGGCCGACTTCGTCGAGGAGCCTGGCCATGGAGTCGATCTTTTCCCCCTGCGCGGAGAGGGCTGCCCGGTTGATGAGCTCCAGGATCTCGGGCTCCTTCTTGAAAGCCTCTTTCAAGCTGCGATAGAGACTGGACTTGATGAATCCATACGCATTCTGAAGCGAGGTCATCTGGGGCGTCAGAACGACGATCTTGTTGCTCGCGTAGTTGAAAAAATCGATGGCGGTAAACGAGGTGCCGGCGCCGAGGTCGAGCAGGATCATGTCGGCGTCGAGCCTCTGGATATGATTGAAAAGGCGCGTTTTCTGGCTGTACTTGGGATTAGCGACGCCCAGAATGTCATCCGCTCCGCAGATGAGCTTCATGTTTCTGATCGGGGTCTCCATGACGACCTCTTCGAGCGTCTCCACCCTCCGGCTGATGAAATCCGCGAGCGTCCAGGCCGGATAGCGAATGCCGCACAGGATGTGAAGGTTGCTCCCCCCCAGGTCCGCGTCGATCAGAACGATCTTCAGGCCCAGCTTCGCCAGGGAGGCGCCGAGCATCAGCGTGACGATGCTTTTTCCGCATCCCCCCTTGCCTCCGCCGATGGCCCACAATCTCTCCCGGATGTCGTCCATGTTCCCCTTACTTCAGGAGCTGCTCCCAAAGGTTCCACATCATGCTGCGGTCCTTGTTCTTCATGCCGATCAATTGATCCACGGCATCCCCACTTTCCATGGACCTGAACTCGATTCCGATCGTCCAGGAACCCGACCTGTCCGCCGCCTTTTTCACCCATTGGACCCGGGCGAAGATGTCGACTTTTTCCCCCTCCAGGATGGTGAAAGAGATTTTGACGTTGGCATCCTGGATCGCATTCGGGTTGCACCTGCCGAGCCGGTCTTCGAACTCGACGCAGGCTCCCGCCGCGGAAATATCCCGCAAATACCCACGGAACGGCATGGATTCCGACGGGTTCGGCAAAACGGCCACCTGGACGGGATAGGTGAATACTGAGCGCAGCTCTCGTGGATTCGGAGAATCACTCTCCGGGCAAAGCTCATCTTCACATTGATTCATCATACTTTATTCTATCGGCTCACGCCTTGAATACTTTAGCCCCGGGGCACCGGCGGCGTTATCCACGTGACAGCCGCGGTTCAGGAACGTATCCGGGCACCGCCGGCCAGTTCCCGGATGGCGGACAGGGCCGCGTCGATCTCCGCCTCCGTGTTGAAACAGCCGAATCCGAAACGCACGGTCCCCTCCGGGAAGGTCCCGATGGTCCGGTGCGCCGCGGGTGAGCAGTGGAGCCCGGGACGCGACAGGATCGCGAACCGCTCGTCCAACTCCCAGGCAACCTCCGACGGCATCAGGCCTTCAATGTTGAACGAAACCACGGCGGCCTGACGCGACGGATCGGCGGGGCCGTAAAGGGTCACCCCGGGAATCTCCTTCACGCCCGCCAGAAAGCGGCCCGTCAGGCTCTCCTCGCGGGCGCGGATCTCTGCGATCCCGTGCTCGATGATCCACGCGGCGCCGGCGCTGAGCCCTGCAAGACCGACCGTGTTGGGCGTTCCGGCCTCGAATTTGTCCGGAAGAAAATCGGGCTGCGCCTCGAATTCGGAGCGGCTGCCCGTTCCGCCCGACAACAGGGGACGGATTTCCGTCTCCAGTCCGGGCCGGATGTAGAGGCCGCCCGTGCCCGGCGGGCCGAAGAGGGATTTGTGGCCCGTGAATGCCAGCAGATCGATCCCCATGTCCGCGACGTGGATCGGCAGGGCCCCCGCGGTTTGCGCCGCATCGACGAGCAGGACGATGCCATGGCCGCGGGCGATCCGTCCCGCCTCGGCGATCGGCAGAATCGTGCCCGTGACATTCGAGGCGTGGGTCAGGACGATGGCCTTCGTGTTCGGGCGGATGGCGGGCTCGATCGCACCGGGTTCGAACTCGCCGCGGACCGAGCAGGCAAGGACGGTCAGTTCCACCCCTTCTTTCTCCAGACCGCGGAGCGGACGCATCACCGAGTTGTGCTCCATGGCGGAGGTGATGACATGGTCGCCCGGCTTCAGGAGGCCATAGAGGGCGAGATTGAGCGCCTCGGTGGCATTCTTGGTGAAGACGATTTGGAAGGGATCTGCCGCGCCGAGGATCGTTGCCAGCGCCACCCGCGCGTCCAGCACGATCCGCCCCGCCTCGATGGAGAGCCGGTGGCCGGAGCGTCCGGGGCTGCCGCCGACCCCGCAAAGGTAGCGGGCCATCGCTTCTGGGACCTCAGGGGGCTTCGGCCAGGAGGTGGCGGCATTGTCGAAGTAAATGATATCGCTCATGCCCTGTCGCCCATCAATCATCCAGGGCTTCGAAAACCCTCTTCAGCCGGTTCAACGGATCTTCGGAACTCCCGTTTCCCCGGCCGGGACTCTCCTGCGGGGCGATTCCGCGGGGAGCCTCAGGGCGCGGCGGCGGAGCGATCCTCGATGGTGCCGGCTCGGCGGCAGCAGCCGGCGGCCGCGTGATCCGGGCCGTCTCCCGTGGAGGCGCTTCGGGCCGGGACACGGCCGGCGATGGCTGCGGCACGGCCGCTGACGTTTCCGCCGGAACTTCGCCGGGCGTTTTTCTGCGATGACGCGATCTGCGGCGGGGTTTCTTCTTTCCCGCGACCGGGAGAGATTCCCTGGCTTCGACGGTCGGCGCGGCTATTTTCGCGGGCTCTTCCTTGGTTGGCTCTACCCTGGCCGGTTCTACCCTGGCCGGTTCCTCCTTCGCGGTCTCTTCGCTGCGGGGAGCCTCCCTTTTCGGCTCTTCCGGCCTTGGCTTCTCCTCCCTGGGCGAACCCTTTCCCTTCGCGCCCCTCCTCCGGCTTCCCCGCTTGGGTCCTTCCTTGCGGGATTCGGCGGGTGTCGGGGTTTCAGCCTCCCCGGGAACCGCCGTTTCCGCTTCCACGCACTCCGACTCCTCCGGTTCCTCGGGCTCCTCGATCACCTCCGCAACTTTCGGGGTGTGATTGACCGGCTCCGCCAGCGGCGTTTCCCGTTTTGCCGTTTCGATCTTCCACTCGTCCCAGGCCATGTCGGAACTTCCCGAAATATGGATCGACATGTCATAGTCGTTTTCCAGATGGTGGATCTCCGCCCGCTTCTGGTTCTGGAGGTAATCGGCTACCTCATAGGGAACGCTGAGGGTGATGGCGGAAGCGAGCCCCTTGACGGCCTGCGTTTCGATTTTCCGGTAGGCGGTCAGGGCCGTGTATTCGAGGGAGGGACGCACGCCCCGCCCCCGGCAGAAGGGACACGGGATGTAGCTGATCTCCTGGATCGTGGACTGCTTCTTCTGGCGCGAGAGCTCCAGGATGCCGAACTTGGAGATGTGGGAGAGCTGGATCCTCGCCCGGTCGAGGCTGATCGCCTTCTTGAAGGCTTTTTCGACCTCCGCGTTGTGTTTGCTCTCCATCATGTCGATGAAATCGATCACGATGAGCCCCCCGAGATCGCGCAGACGAAGCTGGCGGGCGATCTCCTCGGCCGCTTCCATGTTGGTCTGGAAGGCGGTCTCCTCGACGTTGCGCTTGTGCGAGCCGCGGCCGGAGTTGACGTCGATCGTGATCATCGCCTCGGTGGGGTTGATGATCAGGTAGCCGCCGGACTTCAGCTCGACGCGGTCCTGATAGATCACGCGGATCTGGTCCTCGAGCTGGTATTTGTCGAACAGGGGCGTCTTCTCCTTGTCCAACCGGATCATCTTGACGCTCCGGGGGGCGACGGCCTTGCAGTAGGCCCGGACCTGCCGGAAGGTTTCCAGGTCGTCGACGAGGATCTCCTCGATGTCCGGGGTGAAGTAATCCCTGAGCGAACGGACCCCGAAGGCGCTCTCCTGGTAGATCAGGGCGGGCGCCGTCGCTTCGGCCGCCCCCTTCTGGATCTCTTTCCAGAGGCGGGAGAGGTGCTGGTAGTCGCGGGCCAGCTCCTGCTTGGTCCGGTTCATCCCAGCCGTCCGGACGATGAACCCCACCCCGTCCTCGGTCTTGATCTGCTCGACCAGTTCCTTGAGCCTCTTGCGGTCCTCCTCATCCTCGATTTTTCGGGAGATGCCGCTGCTCTCCTTGTTCGGCAGCAGCACCAGGTACCGGCCGGGCAGCGAGATGTAGGAGGTGAGCAGCGCCCCCTTGCGCTCGCTCACCTCGCGGAGCACCTGGACGAGGACCTCCTGCCCCGGTTTGAGGGTCGTTCTCGACCCGTCGCGGCACTCGGTGAAGTAGTTCGAGCTCACGTCGCGAAGCGGGAGAAAACCGTCCTTCCGGCCTCCGTAGTTCACGAAGGCGGCCTGGAGCCCCCGCTCGACCTTCATCACGATCCCTTTGTAGATGTTGCCGGTGATCGGCTCCCGGACGGCCATCTGGATGTTGAATTCGACCAGTTTGCCGTCCTCCACGATCGCCATGCGTTTCTGTTCGAGGTGGACGGCATTGATCAGCATCTGTTTCTTCATAAAAATCCTTTCTATTGGAAGGCGGAGACATCGCCTTTTCCGACTCGGATGACCTCGACCCCTTCGTCGAGGAGGCTGATCACGCTCGAAGGCGTCGCGGCGATGATCCCGCCGTCGATGATCGCATCGACCCTCTTGCCGAAGAGCTCCTCGATGATCCGGGGATCGCTCAGAAGTTCGCCCCCTCCGTCCTTGACGCTGGTGCTGATGACCGGAGAGCCCATCTCCGCGATCAGGGCCTGGCAGATCCGGTTGTCGGGAACGCGGATGCCCGTCGTCTGACGTTTGGGGAGGATGATCTTGGGAACGGCGCGGGAGGCTTCGAGAATGAAGGTATAGGGGCCGGGAAGGAGACGCTTCATGATCTTGTAGGCGTCGTCGGAGACCCTGGCGTACCGGCTGATATCCTTCAGGTCGGCGCAGATGAAGCTCAGCGGCTGTTTCCGGTCGCGGCGCTGGATCTCGTAGATCCGCTCGATCCCCTTCTTGTTGAACAGGTCGCACCCCATCCCGTAGACCGTGTCGGTAGGATAGATGACGATCCCGCCGCTGCGGAGGATATCCACCGCTTTGCGGATCAGCCGCATCTGGGGATTCTGATTGTTGATGGCGACCAGCATATCGTCCCTGTCCACGCCGGGAACCCTTCCCGACATTTAGCGGCGTAATCTACCAGAAACACGGACGATGATCAATGAAATATATCGGTTGGGGGATACCGCCACAATCCCCCCATTCGATTCCCATTGTGTCTGCCCGGAAAGTCGTTCTACCTTGTTCAATCAGGGATCATTCCGCAGGGTTTGTGCGCAGGCACCATCGCTGCGAATGGGCGAAATTCATTTCCGTTTCTTGTCATTCAAGGAGGCAGGGTCGTGGCACAGGATGAACAGCAGAAACCGGTCGAGTTGCAGCTCTTGGTCAATGGGAAGCGATACACGATCCAGGCGCTTCCCGACACGCCTCTCCTCTGGGCGCTTCGGGACAACCTGGGGCTCACGGGGACGAAATTCGGCTGCGGTGTCGGCCTGTGCGGGGCATGCACCGTCCATGTGAACGGGGAGGCGACCCGCTCCTGCGTCACCCCGGTTTCGTCCGTCGTCGGCAAGCGGATCACCACCATCGAGGGTCTCTCCCCCGACGGGTCGCATCCCGTGCAGAAGGCCTGGATCGCCGACGACGTTCCCCAGTGCGGCTACTGCCACCCGGGGCAGATCATGGCCGCCGCGGCGCTTCTGGCCAAGAAACCTGCTCCGAGCGACGCCGACATCGATGCCGCGATGAGGGGAAACATCTGCCGCTGCGGGACCTATCAGCGGATCCGCCGGGCAATCCACCACGCCGCCGGAGAGGCGCAGCCAGGAGGTGGGCGATGAACGAGATCATCAAAATCGATCGGTGCGGCCATCCGCAATGCGGCCCGGTGGGCGACGGGCTCCTGCTCGGCTTCTCTCTGACGCCCCGGATGTTCGGGGAGGAGACGGGAGCCGCGGCGGAAAGACGGCAGGCAGGTTCCTTCACCCCGGACGCCTTCATCCGGATCGACGCCGACGATACCGTTACCCTGACGATCCCCAAAAGCGAAATGGGACAGGGCGTCTACACGGCTCTGCCGATGCTCGTGGCCGAGGAGCTGGCTTGCGACTGGCAGAAGATCCGCGTCGAGGCGGCGCCGGTCCGCCCCGCCTACAACCATACCGAGTGGGGTCCGCTCCAGGGGACCGGGGGCAGCAGCAGTGTGTCGAGCGAATGGGAGCGCCTGCGAAAAGCGGGCGCCACGGCCCGGGAGATGCTTCTGGCCGCTGCCGCCGCCACATGGAATGTCGGCAAAGAAGTGTGCAGCGCGGAAGCGGGCAGGGTCGTCCACGCAAGCGGAAAAACGCTGACCTTCGGTGAGCTTGCGAAGAAGGCCGGTGAGATGCCCGTGCCCGAGGATGTCCCGCTGAAGGCCCCTTCCCTCTTCCGGATCATCGGCAAACCCACGCTCCGCCTGGACACGCCCGAGAAGGTCGACGGCAGAGCCGTCTTCGGCCTCGACGCCCGCCTTCCCGGCATGCTGACCGCCGTTATCGCCCGGTGCCCTGTATTCGGCGGCCGGGTGAAAAGCGTGGATGCGGCGCGGGCCAAGGCCTTTCCCGGCGTCCGCGACGTCTTTACGGTGCCTTCCGGCGTGGCGGTTCTGGCCGATGCCTTCTGGCCGGCCAAAAAAGGGCGCGATCTGCTGAACATCGTCTGGGATGAGGGCGAAGGCGCGGGACTTTCCACGTCGGCCCTGCGGGCGAGATACCAGGCCCTGGTCCGGACCCCCGGGATGACCGCACGGCTGGACGGCGATCCGGACGGGTCGCTCGGCGGCGCTTCCCAGCGGATCGCGGCCGAGTACGAGGTCCCCTACCTCGCCCACGCCATGATGGAGCCGCTCAACTGCCTGGTCGATTATCGCGGCGATCATTGCGAGATCTGGACGGGAACCCAGTTTCAAACCGTGGACCGGGATGCCGCGGCCCGCGTTCTGAACCTCGACCCCGGGCAGGTCGAGATCCACACCACGTTCCTCGGGGGCGGATTCGGACGGCGCGCCAACCCCGCCTCGGATTTCGTCGTCGAGGCCGCGCACGTGGCCAAGGCGGTGAAAAAGCCGGTCATGGTCGTCTGGACCCGCGAGGACGACATCAAGGGGGGCTATTACCGCCCCTTCTGGTACGACCGGCTCGAAGCCGGCCTCGACGCGGCGGGCAACCCGGTCTCGTGGAAGCACGCGATCGCGGGGCAGTCGATCCTCAAGGACACGGTGTTTTCCGGGATGATCGTCGACGGCCTCGACGCGGTCTCGGTCGAAGGGGCCAAAGAGCTCCCCTATGCCGTCCCCAACGTTTACGTGGGTCTGCACAGCCCGGAGGTTCCCGTCCCCGTACAGTGGTGGCGCTCGGTAGGCCACTCCCACACGGCATTCGTCGTCGAGAGCTTCATCGACGAGCTGGCCCATCTGGCCGGGAAGGATCCGTACGAATTCCGCCGTGGGCTCCTTTCGGCCCACCCGCGGCTCCGGAGAGTCCTGGAGACGGCCGCGCAGGAGGCCGGCTGGGACCGGCCGCTTCCGGCAGGCCAAGGCAGGGGGATCGCCGTCCACGAGTCGTTCGGGAGCTATGTGGCCCAGGTTGCGGAGGTCTCTGTTTCCGAAGCAGGAAAGGTCCGGGTCCACCGGGTCGTCTGTGCGGTCGACTGCGGCCTGGCGGTCAACCCCGGGACGATCCGCGCCCAGGTCGAGGGAAGCGTCGTCTTCGGACTGACCGCGGCCCTCTACGGGGCGATCACCCTCAAGGACGGACGCGTGGAGCAGGACAACTTCCGCAACTATCCCATGCTGAGGATGAATGAGATGCCTGTTGTCGAGGTCCACATCGTTCCGAGCGGTGAGGCCCCGAGCGGCATCGGCGAGCCCGGCGTGCCGCCGATCGCGCCCGCCGTGACCAATGCCGTCTTTGCCTTGACCGGAAAGCGCGTCCGGACGCTGCCGATCCGGCCGGACGAACTGAAGGTTGAATCATCCGGAATGAATTCGTCGGCAACACCCGCCCACTGACCTAAGGATCCCTCCCGGGGCCGCCGATCAGGGCCGTCCCGCCTATCCGCCGGGGACGAAGAGCAGGTTCGGCCCCATGCGGCTGTAACCCGCATCGGCCATCATGAGATCCAGCGCCAGGGTGGAGAGGTCATCGGCAACGGGGTCGGCCTGCGGGGACTTCTCCCGATACACCATTTTCAGATAACTCCGGCAGGCATCGCAGGTTTCGGCGCGGACCACTCCATCGCTTCCCTCGACATACCGGTAGGCGATGCGGTTGCTGTCGCGGCAGGCCGCGCAGGTAACCCGCACCAGGTGCCATTCGGTGTTGCAGAGCGCGCAGTGCAGGTAGCGCAGCCCGGCCACCTCGCCGCCCCTGCGCACGAGGCCGGCCACCGGCAGAAAGTCGCAGCAGGGGCAGACGCCCGGTGCGGCGCCGGGAAGCGCGATCTTCATCGGGTCGAGCCGCGCAGCCAGGGCCGTCCAGTGCACCTGAAGGGCAGCCCCGACAAAGGGGAGGAGATCCGCATCCGGACCCGCGAGTTCAGCCCGGAGGACCCGGTCGGCGAGCGCCTCCAGGGCCGGGCCGTCAAGCCTCTGGAGCCTTTCCAGGGTGTCCCGAACCACGGGCGGCGCATGGGGCAGGAGATCGCACGCCAAGGCGAAGAGAGCCTGTTGCCAGGCAGGGTCGCGGCGCCAGGATGGGTCCGCAAGGGGCGGTGTGCGGTTTTCCCAGGCCAGCGCCATGACCGTCTCATCGGGCAGAGGAAGTGTTGGATAGTGCTGCAGCAACTCGTGCTGGGCACGGGTCAGGCGTCCGAGGAAGGAAAGCCACTCGGCCAGAGGGTGGCCCTTCGCCAGGGCGGCAAACCGCTGGGAGCGGTCCCGGAAGATTCGGCCGGGGTCGGGGAGAATCACGGCGGGGAAAGACCCCACCCCCTGCTGCCCGCTCTCGTCAGGCATCCGGTTCGGAGTCATGGGTTCATCCGCCCGTCATCTGGCGATACCAGGTCGCGTGATGGTGCTTGGCCCAGGCGCGGCTCACGGTGCCGAACACCATGGCGTGGAGCGTTCCCCGGGTCCAGATCGCGGCGTAGATATGGCCGAAGATCAGGCCGATGATCAGCGCCCCGAAGGCCGCGTGCACGACGGAGGCGAAGCGGACCAGCGCGACCGGGAGGCTGTAGAAGGCGCGCCACATGACGAGGCCGGAGAGGACCATCACCAGAAGTGAGGTGCTGAGCGCCCAGAACAGCACCTTTTCCCCGGCGTTGAATTTCTCCTGCGGCGGCATCTCATGGCTGCTGCCGCCGACGAGCTCTCCGACGCGCGTCAGCCATTCCCGGTCGTCCGGCGTGATCCGGTTCAGGCTGCGGAACCGGAGGAACATCGAGACGAACAGAATCGCGAGCAGCAGACCGATGAAGGGGTGCAGGATCCGCGTCCATACCCCGCCGCCGAAGAGTTCGGAAAGTGGCCAGAAGGCGGGATGGAAAAAGGTCAGACCCGAGAGAGCGGCCAGGACGAAGCCGATCGCGACGAGCCAGTGGTTTGCCCGTTCCTGCGGGGTAAAGCGTTTCAACTCTTTCGGATTCGGGATCATTTGGCCTTGCCCTCCTTCTTGTCCGGTTCATCCTCCAGTTCTTTGGGGACGTCGTTCGGCCCCTTGGTGACGTAATGGAGAAAGCAGCTCATTGCCACCGCGCCCAGAGCTGCGGTGGCAATGGGCTTGGCCGCCCCTTTCCAGAGCGCGACCATGGGGCTGATGCTGGGATCGGCGGCCAGGCCGTTGTAAAGACCGGGCTGATCGGCATAGTGCAGCACGTACATGACGTGGGTGCCGCCGACTCCCAGCGGATCGTAGAGGCCGGCCTTCGCGAAACCGCGCGATTTCAGGTCGGCGATCCTCTCCTCTGCGTATTCCTTCATCTGCTCCTTGGTACCGAACTGGAGCGCCCCGGTCGGGCAGGACTTGATGCAGGCGGGTTCCAGCCCCACGGCGACCCGGTCGGAGCAGAGGGTGCACTTGTAGACTTTGCGGTCCCTGCCGGACAGCCGCGGGATGTCGAAGGGGCAGCCGGCGATGCAGTAGCCGCAGCCGATGCAGTTCTCCTCATGGAAGTCCACGATGCCGTTCGCATACTGGATGATGGCCCCGGGGGCGGGGCAGGCCGCAAGACACCCCGGCTCCTGGCAGTGCATGCAGCCGTCCTTGCGGATCAGCCATTCCAGCCTTTCCCCTTCCCTGCGTTCGGTAAAACGCATCACCGTCCAGGAAGAGGCCGAAAGATCGGGCGGATTGTCGTAGACGCCCCGGTTGACCCCCACGTCGTCCCGGACGTCGTTCCACTCCAGGCAGGCTGCCTGGCAGGCCTTGCAGCCGATGCAGGTGGTGACGTCGATCAGTTTGGCGACTTCCGTCGCGCGCCGCACCGAGGGGCTCGGCGTGGTCGTTGCGGAACGTCGTGTGATGTCGAGTGATTGCAGTGCCATATCCGTCTCCTCCTCATGCCTTCTCGATGTTGACCAGGAAGGACTTGAACTCCGGCGTCTGCGTATTCGCATCGCCGACAAAGGGCGTGAGCGTGTTGGTCAGGTAGCCCGGCTTGGCCGCGCCCTTGAAACCCCAGTGAAGCGGAATGCCCACATGGTGGAGCTTCTTGCCGTTCACCGTGAGCGGCGTGAGGCGCTTCGTGACGACGGCGACCGCGATGATCTGGTCGCGCTTCGACCGCACCTTGACCGTGCCGCCGGTTTTGATCCCCTTCTCCGCGGCCAGTTCCTCGTCGATCTCCACGAACTGCTGCGGCTGCAAGGAAGCGTTGATCTGGCAGTGCTTCGTCCAGAAGTGGAAGTGCTCGGTCAGGCGGTAGGTGGTGGCGGCATAGGGGAAGTCGGCCGCCTTGCCGAAGGCCTCCCGGTCGCCCTTGAACACGCGCGCGGCGGGGTTGGAGAGCGCCTGCGGATTGGTGTTGAACAGGTTGAGGCCGACGGGCGACTCCATAGGCTCGTAGTGCTCCGGGAAAGGCCCGTCCGCCATCTTGTCGACCGCGAAGAAGCGGGCCACCCCTTCGGGGTTCATGATGAAGGGCCCCATCCCCTCGCCCGGCGGGGAGTCCACCTTGAAGTCCGGAACGTCCGAGCCGACCCAGGCGCTGCCGTTCCACCAGATCTGTCTGCGCTTCGGGTTCCAGGGCTTCCCGCCGGGGTCGCAGGAGGCCCGGTTGTACTGGATGCGCCGGTTGGCCGGCCAGGACCAGGCCCAGCCCAGCGTCTGGCCGTTCCCGAAGGGATCGGAGTTGTCCCGGCGGGCCATCATGTTTCCGGCCTGGGTCCAGGCGCCGGAGTAGATCCAGCACCCGCAGGCGGTCGTGCCGTCGTCCCTGAGCTGGGCGAACCCGTCGAGCTGTTCCCCCGCCTTCCGGATGACCTTCGTCTTGTCCTTGGGGTCCGTGAGATCGACCAGGGCCCTGCCCGAATATTCCCGGGCCAGTTCCTCGGACGAGGGGTCGTTCGGGACGCGGTACGGCCAGGTGAGGTTGAGGATCGGATCGGGAAAGGCGCCGCCCTCGGCCCGGTACAGCTCGCGCAGACGGATGAAGATGCAGGCCATGATCTCCGTCGAGACCTTGGCCTCGCCGGGCGGCTCTGCCCCTTTCCAGTGCCACTGCACCCACCGCCCGGAATTGACCAGGGAGCCGTCCTCCTCGGCAAAGCAGCCGCAGGGCAGGTTGAAGACGGTGGTCTGGATCTTTGTGGGGTCGACGTCGTTGTAGGGGCCGAAATTGCGCCAGAACTCGGAGGTCTCGGTGGCCAGGGGGTCCATGATGACCAGGTACTTCAGCCTGGCGAGGGCCTCACCCAGTTTGGCCTTGTTGGGAAACGCCGCGAGCGCGTTGAATCCCTGGCAGAGATAGCCGTTCATCCGGCCCTGGTGCATATCCTCGAACACCTGCAAGACGTCGTGCGGCTTGTCCAGTTTGGGCAGCCAGTCGAAGCACCAGTTGTTCTCCCTGGCGGCGGCGTCGCCGAACCACGCCTTCATCAGGCTCATGTGGAACTTCTCATAGTTTTGCCAGTAGGAGAGTTGGTTCGGCCGGAGCGGTTTGGGGGCGCGCTTCTTGATGTAGGCGGCGTAGTCCGTCTCCGTCTCATTGGGCAGGGTCAGGTAACCGGGCAGAAGGTCGGAGAGGAGCCCCAAGTCCGTGAGCCCCTGGATGTTGGAATGGCCGCGCAGGGCGTTCATGCCGCCGCCGGAAACGCCGATGTTGCCCAGGAGAAGCTGCACCATGGCGCCGGTGCGGATCATCTGCGTCCCCAGGGAGTGCTGGGTCCAGCCGAGGGCGTACATGATCGTCATCGACCGGTCGGCCGTGGCGGTCGAGGCGATCATCTCGGCGACCTTGAGGAACTGCGCCTTCGTGGTCCCGCACACCTTCTCGACCATCTCCGGGGTGTAGCGGCTGTAGTGTTTCTTCAGGAGTTGATAGACACAGCGTGGATGCTGGAGGGTCGGATCGGTCTTGACGTAGCCGTCCGGACCGAGCTGGTAGTTCCAGGAAGATCGGTCGTAGGTGTGGGTTTCGCCGTTGTAACCGTTGAAGAGGCCGTTTTCGAAGGAAAAGCCTTCATTGACGAGGAAGGTAAAGTCCGTGTAGGCCTTCACGTAGTCGTGCTGGATCTTGTCGTTCGTCAGGAGGTAATTGATCACGCCGCCCAGAAAGGCGATGTCGGTGCCGGTGCGGAGCGGCGCGTAGGTGTCGGCGACCGACGCCGAACGGGTAAAGCGCGGATCGACGACGATCAGCTTCGCCTTGTTGTGCTTTTTGGCTTCGATCACCCATTTGAAACCGCAGGGATGGGCCTCGGCGGCGTTGCCGCCCATGATCAGGACCAGGTCCGCATTCTTGATGTCCACCCAGTGGTTGGTCATCGCGCCGCGGCCGTATGTGGGGGCCAGACTGGCCACCGTGGGGCCGTGTCAGACCCGGGCCTGGTTGTCGAAGGCGAGCATCCCCAAGGCCCGCACGGCCTTGTGAGTCAGGTAGCCGGATTCGTTGCTCGACGCCGATGCCGCCAGGAACCCCGTCGAGAGCCAGCGGTTCACCGTGGCACCGGCCTCGTTCCTGGCGATGAAATTGGCGTCCCGGTCGGCTTTCATCAACCGGGCGACGCGGTCGATCGCCTCATCCCAGGAGATGCGCTTCCACTCCTTGGCGCCGGGCTCCCGCACCGCCGGGAACTTGAGCCGGGTTTCGCTGTTGACGAAGTCGAGAAGCGCCGCCCCCTTCGGACAGAGCGTCCCCCGGTTCACCGGGTGGTCCGGATCGCCTTCGATGTGGATGATGGAGGATTTGGCGTTCTTGGCGCCGTCTCCCAGGGAGTACATCAAAAGACCGCAGGCCACCGAGCAGTACGGGCAGGTGTTGCGGGTTTCGACAGCCCGCAGCAGCTTGAATTCGCGAACCTCCGCCAGGAGCGGAGCGGGCGAAAATCCCATCATGCCCAGAGAAGACCCGGCCAACCCCGCACCGCAAATCTTGAAAAACTGCCGCCGTGATACGTCCATGGCTTCTCCCTTCTTCGACAGGCGATTTTCAATCCGTTCTTCGCACAGCACATCTATGTCAGTTCTGACATAAACTACGCCACCGGTGCAGCGGGGACAATGGGGACGGAATGTAAGGCTATTGGCAGGAAGAGACTCCCACCCCCGGGTATGAGGCGTACAAGAACAAAGTGAACCCCGTGAAGATGGAGAAAACGGGCGAGGCCGCCACCGCGGCGCAGGGCGCCGTGAAGTCGATAGACGCGACGAGCGAAAAGATCGAGGCCTGGACCTGCGTAACTCCCTCCGCAAGAGACGGAGGAGATGGCCACGGCCATGAATGGGTTGAAGGGAATCCAAGAAATCGCCTTGGCGGCGATCACGGAACCGGGGATGCCGGAGATCGAACGCGTTTAACTTTTTGCGATGGCTATCGTGATGGCCTATTGAATGTTTGATGAAACGTGGAAAGCTGAGTCGATCATTTCTGATTATGTCAAGAGGTGAAGTACTTCCTGAAAGAGAGCGTCCGTCTATTTTACCGTACATGCATTATTTCAAATGGTTATCAACAATAAACATCTTGACTTTTTTACGAGTCAGGCGCACATGAAAAAAAATGAATAAGGCATCGTCAATAAGGTAACAACTATTTTGAACCCCTTTTTCTAAGGGTGATGCCATGAAGAGCTTATCGAATCCCCGTCTCTCAAGAAGAGTTCGGGTTTTTTTGTTTATTGCGGGAATGAAAGGAATAATCTGGAGATGCCCCATGCGAAGGCTCCAGCGGGGATTCTATTCCTCTTTGGAGCCTCTCCCCCGGTTTTCTCGAGTTATCTTCACCATCATATGAATCGACTAAAATATCTGAAACTGAAAGGAGAAGGAGGCGAACCATGACTACAAATAAGAGGAGAAATTCTTTTACAGTCATAATCGGACTATGTTTTGCGGTTTTCATATTCACACTGCTGCTCTGCCTGCCGGCATATGCTCAGGACTCAGCGGGCCGCAAAGAGATCAAGCGGGTAGAATTTTCAGGTACTCCGAACATGGAAGTGATTACCTCCATTTCCGAGTTGAAGCCAGGTGAGGTTCTCCCAGTGCATTTTCATCACGGCATCGAGGCCGGTACTGTATTGCAAGGTGGGATGGTTCAACCGCCAGGTGCGGATCCAAGAGCATTGCCCACTGGGGCACCAATCATGAATTTACGTGATGTACCACATGCTGGCTGGAAGGTGGTTGGAGACACAACGATCAAGCTATTCACGGTTCACGTCGTCGATAAGGGCAAACCGCTGTATGATGTGGCAAAGTAGCGGTCAAACGCTCTGTGAGTCCCGCACTCAAAAGGCGGGGTCAGATGGCTCTGCCTTTTTATTGCTCTCTACACGCTTGCTTTCTTTCCATATTCATCGAGGTTGAAGGTTAGCTTATATTGACGATAAGTAGGTGGACATTTTTGCGGATTTGCTGCGGATCGCTCTGTTGATTACCGCTGGAAAGCTGGTGGCGGCATCCACCATGGATGATTAAGAAGAAATCTGTTAGAGTCGCCGCATGAATCAGACCGATGCTATGACGAAACGCGCAGCCAAGGCCGTTGCCCACTACTGGCAGACCCGGGCCGCCCAGCGGCAAAAGCAGGAATCGGGCGGGAAGGCCGATCAGGGGTCGCGCAACGCCGTAACGGGCGGGGCTCAGATTGACGGCTTCATCGACTTGTTCAGTGAGACGATCACCCGCGCCGGAATCCCCGAGCGGTTCATCTTCAGGACAGCCGAGTTGCCCGGCTTCTTCAGGCCGACCACTGTGTGGGACCTTATCGTCGTTCGCGACCACCGGCTGATCGCCGCCATCAACGCGAGGTCGCAAGCCGGGCCGTCCTTTCGGGACAACTACGATAGCAACACGGAAGAGGCCATGGGGAACGCCCTCGACTTCTGCGCGGCCTACCGCCAGGAAGCCTATCTCGACATCGCGCAACCCTTTCTCGGCTATTTCTTCATGCTGGAGGATTGCGACGCCTTCAACCAGCCAGTCGGTGTCCAAGAACCGCATTTCAAGATTCTGCCGGAGTACGACGGCGCCTCCTATATGCGAAGGCACGAGCTGTTCTGCCGGAAACTCGTTCTGGATCGATACTACTCGGCTGCCGCCTTCATCACCTCCACCTCGGCAGGCGGCCTCCACGGGGAATTCCGGACGCCCGCCGAGGCCCCCTCCTTCGCACGCTTTGCGAAGATCCTTGCCGCTCATGCGTCGGTTTGGGCGTGAAACGCTGGGAAGACCCTGCGTGAGCAGTGTCTGAAAATGATCGGAGCTGTCGGTAGAGTCTTAATCAGATTGTATAGATAAGTCGTATAAACGCGTTGATATTGTTTTCCGATGAGGGCAGTTCGGACATCGGCTTCATCTGCCGCCGGCCAGGTTTCGCAGGCCATAATCATCTATGCCGGAACCTCTCTGAAGAAGATGCTGGACGAGGCCATCCCCCAGGTGGTAAGAACCAAAAAACTCCGTCACGAAAATGATCGGGACCGTCGGTAGAGTCTTAATCAGATCGTACAGATAAGTCGTATCAGTGCGCCGATATGACTCCGAGATAGACGTTCCGGGCGTAACAGAAGCAACCGGTTCGATTGGAGACTTTGTTCCGGCTGATCGCAGCCTTTCCAATGGTTGGCACCGCGCAACGACGGAGAACGGGCGCCGGTGAATTCATCATGAGGATTTCGTAAAGGAACGCAATGTTTGCTGCCGTTTACCGCTGGATAGACGATAACATCCTCGAACTGGGCCGGGAGATGCGGCTCTCCTTCCTGCCCCCACTCATGGTCTACATGGCCGCCGGGATCTCGGGACTGACCGCCATCGTCGGCACCTTCTTCGTCAAGGAATACCTGGGGCTCCCGGCCTCGTTTCTCGCCGCCCTCGGCTTTTGGGCCGGCATCCCCTGGGCGCTGAAGATGCCGCTCGGCCATCTGGTGGACCTCATCTGGCGC
>JAJFTY010000091.1 GCA_021372695.1 Deltaproteobacteria bacterium
GCCTTGCCGGATGTAGCCCACGGTTCTGTCCGGGAAAAGGGCGTAGACAGGGGAATCGAGAAGAACTTCCACGTTCAGATCCCGGGTTTCGGCCAGAAGCTGCTCGCCGATGTGAAAGCCGCGCACCCCGGCCCGATGCTCCCGGGATCCGAAGAATTTGTGGATCTGCTTGATGAGCTGCCCCCGGGGCTTGGCGTTTTCGTCGATCACCGTGACCCGGCCTCCGGCGCGGGCGATTTCGATGGCGGCTGCCAGCCCCGCGGGCCCGGCGCCGATCACGGCCACCTGCGTCTCTTTCATGGTTCGTCCACCCATTTTCCGAGCCCGGCCTGGGTCGTGACGACCATCCCGTCTTTCACGGGCGTCACGCAGGTGCGGACATTCGGCTGGCCGTCCACGGTCATGACGCAATCGGTGCAGCGCCCGATCCCGCAGAAAAGTCCCCGGGGGCTGCCGAACCGCTGAGTCACCCTGAATTTGCGTATCCCGGCCGCCAGAAGCGCCGCGGCGATGGGTTCACCCGTGATGGCGATTACCCTCTTGCCATCGACCACGATGACGGCATCCCGTTCTCTTGGGTCGTCGCCCAGGATGGGATGCTTCAATACCCGCATGAATACAACCTCCCCGAAATCAAAAACGGCAGGGTTTTACCCCCTCCGGCCGATCTGCGCAAGGCTTTTTCCACGCCCCTCCTATGGTGCCTTTCCGAAGGCCTGCCGCTCCAGGCTGGCATGAACGTACCGGACCAGGGTGACCACGTCAAAAACGGGGATTCTCAGAATCTGCTGGACCGCTTTGGCATAGGGAGGCATGTTGGTGCACTCCAGCACGAGGGCGCCGATTTCCGGGTGGGTATCGGCCAGCCTCCGTGCCGCCCGCTCCATCTCCTTCCGGACCTTTTCGGGATCCAGGGATGACTTTCCGTCGATGAAGGCGCCGGTGAACTCCTCAGCATCATCCATCCCCATCACGACCAGGGGGATATCCCCGATGCCCACGCCCGTCAGATGCCGCTCTGTCAGGGATCGCGCGCTGGCCGTCAGGACGCCCACCTTCTGCCCGCGGTTGATCATGGCGTGGGCCAGGCGGACCTGAAGCAGGCTGGAGCTCAGCACGGGAATCTTCACGGCGTCGGCCAGTTCCCGCTGATAGATGGCCAGGAAGCCGCAACTGGTGGCGATCGCCCGGACACCCTCTCTCTCCAGAGACCGGGCCGCTTCGATGAAGGGTTCGAGGAGCCGGACGTCGGCTTCCCTGACGACCCGCTGCGGCGAAGCCCCCCGCACAACCTGATGGCGGACGGGAAATGGAAAAGTCTCGGTGTTGCCAATATCGCCTGGGATCCTAGGAAACACCGTGTCCAACATGATAATCCCGACAGTTGCTCTTGCGGCCCTTACGCCCGAAGCCGATATCACTTGCTCCTCCCGTATCTAACGGCTTGGTCAGATGAATGGATCATGGATGCAACAAGGACGTTCCTCAATCGGCATCGAACCGGATCCCCTGGGCCAGCGGCAGGTCATGGCCCCAGTTGATTGTCGTGGTCTGCCGCCGCATGTACTGTTTCCAGGCGTCGGAACCGGATTCGCGGCCCCCGCCCGTCTCCTTCTCCCCGCCGAAGGCGCCACCGATCTCCGCGCCCGAGGTACCGATGTTCACGTTGGCGATCCCGCAATCGCTGCCCGCATGGGATAGGAACTGTTCCTGGTAGTGCAGGCTCCTCGTGAAGATCGCCGAACTCAACCCCTGGGGCACGTCATTGTGCTTTTCGATGGCTTCGTCGATGCTGCCGTACTCGATGATATACAAGAGCGGGGCAAAAGTCTCCTCCCGGACGATCGGAAAGCCGCTCTCCGCCTCCATGATGGCCGGCTCGACGTAGAAGCCGCCTTCGCAGCCCGGGATCGTGATCCTCCCGCCGCCGTAGAGCAGTTTGCCGCCCGAGCGCTCGGCCGTTGCGATCGCCCGGGAAAGGAGGTCCGTCGTCGCCTCGTCGACCACCGGCCCCATCAGGATCCCCTCCTCCAACGGGTTGCCGATCCGGATCTGCCGGTAGGCTGCAACCAGCCGCTCGACAAACGGCTGTTTGACATCCCGGTGGACGATGATCCTGCGGGTCGTTGTGCAGCGCTGGCCCGCCGTGCCGACGGCGCCGAAGAGGGTCGCCCGGACGGCCATGTCCAGGTCGGCGTCCTCCGCCACGATGATGGCGTTGTTGCCGCCCAGTTCCAGGATGGAGCGCCCCAGCCTGCGGCCGACGGCCTCACCGATATGGACGCCCATGGCGGTGCTTCCGGTCATGCTGATCAAGGGGATGCGCCGGTCGTTGATCATGGCTTCGCCGATCTCGGCCCCCTTTCCGATCACGAGATTGAAGACGCCGTCGACACCGTGCCGGTCGATCACCGGGGCGATGATGTTCTGCACGGCAATGGCCGTCAGAGGGGTGAGCGAACTGGGCTTCCAGATAACGACATCACCGCAGACGGCCGCGATGAGCGCATTCCAGGACCAGACGGCCACGGGGAAATTGTAGGCTGTGATGACACCCACGACGCCCAGGGGGTGCCACTGCTCGTACATCCGGTGCCG
>JAJFTY010000094.1 GCA_021372695.1 Deltaproteobacteria bacterium
GCGCCACAGATCCCGCCACAGTTTTCGGTCCAGCGCCTTCACGGTCTCACCACTGGAGTTCGCTCGCCGATTTCTTCACCGCGTTCACCGCCACTTCCGTGATCCGGCCGTTGCTCAGATGAATGACCCGGTCGGCCATGCCGGCGATGTCCACGTTGTGGGTGATGATCGCCGTCGCCGTGCCCAGCTCGCGGTTGATCCGCTCCAGGGCTTCGAGGACCACGATTCCGGTCTTGGAGTCGAGGGCGCCCGTGGGCTCGTCGCAGAGCAGGACTTCCGGATTCTTGGAGATGGCGCGGGCGATCGCCACGCGCTGCTGCTCGCCGCCGGAGAGCTGGGCCGGGAAATGGTCCAACCGGTCGGAGAGCCCCACGAGGGCCAGAGCCTCCTCCGGGACCATGGGATTTGCCGCGATCTCGGTCACGACCGCCACGTTCTCCCGGGCCGTCAGGCTGGAAATCAGGTTGTAGAACTGAAAGACGAATCCGACATGGAGGCGGCGGTACTCCGTGAGCTCCCGGTCGCCGGCTTTGGTCAGCTCCTGCCCCCGGTAGGAGACAAAGCCGCGGGTCGCCGTGTCGAGCCCGCCCAGGATGTTGAGCAGCGTCGATTTGCCGCTTCCCGAGGGACCAAGAAGCACGGCCAGTTCGCCGGCATAGAGCTCCATGTCCACGCCCCGGAGGGCGGGCACCTCGACCTCACCCATCCTGTAGATCTTGGCGAGGTCGCGGACCTGGAAGACGATTTCCTTCTCCGTCACGGGTGTGGGACTCATGGTTTCCGGGCCTCCGGGGGAATGCGGCGGCTGAATGCCGGTGCATCGCGGCGCCTGAATCGTTCATCGGCCCGCCGCCCCGTGAAACACCTATACCACAAAAGCGGGACTCGCGTATGCCTCGAATAGCCGGAGCCGTGAGGCCTCGATCAGATGCCGTTCATGAGCAGGAGCGGGATGGAGCGGGGTGTTGCGGGTCGGACCTTATTTCTTCTCAGGAGTGGGCGCGATAGAAATTGAGCAGCCCGCCGCAGCGGACGATCTCCAACTGTCTCGGAGTGAGGCAATGCGACACCTCAAACCGGTCTCCCCGGGAAACATTGGTCACCTGCAGCATCGGTTGGTTCAGTGCCCGATACATGTTGTCAATGCATAATTCATCGCCGGGCTGGATACTTTCCCGGTCCTGCGCGTGCCTGAACAGGAGCGGCAGGATCCCAAAATTGACCAGGTTCGCCATGTGAATGCGTTCGATGCTCCCGGCGATGACGGCCCGCACGCCGAGGTACGCCGGACAGAGCGCCGCATGTTCGCGGGAAGAACCCTGGCCGTAGCTGAATCCTGCGGTAATCACGGAAGCCAATCCTCTGCTTTTATAGTCCCTGCAGCGCTCCGCAAACAGGGGATCGAGATGGTGGAAGACGAAATCACTCGACTTGGGGATATTTGAGCGATAGCGGCTCACGGGTCCGGCCGGGATGATATGGTCCGTCGTAATGTTGTCCCCCACCTTGATGGCAACCCCCGCGTGCAAGTGGTCCGGCAGCGGCGCCAGCCGAGGCGGCTCGCTGATATTCGGCCCGCGGCAAACCTCCACGTCGCCGTCCAGCGGCTGGAGCACCAGGCTATCGTCGAGGGAGAATCTTCCGGGAACCGGGACGGCAGGATGTTCCAGGGAGAACTCCCGGGGATCGGTCAAGCGGCCGGTCAGGGCAGCGGCGACCGCCACCTCGGGGCTGACGAGATAGACCTGGGCGTCTTTGGTCCCGCTTCTCCCCTCGAAATTCCGATTGCTGGTGCGGACCGATACCCCTCCGGTACGCGGCGCCTGGCCGTAGCCGACGCAAAAACCGCAGCCCGACTCGAGGAGACGCGCCCCGGAAGCGATGATTTCGTTCAAGGCGCCGTTCTCTGCGATCATCCTCAAGACCTGCCGGCTGCCGGTAGCAACCCCGAAAGAGACGTCCGGGTGAACTCGCTTGCCTTTGACCATCCGGGCCACGATCATCAGATCCCGGAAGGAGGAATTGGTGCAACTGCCGATCAAGACCTGATCGACCCTGAGCGGCCCCGCCTCCCTCACTTTGCGGACACGGTCCGGCGAATGGGGCAGGGCCACGTTGGGTTCTATCGTCCGGAGATCGAGGTCGATGGTTTCGTCGTACCCGGCGTCCGCATCGGGCAGGATCTCCCGCCACTGCGCCTCCCGGCCCTGGGCTGCCAAAAATTGGCGGGTCACCTCGTCGCTCGGAAAGAGGGAGGTGGTGACACCCAGTTCCGCGCCCATATTGGTGATCGTTGCCCGCTCGGGAACGGAAAGGGTGTTTATCCCCTCTCCCCCAAACTCGATGGCTTTCCCCACATTCCCCCTGGTGGTCAGCATCCTGAGAATTTCCAGGATAATGTCCTTGGCCGTGGACCAGGGTTCCAAGTGACCCTGCAGGTTGATCCGGATCACCTTCGGATAGGTGAGGAAGAAGGCGCCTCCTCCCATGGCGACCGCCACATCGAGTCCGCCGGCGCCTATGGCCAGCATGCCGACGGCGCCACAAGTGGGGGTGTGGCTGTCCGCGCCGATCAGTGTTTCTCCCGGACAACTGAACCGTTCTAAGTGGACCTGATGGCAGATGCCGTTGCCCGGCTTGGAGAAGAAGATTCCGTGCTTTGCCGCAACGGTCTTCAGGTAGTGATGATCGTCGGGATTCTCGAAACCTTCCTGAAGCAGGCAATGATCGACGTAGGATACCGAAAGGCGGGTCTTCACCTTGGGAATCCCCATGGCCTCGAATTGAAGATAAGCCATGGTCCCCAAGGCATCCTGCGTCAAGGTCTGATCGATGGAAATGCTGATCTCCGCACCGCTGGTCATTTGACCCGAGACGAGGTGCGCCTGCACTATCTTCTCAAAGACGTTGAGCCCCATACCGCCCCTTCACCGTCTCGTCAGGCGTCCCCCATCCGGTTGACCGGCCCTTCGAGTCTGGCATGTTCCCTTTTACCACCATGTTGCCGTTGGTCGCCGCAGAGGTCGCCCATTCCCCACGCTTCCGCCGGGTGTGCCGGAGGCGTCGTCCGTTCCGGATCAGGCTTGCAGGAACTTCTGGAAGGTGTGTGCGTCCTCGCGCACGCAGGACCTGGACACGCCGAACGTCCAGGTGACCTCGCCCACGTAGAGATCTCCCCGCGAGTCTATGCAGAGGGTATGGGGGGCTACGAAGTTCCCCGGCGCCTCCCGGTCGGCACTGCACCAATGGAGGAGCACATTGCCGGCAAGGTCCAGGACCCGGACGCCTCCCGGCAGGTCATATTTGATCGGCCCGCGGGTGAAAGACTTCTGTCCTGGCACCCACCACAGTTCCGAGACATACACCCGGCCTTTCTTATCGAAAGCGATGTCCGTGGGTCTCTGGACATGGGTCCACATCTCCAGGAACTGACCGTCGGGAGAGAAGATCTGGATCCGGTCATTTTCGCGATCCGCCACGAAGACACGATTGTCGGGCGAAAGGCTCACTGCGTGGGGCAGGCGAAACTGTCCAGGCCCCTCTCCGGGCTCGCCCCAGGAGTGGAGGAGTTTCCCCTCGGCTGAAAACCGATGAATCCGCGCGTTTCCGTAGCCGTCACTGACATAAATCTCCCCATTCGGGGCCACGGCGATGCCGGTGGGGCGATTGAAGGGTTTGCCCCCGCGCTGGACGCTGCCATGGCTCTTCCCATCATAACCCGTGTCAGAGGCCACCCCGGGGATGCCGAGCATCATCAGCTGCTCTCCTTCCGGGGTGAATTTTCGCAGTGTATGGTCGCCGTCGTCAACGGTGTACACCAGATCATCCGGCCCGATCTCAATTCCGTGCGTCCGGGGGGTGAAAATCTTCTCGCCCCAGGCACGCAGGAAATTGCCCTCGCGATCGTAAACGATGACCCGGGCGTCCTGCCTCGTCATCAGGTACACGTTGTCCTGGGAATCCACTGCCACGCCATCCACATCTTTGTGCATGTACCCCTGCGGCAGCTTTTCCCAGCCCTCCATCACCATGAACTTCGGTGCAGTCGTTGCCATAATATCCTGTTTCCTTTCGAATAATCACGAAATGTCCGGTTCGCCGGAAGCGAACACGTCTCTCTTTCCCCTGCTGCGGAAGTAGGGGATCAACAGGGCCACGACGGTCAGCGCCAGGAGGATCAGGCAGACGGGCCGCTGCAGGATGAACCAGGCCGTGTTCCTCCCGACCGAGATCGAGAGGGTGCCGTTCAGCCCCTTCTCGGCCATGGGCCCCAGGATCAGCCCGAGCACCACAGGCACCACGTCGAAGCCGTGCGACTTCAGGAGGTAGCCGAGGATGCCGAAGCCGAGCATGACGTAGACGTCCGTCATGCTGCCCCGGACTGCGAACGAGCCCACCGTGGTCAGCAGGATGATGGAGATGGCCAGGATGTGCCTCGGTGTCTTCGTGGCCCAGGAGAACCAGGGCGCGCAGTAGAGGCCGAAGAGGAGCATCAGGACATTGGACAGGTAGAGGGAGATGATGAAGGTCCAGGTCACATCCGCATAGGTGGTGAAGAGCTCGGCGCCCGGGTTGAGGCCATGGATCATCAGGCCCCCCATCATGATGGCGGCGACGGAGTCGCCGGGCACTCCCAGGGTGAGCATGGGGATGAAGGCCCCGCCGCAGACGGCGTTGTTGGCTGCCTCCGAGGCGGCCACCCCTTCGATCATCCCGGTTCCGAACTTCTCAGGCGTCTTGGAGGCCCGCCGCTCCTCGTTGTAGGCCATGAAACTGGCGATGCTGCCGCCGGCCCCCGGCAGGATGCCGACGATCAGGCCGATGATCGATGACCTGAGGTAGGTCGGTATGAGCCGCTTCGTGTGGGCCCAGGTCGGAAAGCCGATCTTGACGTTTTTTAGGCTCGGGATCATCTCTTCCTTGACGCCCTGGAGTTGGATGATCTCAAGCACCTCGGGGATGGAAAAGAGGCCGATCAAAGCCGGGACCAGCATGACGCCGTCCACCAGCCCCGTAACACCGAAGGTGAACCGGGGCGTTCCCAGCAGCGGATCCATCCCGATCGTCGCGATCAGCATCCCCAGGAAACCGGAGATGAAACCCTTGACGATCATCTTCTCGCTCAGGGAGGCGATGATGGTCATCCCGAAGATGGCCAGGATGAAATATTCCGGCGGCCCGAACATGAGGGACACCTTCGCCAGGGGAGGCGCGAAGAGCTGGAGCACCAGGACGCCCAGAATGCCTCCCCAGAAAGAGGCCATGACCGATTCCCGGAGGGCATCGGCGGCCCGGCCCTGCTTGGCCATGGGGTAGCCGTCGAGAACCGTAGCCGCGGCAGCCGGTGTGCCCGGCGTGTTTATGAGGATGGCAGAAACCGACCCGCCCCACATGGCGCCCGCAAAGAGGGCCCCCATCATAATCAGGCCCGCCACCGGCGTCATGGAAAAGGTGATCGGCATCAGGATGGCGATCCCCATGGCCGCGGTGAAGCCGGGGAGCGCCCCGAAGACGATCCCGACGACAACGCCGAACACGGCCATCAGGAGGTTGAACGGCACGAACACGTTTTCAAAGATTTTTATCCAGAATGCGTAATCCATAGTGAATTTCCTACCCCTTTCCCGATCACATCAGCAATCCCTCGGGGAACCAGATGAACAGAAGCGTCTGGAAGGCCCCATAAAGGAGCAAGACCCAGCCGAGCGCGATGAGCAGCGCCTTCAGCCGGGCCTTCGGTTCAAAGGTCAGGATGTACAGGAAGACGGTCACAAAGGTGGTCGCGAAGAAACCCACGACAGGGAAGAGGGCGACGTAGGCCACCATAAACGCCGTCGTCACGAGCTTGGGCTGGGTCAGAAAGGCAGTGACCTTGACCTTGCCGATGTCGCCGGGCCGGACGAACAGGATGACCGTCAGGATCAGGAGCACTGCAAGCAGAAAACGGGGGAAGGCCACGGTTTCCGGCGGGTAGGTGAAACTGTACCCGAAGAAGATGGCGATGACGGCCAGAAGCACCAGGGCAACCTTGCGATTGACGTTGATGACGAACACGGTTTCCTCCTCAGGAGTGTTGCGTCCGGAAAGGCGTCCCTTTCCGGACGGCATGGGCAAACGGGGGATACGGAGCCGGCACGTCTCCCTATCCCCAGGAGAGCGAGTCATCGATTACTTGGAGACACCCAGTTCCTTGACAACCAGGGTGTAATCTTCGAACTCCTCCTTGATGAGTTTGCCCCACTCGACCGGCCCTTCGTAAGCGATCGGCAGGCCCATCTTGTCCATCTGCTTGATGTACTCGGGGTCTGCCGAGGCCTTTTTGAATGCATCGGCCAGCTTGTCGATGATCTCCCTGGGCGTGGCCTTGGGGGCGGCGAAGCCCCGGTTCGAGGTGTTGACCAGGTTGATGCCGAGCTCCTTGAACGTGGGCACGTTGGGCAGCTGACTCAGCCGTTTCTCCGTGGCCTGGGCAATGACCTTCACCTTGCCCTCCTGGAGCATCCCCTTCACCTCTCCGTAGGTTTGGGTGATGGCATCGATGTGGCCGCCCAGGAACGCGGCCTTGGACTCCCCGGCGCCGCCGAAGTGGACCGGCTTCGCCTTGACCCCGGTCTTCATGTTCAGGATGATGATCGACAGGTGGCCGGAGGTGCCGGCGCCGGAGGTGCCGATGGTGAGCTTTTCGGGGTTGTCCTTGGCGTACTGGACGAAGTCCTTGAGGGTGCCGAACCGCTTATCATCGGCCCGGACTACGAAGAGCCGCGGATCGGACACGGCAAGGCAGATCGGCGTGACGTCCTTGACGGCATCGTAGGAGGCCTTCCGCATCGTCGTGAGGATGATCGATGCCGAATTGTAGCCGGCGATCGTGTAGCCGTCGGGGGCGGAGCGGACCATCTGCGCCACACCCACCTCGCTGCCTCCGCCGTCCACGTTCTGGACGACGAAGGGCCGGCCGATGAACTTTTCCGCAGCCTTGGCGATCATTCGCGTACCGAGATCGGTCCCGCCGCCCGCAGCAAAGGGACAGATCAGAGTGATCGGCTTGGCTGGATACACCCGTTGCGCATGGCCGGTATCCGCACCTATCAGAGTTCCGGCAACCAATACTGCGACCGCGACCGCCCATCTCCGGGCATTGCACCCTGCATGCTTTTTCATTCTTACCCTCCCGTTCAATTTTCTTCCATTTTGCCTGAAAGACCGAAAAGTACGGTAAAAGCCCTGCACCCCTCCCTTCAACAAAACAAACTCGCATCCCGTTTCAGTCATTACGCATGCCGCCGTCATACCTCTCTGCAATCGCCTTGGCGGCGGCCCGTACGTGAACGGATAGCGCCTCGCTCCTCTTGGGCGTCAGTCTTTCGCTGGCACCGGTCACCACGACGGCGGCAATGGTGATTCCCTCGTTGTCCATGACCGGAGCGGCGATTGAGAAGACACCCACGGTGCGCTCGCCGTCGGAAAAGGAATAACCCCGCTGGCGGATGGAGGCGATATCGGCCAGAAAAGCGTCCCGCGTCAATTGTTTGCCGTTGGCCAGCGTGATCTTCTCCGGTTGGCCCCATAACCGGTCCAGTTCCTCATCGGGCAGGGCGGCCGCCAGCGCTTTACCCGACCCCACATGAAGGGGCAGTCCCTGGCCGATGGGGAGAACGAAACGCAAGGGATGGAGCCCATCGACCCGCTGGACCAGGATCCGCTTAAAGCCCCAGCGTACGAAAAGGGACGCGGTCTCCTCCGTGACCTGGGCCAGTTCCTGCAACACGGGCAGCGTCAGCCGGGGCAGCTCGTCCCCGATCATGTAGGCATGCGCCAGGGGAAGGAGAGCAGCACCAAGCCGGTATTGCCTCTGCCGCTTCTTGACATACCCGTAGCTCTCCAGGACCGAGAGGATCCGTTGGACCGTGGCCCTGGAAAGCCGGCAATGATCCGCGAGGCGAGTGACATTGACGGCCCCACCCGCCTCTTCCAGGGCATCCAGGACGTGGAGCGCCCGTTCAAGAGAACGCATGGAACTTTTTTCCCTGTCACGAATATCGCTCATCGCGCGCGACTCAGCCCCTCCGCAGCCACTGGGCGTTGACCAGATCCCCCGGCGAGACCGGTTGGCCCAAGCTGACCTTGACGATGTTCTCAATGGCACGCCTGGCCATGGTATCGTTGTTGTCCACGGTGCTGCCTCCGATATGGGGGCTCATCACCACGTTGGCCAGGGAACGCAGCGGGCTGCCCGGCAGCAGGGGCTCGTTCTCGAACACATCCAGCCCCGCCCCCAGGAGACGGCCCTCGCTCAAGGCCTCACAAAGCGCCGCCTCGTCGACGATGCCTCCCCGCGAGGTGTTGATGAGAACCGCGGTCGGCTTCATGAGGGCAAGCGCCTCTTTGTCGATCATGTGCCGGGTCGTCTCGGTCAAGGGAAGATGCAGGCTCACGATGTCCGAAGTCGCAAGCAGTTTTTCGAGAGGCGCATAGGTGACGGCCAGCTGCGCTTCCGCCTCCTCAGGCCGCCTCGGCACATCGCAGTACTGCACCTCGGCGCCGAAAGCCCGGAAGAGGGCCGCAACTTTTATCCCGATGCTGCCCAACCCGACGATTCCCGCCCGTTTGCCGTTGATGACGAATGACCTTTTCATGAATTCGGTTTTCGGCCATCGGCCCTGGACGATGCCGTTATGCAGGGAGATGATGTTGCGGAAAACGGCCAGGGTCATCAGCAGAGTCATTTCCGCCACCTGGGTGGCATTGATCCCGGACATGATGGCAACGGGGATGCTGCGCTCCCCGGCCGCTTTGATGTCGATGATGTCGTAGCCGACGCCCCACCGCTGGATGAATTTGGTCCGGGAAAGCTTCTTGAGGGTCTCCTCCCTCAGCTCCAGGGTCCTGAAGACGATGTAATCGGCATCGGCGAGCTTATCGTATTCCTCTCGCGTCGGAACCAGAAAGAACTCGAAACCTTCAGGCACTATTTTGCGGAAGGACGCCTGCATCTGCTCGGTGAACGGCCCCAGGAGCGCAATCTTCGTCATGATACCTTTCCTTTTCGTTACGGAATCTTGGATACGATTTCCATCAGGCTGCTCACGCGGGCGAGGTCCTCAAGCCCCATCGCTGCATCGTAAAGTTCCCGTTGCGCTTCCTCGCCCAACAGCTCCGAGGCGCAGGAACGGAGCTTTTCGGTCATGTCATTGCCCTGCAGGGGGACTTCCGGATCGCCTTTGGGCAGGGGCACGGTTTCGCTCCTGTCCGTTCCGTCTTTGAAAACAACATCGATACGGGCGCCGCGGATACCGGCCTCCTTGTCATTCAGGGCCGGATCGCTGACGATCCGCATCTTGCCGATCAGGGCCTTCACTTCCCCGCTCATCTGCGCGGCGTTTTTCAGATCGGCGAGCGTGAACCGGCCGGTCGCCAGGGCCGTGGCCGTGGCAAAAGTGATGCTCAGTTTGGCTTCATCTTCGTTTTTCGGTTCGAAAATGTTGCCGGCGATGGCGATCGCCGAAGGATACGTATGGATCGTGATCGTTTCAATGGCGGCCGGTCCGGCGATGCCGGCCTCCCGCAGCCGCAAGGCCGCATCGATGGGGGCGTGTGCATGCCGGCAGGCAGGATACAGCTTGATGTAACAGGTGGCGATTTTGAATTGTCTGCCCAGATCGTCCGGAAGCGTCGCCCAGTCGGGCCCGTCCGCGAAGGCCTTCAGAAACCCCTTGTCCCCTTCCAGCGGATCCCGTGGCGCATCCGCGCCGGCCTTGGCGAGCAGGGCGGAGAGGATACCGGTCCGCGCCGCATTGCCGGGATTGATCGGTTTGGCCATCTGGCCACTGTCCGAAACCTCGTGCAGCCCGGAGGCCTGAACAGCCGCAAGGCTGATGGCCCGGCGTACGCCGTCTTCGGCCAGGCCAAGCACTCTTGCCGAAGCGGCGCCGGCCGCCACCGCTCCGATGGTGCCGGTGCTGTGAAAACCCTTCAGGAAATGGGCTGGCATCATCAGGGTGCCCAGGCGGACATAGACATCGTAGCCTGCCACGATAGCGGTGATCGCCTCTTTGCCGCCCAAGCCATGGGCCTCGGCCAGGCTGAGCACCGCCGGGATGATGGCTACGCCCGGATGGCCCGTCGCGATCCGATTCCCGTCGTCCAGGTCGGCGCCATGGCCGTAGACGGCGTTGATGAACGCCGCATGGGCCGCCGGAATCCTGCCCCCGCCGAACAGCACGGTGCTCTCCGGCTTGCCGCCCATTCCTCCGATCACCTCCAGCACGGCCCTGTTGAACACTCTGTTGACCTTGTACCCGGCCATGGCCGAGGCGAGCTGATCCAGGATGAGGAGCTTGGCGTAGGCCACGACATCAGCGGGCAGATCCGTGTACTGAAGACGACTCACATAGCGGCTCAGCAGGGTCGTGGGGTGAATCTTGTCCAGGGCCATGACGACCTCCATCGCTTTGTCTTTTTCACGCGCCAGCCTGAATGCCGGCCCCCGCTCGTCTCCGCCGTCAGGGGCGCCAGGAAACCTTTCCACCGGACGACCTTCTTCCCGGCGGGCCTCACCCGCCAGGGAGCGAAAAGGCCCTCGGCCGCGGCGCATCCCCCTGGGGGCAGAGGCTCAGACGACCCGATTCTTCGGAGGCTTGCCCTCCAGGACCCGGATCACCTCCCGGGCAGCGCCCCACTCACCGCGCTCGGCCGCCTCGAAAGTCTGGGCGCCGAGGTGGGGCGTCCACAGCACATTGTCCAGGTTGAGCAACGGGTGGTTTTCCGCGGGCGGTTCCACCTGGATCACGTCGAGGGCGGCGCCGGCGATCTGCTTCTCCTGCAGCGCCCGGGCCAGGGCCTCTTCGTCGGCGATCCCGCCACGCGCGGCGTTGATCAGGTACGCCGAGGGCTTCATCGCTGCGAGTTCCTTGGCGCCGATCATCTTGTCGGTCTCTTCCGTGTGCGGGCAATGGAGCGTGACGAAGTCCGAATCGGCCAGCAGTTCGGCAAGGGGGACCCACCTGCCGCCCAGGGCCGTGACATGCGACTCGGGAATGTAGGGGTCGTACACGAGGAAATTCATCTCGAAGGCCCTGGCCCTGATCGCCACCCGGGTGCCGATGTTGCCCATGCCGACGATGCCGATCATCTTGCCGGCCAGTTCCGTGCCCGTGTACCGGTGATAGTCGCCCCAATGGCCCGCCCTGACGCTCCGGTTTGCCTCGTGGGTATGTCGCACCAGGGCTATGATCTGGCCGAAGACCATCTCCGCCACCGAGACCGCATTGCAGCCGGGCATGTTGGTCACCATGACCTTGCATTCCTTGGCGTCCGCCAGGACGATCCGGGAAGGATCGACGCCGACGCCGGTGCGCGCGACCAGCTTGAGCCGCCCGCCGCTCCGCTCCATCTGCTCGCGGGTGATTTTCCCCTTTCTGCTGATCACCGCGTCGACGCGAGGGATTTCCTGAGCCCAGCGTTCCGGTTCGATCCACGGTTCGATCACCACCAGTTCAACCCGCTCGCGCAACCAGTCGAGAATCTCCGGCTCCAATTTTTCGCTTAAAACCCGTCCCAAAGACATTGAAACGTCTCCTTGGCAAAAATGGTGGAATCAACACACTGGAAAATGATCACTGTATGGACGATATGTCTACTGTGTAAGCCACATAGACAGACATTCGAGCAATTGTCAAGGGGGAAATGGTGAGGTCGTCGCGCCTCAGCAGACGCCGAGTGCCTCTCTTCGGCCTGGACGCGGGGCGTTCTGATGGGAGTGCCTGTTCGCCGGCAGGCATCGAGTCACGACTCGCGCCGTGTTTTTACCAGCGATTCTAGCCGATCGACGAACGCCCGCTTCCAGTACGGCAGGCCGAACGCCGAGACGAGCCACGCATACAGCGGCCTGAGCCAGCGGTGGCGCACCGTCACGAAATAGATGTAGGCGTTGTTCTGTGCCGGTCTACGCTCTATGGGCGATAACTGCAAATTCGTTCGATTTAGGATCATAGGGTGTCCCGGCGACATCCGAATAACTCTCCTCAACGGAAAATCCTGTCTCACTGAACTCTCTCTCCAACTGCTCAGGCGTAAAGTATTGCAGCCAGTTGTACACCGTTCTGGTGCGCTCCGTCTCAACAATGGTGTACTTGTCCAGTGAGACCTTCTCTCTGTCGTATTTGAAGGTATTTAGAAAGCCATAGTACTTGTTTGGTGACCAAAATCCATTGAGCAGGTTCTTTTCGTATGTCGCTATCTCTTCCCTTCGGTCAAACGCCGATAGGGAGTAAACATCAAGAAGGACTGAGCCGGCCGGTTCCAGAATCCCGTAGAACTTGTTCAGAATTCCTTTTCTTTGTGTTGGGCTGAGGGCACAAAAATCGCACATGATCATCAGGACGAGGTCGAACCGGTCTTCTGTTTCATAGTCCAGATAATTATGATTCACGTAGCGGATCTTCAACTGCTCGCGAACGGCGATTTCCTTTGCGTACTCGATGGACCTCCTCGAGAAATCAATACCGGTCACATTAGCCCCACGCTTCGCTAAACGCGTGGCATACAATCCCGGCCCGCAGCCGAAATCCGCGATTGTGGTGCGCTTGCCGATGTTGAACCGGGACGAGATCCATTCCACCGATCGACTGGTGAACTCCGCGTTTCGCGAAGAAACATCGATAGCCTCATTGAGGTGGAACGAAAGCATCTGCGCTGACGTATGCTCGTCAGTCCATAGATCACCTGCCGTATAAAATTCGAACGGATCAGGGCGTTCATTGATTCTCTCCAACTCTTCAAACATCTTCTACCTCATCACCACGGTATTGCACATAACGTTCGACATGAGGGACATCTTCCGGCAGGCGAAGCCTATGGGGAGATGCCCGCCTCAAGGGAGGGGTTAGGCTCATTCCCATCTGTCCTTTCATGAGCGATCCCAAGTCCGGCGGTATTGGGGCGCCCTAACGTGGAGTTGAGGCGCCGGCGCGGCTTTTCGCGCAGGTCACCTGGATCGCGGGGTTGGGCATCGAGCTCAGTCCACCACGAACAGCTTGGCGCCGGTTGCTGTCGAAGAGCGATGGGCTTCGGCATGGTCTGCCACTTGGTAACTTACCCCCGGCTTCAAGACGAAGTGCCTTCCATCCTTAAGCTCGGTATGCAGTTCGCCTTCCAAGCAGAGAAGAATGTGGCCCTTTGAACACCAATGGTCGGCAAGATAGCCTGGCGAGTACTCGACCATGCGGACTCTGATGGGACCGAACTGACAGGTTCGCCAATAGGCGGTCCCTTTCTCACCTTTATGCTCCGTAACTGGCACGCTCGACCAGTCAGTCGTGGCGAACGGAATGTCATCAATGTTCATACGCGAAATCTCTTGTTGTCCAACGTTGAAGTAACCGGCGCTGCGCGTCTTTATCGCGCAGCGTCCGTGTTGACTACCGGGTTAAGAAAACTACCTTGTACGAAGGTACAGAACCTTCTGATTTAACCCAGGGCCTTTTCGTTCTTCTGTCACAAAGAGATCTGTCTTTGCTTTGACGAGATCAGAGAGCTTCTTGTAGCCGTACAGTCTGGAGTCAAAGTCGGGCTGTAACTTAGTAAGATAGCTCCCAAAGGTACCAAGATGTGCCCATCCCGTGTCGTCAGTTGATTGCTCAAGTGCGGTTAGAACAAACTTCTTGGGGAATTTGTGCTTTGGCTCTGTTGTTTCGGTAGGTGGCTGAGGTGGAACAGACTTTGGCTCACTCTCCACTTTTGACGGTAGTGCGACCGGTTCGGCTGAGGTGCTTGCACGAAGGACTTCAGTGAATACAAACTTGTGGCAGGCATTGCGGAAGGCCTCCGGTGTCTTCTTTTCGCCAAATCCAAGAACCGTGAGTCCTTCCTCACGCAACCGCATCGCAAGGCCGGTAAAATCACTGTCGCTTGTAACCAAGCAAAAGCCATCGAATTTTCGCGTGTAGAGCAAGTCCATCGCATCGATGATAAGGGTACTGTCCGTGGCGTTTTTCCCGGTCGTGTACGCAAACTGTTGAACCGGCTTGATAGCGTAACGCTGCAACACTTTCTTCCAGGAGGAACTTGTTGGGGCGGTGAAATCCCCACAAATGCGCCGCACGGTTGCTTCCCCGAATCGTGCAATTTCTGCAAGAAGACCTTCTATCACGGCTGCTTGAGCGTTGTCAGCATCAATTAGAACTGCCAAGCGAAGGGTTGGCTCTTCAGACTCAATTTTTGCTACTAGTCGTGGGGATACCATGATACCTCCATTTTTCTAACGTTGTTGCGCTTCGGCAGATGCCGAGCGCCTCTCTTCAGCCTACACGCGCACGGCGTTCTGATGGGAGCGCTTGTTAGCCGGAAGGCATCGAGTCAGGACTCGCGCCGTGTCTTTACCAGCGATTCGAGCGGATCGACGAACGCCCGCTTCCAGTACGGCAGGCCGAACGCCGAGACGAGCCACGCGTACAGCAGCTTGAGCCAGCGGTGGCGCACCGTCACGAAATAGGTGTAGTTTATACGCGTGCCCTCCGGGTCGTCGACGAGCAGCAGTTCCTCGTCTCCGGTGGTATCGAATGTGAGGTTGTGGGTGGTGCAGCGATAGCCTCGACCTGGAAGCAGCGTGGCTGTCATCTCGATCTTGACCGCCGGGAACAGCGCGCCGAACGAGGCCGCCTTCGCTTCGAGCGTGAGCACGTCGCCATTGCGCTCGACGAGGCTCATCGCGCGAGCGACCTTTGGGAAATGCTCAGGCATGCGCTCGAAGTCCGAGACGATCGCGTAGACCGACTCGCGGTCCGCGCGCACGAGCCAGTCGCCATGGACGGCCACTACGTCGGAATCGGTCATCGGATGGCTGCACCCCCTGCCGTACGGATAACGAAAAAATCAGCCGGAGCGTAGGCGATCGGCTGGATTGTCGGATTAGCAGTCCTATAACGTCTCTGTTTTCCATATGCGCAACTCTTGGAGTCGACCGGCGCTAAATGTAGCAACTACGGAAACCACAACGTCAAAGTGGTTCTGTTGTTTACCTGTCTTGACCATTCCCTGCACTTCCTGGGGCAACCGTTGCATTTCCTGTTTGGTCATTGCTCTCTTGCCCTCGAAAAAGGCATAATACTTCTGGCCCTCGATGCGAACCGGCACACCAACAATGCTGGTGAATTCAGATACAGATAGCCCGAGGCGCAGGCCTCCAATAACCAGATTTGGGACGGCTAGTGTCGTTCGCCATTTGGAACAAGGTTTCCGATCAGTTTCCTTGGCGAATCCAAAACCACCAAGACCATGCTCCGGGCCATCCAACTCGCCGGCAAAGAACATGACGACCCCGCCCGGAACGGTATAGCAGACCGAAGCAGTATACTCACCCGCGTCACCCGTCTCTATGAGTTGTGCGGGGCCTAATCTTCTTTGAACACCCGCAAGCGTTACAGTGCCAAGATCAAAACCAGCAAAAGAGGTAAACCTCGCCCCCACGTCTTCAGCTTCCGCACTGATGCTAAGACACAATGTGAAGATGCAAACGAAATATGCCAGTGGACGCATTGTTCTCACCGCTAACGTGGCCATCACGGGCGGCGCGGACGCGACGTCCCGTGCACGGCATTGTTCGCCTCACGTTGATCCTCTGAATCTCTCAGCGAGCGTCTCGATCTTGTCGCCATCGAGAAACACAAGGTTGTTCCGTAGGGCATGGCTCTCGATCTTATCGCATATCTTCTCAGTAGCGTTCTCCGTGAACTTCCCTGATGCGATCACCACCAGTTTCGAAATCCGTTGTTGCTGTCGAGTGTAGATGTCGTAGAACGGCATCTTGAAGGCATCATCTGCTTGGGTGATGATCTTGTCGATCTCTGAACCTGCGCCACCGTCGATATCGCCGTACTTCACTTGGGCGGCCCAATGTTCGAGTTCTTGAAACTCCGTCAGTCGGGCGAATACAATGTCCTTCCCGTATTCCCGCCGCCCGTGGTTGTACTTGATATTCGCGAAGCCGAGTTTCCTGAGGATGGGCAGGACGACCCGGACAGTGAACTCCGCTTCGTTTGCAGGATCACTCGCCTTGATGAGGCGCCCTCCGAGACGGAGTTCTGCCGCTCCATCGATCTCGTCCGCGATCTGCTCTGCGAGCTGAATTGCGGCCTCGACGGAGTCCGCTTGGAACTCGGCACTGTACTGAAGCCAGATGTAGGCACCGTCATCATCGTATGACTCGAACTGAACATCGCCCACCTCGGTCTGCCTTTCCTCGACCGTGGCACGCTTAGATTCCATCCACGGCTTGAAGCCGATGTCACCGTCCCAGTACTTCCGTGTACCGCCGTCTTCGAACTCTACACGGATTTTATCTGACGCGATGCGCTTGAGGCGCATCGGGATGGAATCGAGAACGACCGTGGAGTCTTCACGGAACTTGCAGGGTTCAAACGCCACCGTTTCGGGTAGTTCAGATACCTTCAGTCCGGCAACGAGGCCCTTGGGAAGAAACCACACTTCTCCATCGTCGGAATCCAGTCTCTCACCGTTTAGTGTAATCGCAGTGATCTCACCATGGTCATCTTGGATCTCGATCATCATGTCTCCTGAGCGAACGATGACATCAGCGGCACGGGCGTCAGCCCGCGTCAGCCTGCATGCACTGGTTAGAATCTCAAGCTATTCATATCTATTTTCTTCGAGAGCCCTTATTATCGAATCGAAGTCAGACCAGCCCTTTTCGTCATCTATTACACGATCTATATAGTATTTGATCTTCGTCGTATCATATTTAGTCAAAATGTAATCCAATTTACCTTCATCCGCTTTTTCCCAACTGTGAGGTCGTTTGAAATTCCAATATTTCAAAATTTCGGAGAACTCTGGTGAATGCGACTTTGCTCGCTGTTTTCCATATAATACACCGCACATGTATTTGAATTTATTTTTTAAATCTATATTTGATCTCGAAAAGGAAATATCTATCGCGTTCGTAATTTCACCAAAGTCAAAAGTGCTCAGAAAATTCTTGATTGAATTCCTTTCTTGATAATTAATTTCAAGTTCATCGTTAGATTTTTCAACCCAATAATCGCAAATCTGGTTAACGACATCACCACCATTTTCTTCCGTTTGATCATCTTCTTCATGTTGTCTTCGCAAAATTTCTTCTTCAGCTTCCCGACTTTCAAGCTCCTCTTCACTAATACTGGCATCCTCAATGCTTCTTAGGATTAGTGATCTTGCTTCATAAATATGGTCTCTGACCTGCCTATTGAGACAGCTATGATCAACGATCTTATCGATGGCTCTTAACGCTTCAGTGAGACATATTTTTACATTTTTTATCGAATCACCAATTTGTTCGTCATCAGATGATCCCATTTACGCCTCCGAATTCTAACGAATAGCTGAGCCGGAGCCGCGCCCACTGCGCGGCGATCGGCTTTAGCGACTGGTTGGGCATCACTTTAAATCACCCAAAACTACAATATAAGTTGGCGCACCAATACTAGCGAAAAACTGGACTGTTGAGTAGAGCACACGGGGTTCTGTAAGTTCATGAATTCCGAGATAGTGAATTACACCTTCACGCTTAAGGTACGGTTCAGAGAGCGTCCCGACAAACTTACCGATCGTGTTTGGTTTATGAAGTATTGCGGAAATAAGCGCATCAGGATTCTTTAAGCGATCAATCTGTCCGTTTGCGTATGCATTGGCATAAGCGGTTTTGGCCACCATTTGCGCAAATGCTGCTGGTGCGTTGCCCTGTGAAACAATTTTTATTTTTGTTGCTTTTAGCCGAATTAGAAAATCTTCTAAGGCGACTCCGAAGTTACCTGTAGTTATACCATTCATTTTAATAGGTGACTCTATTCCTGCTAAGTAGCTTGGTTCTTCAAACGTTGGGAAAGCGAGTAATATTGGTGCTTCGTTCCTTGGAACCTCAATTACCCGTTCCTCCTCGTCTATCGTTACCAGAAGCGGTACTGTTTCTGGGACGCCATGATGTTTAGTTCTTGATGGCAAGTCATGTATAAAGCGAACCATTTGCATCGGGCCACGAAGTACAGCAGTTTCAAATTTGTGAGTTATTTTTTGACAAGAGCGACACGACCCCTTGGGTATGGTAACATTGCCTCCAAGCGCGTATGCAATTATGTGCTCCCTTGTTCGTTCTCTTTCGGTGGAACCACAGTAGATGCACGCCTCTGCAACGGATGTTTCTGTTTTAGAAAAGTCCTGAAGCTTTTCCGAACTCGCAACAGACACAATGGGCGTAGAGCTTTTTCCCGTTTCTTCCCAACTGGTTTCACCGTCTCTAAGCATTTTCATGTTAGTGGAAATATGTATTTTGCTCATAGTGCCCAACAATATATTGCCTGGACGAAATCATCCAGTTATCCCCCGAAAAAGGGTGTTATCTATAAGACAAAAAACAGAACACCCCTTCGAGCCTGTCAAAAATCAAGTGGGCTCCTTGCCTCTGTAACTGTCTTGCTCGGCACGCAATGGGTGTAAATCATCGTCGTCTTCACATCAGTATGCCCCAGCACCCCTCCCGAAAATTTTATGCACGATGCATAAAGATCTATCTATTCGATCTCATTAAGTTGTAACCGATTGACAAAATCATTTTGGTTTCATTTGGCTTCGTTCGGCTGATTTTGTCAATTTATGTCGGTTTTCTCGCAATAAACGCCCTGGTTCTCCTTTATGAACGGGTTCTGGGGCATCCCCTCGACGGAATCATCGAGGACGCCGTACGTGCAGGCAGGAAAGCAAGAGTGCCGTCGCCATCACGTTGACCCCAGCGTAATCAACAAGGCCATTAAGGTTGCCGTTCAGCGCGCATACCTTCCGCCATTCCTTTGCGACTCACCTGCTTCAACGGGAACTGACATTCGTACGATTCAGCAACTCTTGGAGCACGCTGACCTGAAGACAACGATGATCTACACACACATTCTGTAGCAAGGGAGGCAAGGCGTCCTGAGTCCTTTGGACGACTTGGAAGTCTAATAGTCCCGCAGAGCGCCTCTTGTCAATGAAAAATCCATCGGCGTTCGGGTTCTGAATCTCGCTTTCCCGTGGCCTTCCGGGCCGGGGTGGGCCTCGATCGGGAGAGCGGCCGCGGGACAAGGGCGCCGGGCTCTTTCCTCAAATCGAGGAACAGGGGGAATCCGGAGGGCGTCTCTTGATCAGTCGTGAAACTCGATGGAGATCGCGTGGGTGGGGCAGTTGTCCCGGCAATTCATGCAGGTCTGCAAGAGGCAGCGGTGCAGGTTCTCCTGGACCAGGCGCGCCTTGTCGTCCACGAGTTCGAAGATGGCGACCGGGCAGGTGAAGGCGCACATCGTGGCGCCGACGCACCTCTTGTCGTCGACCGAGATCGTGGCTTTGCGCCCCTCGAATTCAACTTCCCCATGCGTCAGGTAAGTCAGCGGACGGCCCAGCTCCTGCTCCTGGGCTTTGTGGACCTTTTTCCACACCTTCCCCTTGTGCTGCTCCCGGCCGCCGCGGTCGTGCCGGTAGAGCGATCGTCCGCAGCAGGGGCAGGTGAAGAGCTCCTCCAGTTTGTGAAGGTACTCGAGAAAAGCGGCCACATAGGTCGCGTGGCTCCAGGTGAGCGGGGAGACGGAGAGCTGCCGGTTGGTGTGGGGGTCCACCTGCTCGGAGAGGACCCCCGAAGGAAGCGCCCGCGACACCGCCCATTCGAGGATGGGGATGGCCTCCTGGAGCTCCATGAGGCTTTCGGCCCGGGCGATCTGCCACTGGGCATACCAGAGGGTGCAGATGAACCAGGGATTGCCCGGGATCTCGGGCCCGCTCCCTTCGGGCCTGTGGAATCGGTCCCCCTCGTACCGGGCGATGCCGCCCGATTCGGTCTGGACCGTGAGCCGGCTCCTGATCGCCTCCATGGTGCTGACGACCTTCTCGTCCCGGGGGCCGTAAACGCCCAGGTAGAAGGGCGCATACAGGCTTGCGTCCACCGTCGGGTCCTCCCGGAAGGCGCCATCCTTTTCGGGCATGATGCACCTCAGGAACCGCTTCTCCTTGTCGCTGTAGAGATACCGGTCCATGGCCGCCTTCACCTCGTCGGCGGCTTTCCGGTAGCGGGTGGCCCGCTCCGAATCGCTGAAGAACTCGGCAAAATTCCCGGCCGCCCGGAGCCCCGCATGGACGGCCGAAACCGTGAAGGTGTGGATGCCCCACTGCTCCTCCCAGAGGTCGAACGAGGGATGGGGGAGGCCCGTCACGGGGTCCCGGTAGGACGCCAGAAAATCGCCGCAGCGGTATCCCAGATCTTCGTAGATCTTCGCGGAGAGCTCGATGTCGCGGTACCGGTTGAAGTGGTTCCAGAGCGCCCAGAGCACGAGCCCGGTGCCGTCCTCCTGGATGGGCAGCTGCTTTTCGCCCCCCGCGATCCAGGGATGCCAGGAGCTTCCCAGCGACCCGTCGGGGTGGTATTTGTGGAGGAAATAGCCGCCCGCTTCCTTGCCCCGGGAAATGATCTCCACGCAAAGGTGGAAGAACCTGCGCGTCACGCCGATGTTGCCGGCAAGGTCCAGGGCGTGGGCGGTGAAGGCCGCGTCCCGGGGCCACATGTAGCTGTAGGTGTCGGGCACGAAGCCCTGGCCGGTGGAATCGTTTCCGGCGATGATGGCGCCGCCGGCGTCGATGTTCGTCCGCAGGATGAGCAGGCTCTTCTTGAAGAGATCGACCACCCCCTTGGGGAGGGTCTCCAGATTGAACTCCTCCTTGTTGACCCAGGCCCGCCAATACTTTTCGGTGCGGCCGATGAAGAACTCCGGCCCCTCGCCGAGGACGAGCCGGTTCAGGCGACTGACCTCGGCATAGCTCGTGCCCGCCGCCATCCAGTAGTAGAAGGTCTGCTCGCCCTTTCCCGGCACCGTGATCCAGATCGCCAGGGTCGAGTCCACGGAGCCCTGGGTGATGGGGTTGCCTTCGAGCCACCCGTCTGCGGCGTCTTTGCAGGTGCCTTCGAGCTGGTTGAACTCCTTGACCCCGGTGGCGAACTGATCGAACCCCCGCCGGCCGTCCCGCATTCCGCTCATCAGAAAGTAGCGGTTCGCCTTGTAATGGATCAGCGCCTCCTCGTCGGGGTCGTAGTAGGCCGTGTCCCCGGCGGGATTTTCGAGGATGTGGAAATCGTGGTAGAAGAAGATGCGGAACTCCCTCCCCCGGTCGCTCAGGTTGGTCAGGGTGATCTTCTTGAGGTAGACATTCTCGCGGTAGTCGACGGCATCGTTGCAGCTGAGCTTCACCTCCAGGACGTCGTCGACCCCCTCCACCCGGGTCACAAGCCCCTCGCTCACGTAGTCCAGATCGAATTTCCAGGAGTGGTTCGTCCAGTGGAGTGTTCCGTCCACCCAGACGCCGAACCTGAGCCCGTGGCCGGAGGTGTGGTTTTCCTTGCCGACGCAGGGGAAATAGATGTCGCGAATGCGATAGTGGCTGTCGTGCGTGACGAGCAGGTGGCCGTTTCCGACGGGGATGTCTCGAGGCATGGCGGGGGCTCCTCCTGGGGTGGCGGACGGATCGCACCGGGCTTCATCTCGCGTCCGTCCCGGTTTGTCGTCCTTTGCGCGCCGTCCGGCGCGGGCCGTCCCGCGCCCGGCGGTGAATCAAAGGAACGTTACCGCGGCCTGGCCTGCCCTGCAATGAGGAGCGGGTGGAAGCACAATGGTAGGCAAAATCTACTCCCGGCCGGCAACCTTTTGCGCTTGACAAAGCAGACAAATGTCTGTTTACTGCGGGTAAGGAAAAAGAAAGGAGGTCAGCCATGTCCTACACGCCCAAGGGTAAGACCCGGGAGAAGATCCTCGCATTTGTGCGGGAGCGCATCCTTGCCGGGAGGCCGCCGACGGTTCGGGAGGTGCAGGCGGCCTTCGGGTTCAGCGCCGTGGAAACGGCCCGGCGCCACCTGGAGAACCTGATTGCCGAGGGGCGGCTCGGACGCGAGACCGGAAGGGCCAGGGGGTACCGGCTGCCCGCAGCCCAGGGTTTTGTGCACGTCCCGCTCCTCGGCCGGGTGCAGGCGGGGGCTCTGACCACGGCGGTGGAGGAGCCCGAAGGATATCTCCCCGTCTCGTCCAGGCCAGGCCAGGGAGAGCTCTTCGCCCTGCGCGTGCGCGGCGAGAGCATGACCGGGGCGGGGATCCTTCCCGGCGACATCGCCGTTGTCCGGCGCCAGTCCGCGGCGGATTCCGGCGATATCGCGGTAGCCCTGGTGGGAGACGAGGCCACGGTCAAGCGGGTGCGCCTCCACGAGGGGCGCCTCGAACTGCACGCGGAGAATCCCGCCTTCCCGCCCATCGTCCCGCGGCCCGGCGAGGTCCTCATTCTGGGCAAGGTGATCGAAATCCGGCGCTATCTGGAGTGACGGCTCCGTAAAAAGTCCGGATGCTGCGTTGCGCCTTGCCGGAGCCTGCCCCGGCGAAAGCCGGGGCCTTTACGAAGCCGTCGGCATGGGGCATGGTTTTCGACTTTTTGCGGGTTGATCGGGGTTTGGGAAGAACGGGATGACGGTAGGGACTATGAAAGACGCACTGCAAATGGTCGAGCAATGGGCCATGGACCCGGATCGGCAGGGGCTTACCGGGTTCGAGAGGCGTCCGGAAGGCCCCGGAACGGATGATGCCGCGGAACGCGCCGCAGAGAGCCCCGGCCTTGGCCGGGCCGCGCTCTCCGGGAGGCTGACGGAGCTCTCCGGCCAGGGGAACCCGGCCAACCTCACCCTGGCCTGCGAGATGGTCCTTTCCGCGCAGCGGGAGGGGGAGCCGGCAGCCTGGATCACGGATAAGGAGAGCAGCTTCTATCCGCCCGACGCGGCCCAGATGGGGATCGACCTTGCGGCCCTGGCCGTGGTTCGCTGTCCCGACAGGAAAGACCTTGCCCGGGTGGCGGACCGCCTGGGCCGTTCCGGGGCCTTCGGCCTCCTGATCCTGGACCTGGGGCCGAAGGGGGATGTTCCCGTTCCCCTCCAGTCGCGCCTTGCGGGGCTGGCCCGGAAGCACGACATGGCCGTCGTCTTCCTCACCCAGAAGGCCGACGACGTGCCCTCCCTGGGGTCGCTGGTCTCGCTGCGCGGACAGACCCTGAGCAGCAGGAGCGCCGACGGCCGGTTCATCTGCTCCTTTCGGGCCGTCAAGGACAAACGCCGGTCCCCGGGCTGGGTCCGGGAGGGGGTGTACCGTGGAACGCCTGGCCTGTGTTGACCTCCCCGCGTTCCCCCTCCAGCTTCTCCTGGCGAAGCATCCCGACTGGCGGGGACTCCCGTCGGCGGTGGTGGCGGAGGACAAGCCCCAGGCGGAGCTCCTCTGGGTGAGCCCCGAAGCCCGGGCCGCCGGCGTTCTGCCCGGGATGCGGTACGCCCAGGCCCTGAGCTTGGCGACAACGCTCCGGGCCGCAGAGGTGTCGACGCCGGAGGTGTGCGCCGAGGTCGACGAGCTGGCCGATCTCCTGCGCGGCTTTTCGCCCGACGTGGAGGTGTCCCGGGAAGAGCCGGGCGTCTTCTGGGCCAATGCGGACGGCCTCCTGAGCCTCTTTTCCTCCCTCGAATGCTGGGCCCGGAAGGTCCATGGGGCCTTTGCAGCCCGGGGACGGCAGGCCTCGGTGGTCGTGGGGTTCAGGCGCTTCGCCGCCTATGCCGTGGCCCGGGGACAGGGGGGCGTGCTCGTCCTTGCCTCCCCCGAGGCGGAGGAGGCGGCCCTGTGGCGGGTCCCCCTGGCGCTCCTGGCGGTGGAGCCCCGTTTGCGGGACACCCTGGCCAAGCTCGGGATCCATGCCATGGGAGAGTTCCTGCGCCTGCCGGCGGACGCGATCAGGCGCCGGTTCGGCAGTGGGGCCGCGGATCTCCATGCCCTCGCCCGGGGGGAGGCCCCCGACCTTCTCGCGCCGGTTTTCCCCCCGGAGCCCATCGCCTGCACGATCCTCCCGGAGGTTCCGGAGGGAAACAGCCTGCGCCTCCTCTTCATGGTCCGGGAGCGTCTCCATCCCCTCCTGGCGAGGCTTGCAGATCAGGGGGAGGCACTCCGGGAGCTGGAGGTCCGCTTCTTCCTGGAGCGGCGGGGGGAGCGCACGGACCGGATCCGGCCCGCCGACGCCACCCTGGAGGCGCCCCTGGTCCTGGAGCTCCTGCGGCTCAGGCTGGAGGGAGTCCCCCTTCCGGCGGCAGCCGCGGAAATCAATCTCACGGCCCATGGCGTGCCGGCCACGCCGGAGCAGCTCCAGCTCTTCCTCATGGCGCAGCGGCGCGACCTTGCCGCGGCCGACCGGTCCCTGGCCCGCATCCGGACGGAGCTGGGGGAGGAGGCGGTGGTGCGGGCAAGGCTTGCGGAGGGTCACCTGCCCGAGGCGCGCTTCACCTGGGAGCCCCTGAGTAACCTCGAAAGGCCCTGCCCGGTGCCGCAGGGGAAACCAGCCCTGGTCCGGCGCTTTTACAGCCGGCCCGTTCCCCTGGAACGGCAGGCTGTAGAGAAGCTTGTCCCACCGGGATGGGGACACCTTGCGGCAAGGTGTCCCCATCCCGGTGGGGTCGGGACGTCTCCCTGGAGTACGTCGAGCGCGCCTGCCCCGACGAAGTCCGGGGAGGTTTGCAGCGAGCCCGAGGGAGGTCCCCGCCCCGATCTGTCCGGCCGGCAGGGGGCGCGTTCGTGGGGACCTTACCTCCTGTCCGGCGCGTGGTGGCGAAGCTCCGCTGACCAAGCCATCCGGCGGTGTTACTACTTCCTGGAGACGCCCGAAGGCGACAGGCTCTGGGTCTATTACGACGGCCGCCGGCGCGGATGGTTCCTGCACGGAAAAGTGGAATAGAGGCTTGGCGATGGATGCGTATGTTCCCCTGTGGGTCAAGAGTTACCACTCCTTTTTGGAGGGGGCGAGCAGCCCGGAGGAGCTCGTAGAGGAGGCCAAAGCCCTCGGCCTTCCCGCCCTCGCCCTCACGGACCGGGACGGCGTGTACGGCGCGGTGCGGGCCCACGTGAAGGCCCTGGAGGCGGGGATCCACCTCATCATCGGAGCCCAGGTGACGGTGGGGGACGTCCGGACATCCGAGACCGATGGCCAGAAGCCGGAGGTTGGGGACCCGAAATCCCCGGCCGCGGGCCACCCGCCCGACACTTTTCTGATCCTCCTTGCCATGGATCGGCCGGGCTACGCGAACCTCTGCCGCCTCCTGACCCGGGGCCGGCTGCGCTCCCCCAAGGGTGAGAGCCGCGTGGCGTGGCAGGAGGTGTGCGATCATGCGGAGGGCTTGCTCGCCCTGTGGGGGGGCGAAGGGAGCCTGATCGCCGGGGAGGCCGACCCCGGGTCCGTGGCCCGGTGCCTGAAGGAGGCCTTCGGGGATAGGCTCTACGCCGCCATCGACCGCCACCACCGGGCCGAGGAGCGGGCAGAGGAGGCCCGCACGGTCCTCCGCGCCGGCCGGTACGGCCTGCCCCTGGTCGCGGCGCCGGAGCTCCTCTACCACAGAGGTTCCCGGCGTCCTCTCCAGGACGTCCTCACCTGCATCCGCCACGGTATCCCCCTGGCCCAGGCCGGCCGGCGGATCAAGCCAAACGACGCCTACGGCCTCCTTTCGCCCGCCGATTTCCAGGCTCGCTATCAGGGCCTTTCCGGGGCCGTGGCCCGCACCCGGGAGGTCGCGGCACGTTGCACCTTCTCGCTCGGCGACCTCCGGTACCGCTACCCCTCGGAGGAGCTCCCCCAAGGCTGCACCTCATCGGAGTGGCTCCGGCAGATCACCTTTACGGGGGCCGCCGGGCGCTACGGCGGGCAGGTGCCGCCCGACGTCGCGGCCCAGCTCGAACGGGAGTTGGCCCTGATCGACGAGCTCGACTACTGCGGCTACTTTCTCACCATGTGGGAGATCGTCCGCCTCTGCCGGGAACGGGGGATCCTCTGCCAGGGCCGGGGCTCGGCCGCCAACTCCGCCGTCTGCTACTGCCTGGGGATCACGGCCGTCGACCCCGTGCGGATGGGGCTCCTCTTCGAACGCTTCATCTCGCGGGAGCGGGCCGAGCCGCCGGACATCGACCTCGACATCATGCACGAACGCCGCGAAGAGGTGATCCAGCACGTCTACGCCAAGTACGGGCGCACCCACGCCGCCATGGTCGCGAACATCATCCGCTACCGGCCGAGGAGTGCGGTCCGTGACGTGGGCAAGGCCCTCAGCCTCCCCGAGACCTCCCTGGACCGCCTGGCCAGGCTCGTCCCCTACTACGGCGAGATCACGGCGGAGGAGCTCCGGATGGCGGGCCTCGACCCGGCAGCCCCGGCCCATCGGCATCTCCTGACACTTTCCAACGAGATCCAGGATTTTCCCCGGCACCTCTCCATCCATCCCGGCGGGTTCCTCCTCGGACACGAGCCGGTGCACGACCTGGTCCCGATCGAAAACGCGACCATGGAGCGGCGCACCGTGATCCAGTGGGACAAGGAGGACATCGAAGCCCTCGGCCTCTTCAAGGTGGATCTTCTGGGGCTCGGGGCGCTCACCCAGCTGGACCTCTGCTTCAAGCTGCTGAGGGGGCACCGCGGCCTGGACCTCTCCATGGCGACGATCCCCGCCGAGGATGCGGCCACCTACGAGATGATCTCCAGGGCCGACACGGTGGGCGTCTTCCAGATCGAAAGCCGGGCCCAGATGTCGATGCTCCCCCGGCTTCGGCCCCGCGCCTTCTACGACCTCGTAGTCGAGATCAGCATCATCCGGCCCGGCCCCATCACGGGCGGCATGGTCCATCCCTACCTGCGGCGCCGGAACGGCGAAGAGCCGGTCATTTACCCCCACGAACTGCTCCGGCCGGTCCTGGAGAAGACCCTCGGGGTGCCCTTGTTCCAGGAGCAGGTGATGCGGCTGGCGATCACAGCCGCCGACTACACCCCCGGCGAGGCGGACCAGTTGCGAAGGGACATGGCGGCCTGGCGCAGGAAAGGGCGAATCGAGCAGCACCGGGAGCGGCTGATCCGGCGGATGAGCGCCAAGGGGATCGCCACGGAGTTCGCCGAGCGCGTGTTCGAGCAGATCCGGGGGTTCGGCGAATACGGTTTCCCCGAGTCCCATGCGGCGAGCTTCGCCCTGATCAGCTACGCCTCGGCGTGGCTCAAACGCCACTACCCGGCGGAGTTCACCTGCGCGCTCCTGAACGCCCAACCCATGGGCTTCTACTCCCTGGCAACCATCATCGAGGACGCCAAACGCCACGGGGTCGCAGTGCGGCCGGCTTCGGCCCTGAAGAGCGACTGGGATTGCACCCTGGAGCCTCTGGACGATTGCCGGGGCTTTGCCGTGCGGATCGGGCTCCGCTACCTCAAGGGGCTGGGACAAGGGGATTTCGAAAGGATCGAGACGGCCCGGCGGGAGGAGCCCTTCGCGTCCGTCGAGGATCTGGCGGTCCGCACGGGCCTGGACCAGGGAACCCTCTCGACCCTCGCCGAGGCCGGGGCCCTGGAGGAGCTCTCGCCGCCCCGGCGTGACGCCCTCTGGCAGGCCCTGGGAACCGCGGAGGAAAGGCCTGTCCCCCTCCCCGTGTGCGTCCGGGAGGGGGCCGCGGCTTTCAGGAAGCTCACCGCCTTCCAGACGGTGCTGTGGGATTACAGGACCCAGGGTCACAGCGTCCGCTCCCATCCTCTGGCCGCGGTCCGCAAGGAGCTGCGGGCTCTGGGGCTTCCCACGGCAAAGGAGGTGACCGCCGCACGCCACGGCCGTCCCATGCGCTACGCGGGCCTCGTCATCTGCCGCCAGCAGCCCGGTACGGCCAAAGGGGTCACCTTCCTCACCCTGGAAGACGAGACGGGCCTCGTCAACGTCGTGGTGTGGCAGCACGTCCATGCCCGGCACCGGGTCCTGATGCGGACCGCCTCCCTGCTGGGGGTCACGGGCACGATGCAGGTGGAGGGGGAGGTGGTCCATCTGGTGGCCCGGACCCTCTTTACGCCGAAGATCCACCTGGGCGAAGCCTGTGCCCCGAGCCGCGACTTCCACTGAGGCCCGGCCAGGGCATGCGCACAAAAGAACCGACGGCGATCACCTCACCTGCCTGAGGCGCGGTACAACGCGATTTCGCGGGTCGACGCAACCGGCGATTCGAGATCGAGAGCCGGGCCATCTATATATTGGTATTAAGGTTCGGTAATCAAAGGATGCGCTCGCCCGTTTCGACGATCTCTCTGATGTAGGGATCTGTCTCGTCGAAATCGGTACGGGCAAAGGAGTGGGGTTCGAAGACGGCCAGATCGATGTCGCTGTCGGCGCGGCTCAAGCGCCACTACCCGGCGGAGACCGACGCCGACAAGAAGGGATACAACCTCCCCTATCAGGGTGAAAAAGGGCTCCCTCACGGCGGAAACCGAGGTGGATTCCGCCGTGAGGGTAAGGGGGGGTACCCATATGCCCCGCTGATCCTACTTCTTTTTGAAGAGCTTGGGGGCCGCCTCGTTGAACCCCTTCTGCATGCCGTTGATCTTCTTGCGCAGGGCCTCGCCGTTCACGTCCGAGTTGTTGAAGCCGTTATCCTTGGCGAACTTGGCGTAATCGGGATGGGCAAGCGCCTTCTTGAAGATCGAGATGAGCTTCGCCGAGACGTCGGCCGGAAGCTCCGCCGGCCCCACCAGGTAGCAGATCTGCTCCAGTTGGCCATAAGGGAAGACATCATACCCCTTCTCCTTGAAGGTCGGCACGTCGGGCAGCGCGGGGTTGCGGGTCGTGCTGAAGACGCCGACCGCCAGGACCATTCCGGCTTCGATCTGGCCGCGGCTCTCGGAGGTCTTGAGGACCGCGCCGTCGATCTGCTTGCCGGAGAGGTCGTTGATCGCCTTGGAGGCGCCGGGATAGGGGACGTTGACGAAGTCGACGCCGGCCGCCTTGGCGACCATGGCGGCAAAGATATGGTTCAGGTTGTTGTTGCCCGGGGTGCCGATCGAGAACTTCCCGGGGTTCTTCTTCATGTAGGCGATGACCTCATCCATCGTCTGCGCCGGCCCCCCCTTGGGAACGAGCATGAGCAGCTGTTCGATGGAAACCTGGTTCAGGTAGCTGAACTGTTCGTTGCGGACCTTGGTCATGTCCTGGGCGATCAGGGCCAGGAGCGACGTCGTCGCGAGCCCCACGGTGTAGCCGTCCGCCGGGGCCGAGGCCACCTTGGCCAGGCCGATGCTGCCGGTCGCGCCAGGGACGTTCTCCACGATGATCTTGACGCCGTCCCCGGCGGCGATCTTCTGGATCATCCGGGCCGTCATATCCACGGCCCCGCCCGGGCTCCAGGGGACGATCAGGTGAATTTCCTTGCCGGGAAAGGCCGGTCCTGCGGCCTGGACCGGACTCAACGGGACGATCGCGCAAAGCGCGACCACCAGGGTCATGCACACGGATTTACTGAACTGGAACATTTTTTCTCCTTTCATGCCTCAACGTGTTTCTGAAATGAAGGGACAATGCCCTTCTCCAAACGGGTTTTGTAACCATTTCCTTACAAAACTTAATCCTCTGTGAACGCCTCCTCGCGCTTCTTCTTGACGGCCGGCAGCAGCATGATGACGAGCAGCAGGACGGTCGCCCCCAGGAGGCCCGCCGAGATGGGCCGCGTCACGAAGGTGCTCCAGTCCCCCAGGGAGAGCAGCAGGGCGCGGCGCAGGTACTCCTCCATCATCGGTCCCAGGATGAATCCCAGAAGCAGGGGGGCGGACTCGCAACCGAGCTTGCCGAACACGTAACCGATGAAACCGAATATCCCCAGCATCCAGATATCGAAGGTGTTGTTGTTGATCGTGAACACCCCGATGGCGCAGAACAGGACGATGGCCGGGAACAGGTACCGGTAGGGGACCGTCAGGAGTTTGATCCAGATCCGGATCAGGGGGAGGTTCAGGATCACCAGCATGAGGTTTCCGATCCACATGGAGACGACCAGGCCCCAGAAGAGCTGCGGGTTGCGCGTCATCACGAGCGGGCCCGGCTGGATGTTGTGGATGATCATGGCCCCGAGCATCAGCGCCATCACCGCGTTGGGGGGAATGCCCAGCGTCAAAAGCGGAACGAAGGAGGTCTGGGACGCGGCGTTGTTGGCGGCCTCGGGGCTGGCCACGCCGCGGATATTGCCCTGCCCGAAGGGGACCTCGCCCGGCCCCATCGTCATCTTTTTCTCCAGGGCATAGGCGGAAAAAGCGGCCAGGCTCGCCCCGCCGCCGGGCAGGATGCCCAGCGCGGATCCCAGAGCGGTCCCGCGCAGGACTGCGGGCCCTGCGGCCTTGAACTGCTGCCGGGTGGGCCACAGCCCCTGCATCTTGCCGGTGAACACCTCGCGGTTCATGTCGGCCAGCCCCAGATTGATGATGATTTCGCCGTAGCCGAAGATGCCCATGGCGATCGTGACGAACCCGATGCCGTCGGTGAGTTCCGGGATGCCCAAGGCGTATCTCGGGATACCCGAGTTGATGTCCGTACCCACCAGGCCCAAAAGCAGGCCGAGGACCGTCATGGCGATCGCCTTGAGCAGCGACCCGGAGGCCAGGACGACCGCGGCGATCAGCCCCAGCACCATCAGGGAGAAGTATTCGGCGGGGCCGAACTGGAAGGCGACCTTCGTCAGCGGCGTCGCGAAGGCGGCCAGGATCAGGACCCCCACCGTGCCGGCGAAGAACGACCCCAGCGCTGCCGTGGAGAGCGCCGGCCCGGCCAGCCCCTTGCGGGCCATCTGGTAGCCGTCCATACAGGTCACCACCGAGGAGGCTTCGCCGGGCAGGTTGACCAGGATCGCCGTCGTGGAGCCGCCATACTGGGCGCCGTAGTAGATGCCGGCCAGCATGATCAGGGCCGAGACGGGCGGCAGGACATAGGTGGCGGGCATCAGCATGGCGATGGTGGCCACGGGGCCCAGGCCCGGCAGGACGCCGATCAGGGTGCCCAGAAAGCAGCCGGCGAAGGCATACAGAAGATTGGCGGGCGTCAAAGCCACGCTGAACCCCAGGGACAGGTTGGAAAGCAAGTCCATTTTTCTCTCCTTACCCGGTGATGAAGAAAGGCCAGGCCGGGATCTGCAATTTCAGCAGGACAACGAAGATCAGAAAGCTCCCCACGGCCAGGACGGTCGCCAGGATCAGCACCTCACGGATCTTGAACTGGCGGCTCGCAAGGCTCGCGATGATCGTCAGGACGTAAATCCCCAGGATCACGCCCATGGCCGGCAGCTTGAGCGCAGGCGATCCGGTCAGCAGGATCCCGAAGACGAAATTGGCGCCCAGGATGCAGACCAGGGGCCGCCAGGCCCAGGCGCCGATCCTCTCCCCGTCGCCCGTTTTCAAAACCACCGACTGGAAGGTGATGGCGACGCCCAGCAGGGTCAGGAGGATCCCCAGCAGCAGGGGAAAATAGCCCGGCCCCATGCGGGAGGCGCTTCCCAAGTCATAGAGTACGGCGCCAAAGGCGAAGGTGAGGCCGATCCCCAAAAACATCAACCCGGACACGAAATCTTTTTGATTCTTGATTCTCATGCGAAGAGGGCCTCCGCCCCCAGTTGCTGCTCGATCCGGAGCAGCCTGTTGTATTTGGCGCATCTTTCGCCCCGCACCGGCCCGCCCAGCTTGATCTTTTCGGCGCCGAGGGCGACGGCCAGATCGGCGATGAAGTCCTCGTTCGTGTCATTGGACCGCAGGGAGACGATCACCCCGAAGCCGTTTTTTCTGGCCAGCACTCCTGCCCCGAAGGCCTCGGTCAGGGTCCCGGCCTGGTTCACCTTCAGAAGGAGCGTGTTTCCGGATTTCTCCGCGATCCCCCGCGCAAGCCGGGCCGCGTTCGTGGCAAACAGGTCGTCGCCGACGATGATCTTGCCGGGCAGCAGTGCTGTCAGCCTCGCCTGGCTTGCGAAATCGTCCTCGTGGAAGGCGTCCTCGATCAACGCCAGAGGGTAGCGCCGCGTCAGCTCCACCAGGTAGGCGGTGTATTCCTCGGCCGCCATCTCCCGGCCGGAAATCCGGTAGGTCCTCCGCTCCGGCACGTACAGGTCGGTCCCCACGATGTCGAGCCCCAGCGAGACTTGGCCGGCGAACCCCGCTTTCTGGACGGCCTCCAGGATCGTCTCGATGGCCTCCTCATTCCCGCTCAGGGGGGGGGCGTAGGCGCCGCCCGAATCGGCGACGTCGCCGAACCGCCTTTTCAGGAGCCCCCCAAGGGTGTGATGGATCGCGGCGAGCGCCTCCACGGCTGAGGCAAAATCGGCGAAGCCGTCGAGATTGATCAGGTAGTCTTCGAAATCGAGCGGCGCCGGGGAATGGGCCCCTCCGGCGATCACCGTCGCGATGGGCGCTGGAAGGCGCGTCGCGCCCAGTCCTCCGAGGTGGCGGTACAGGGGAAGCCCCGCCTCGGCCGCGGCCGCTTTGGCGACGGCCAGGGAAACGGGCAGGATGGCGTTTCCCCCGAGCTTCTCCTTGGCCGGGGTGCCGTCCAGTTCGATGAGCCGCCGGTCGATGCGCGCCTGACCGGACACCTCCTCGCCCAAGAGGGCGGGGGCGATGATCCGGTTGACGTTTTCGACCGCCTTTTTCACCCCGAATCCCCGAAAGCGCGTCCCGCCGTCGAAGAGCGACTTGGCCTCGTACGCCCCGGTGGAGGTGCCGCTCGGGACCGACGCGGTCACCCGGATGCCGCTGCCCGTCGTCAGTTCCACCTCGACGGTCGGCCGGCCGGGCCCGGTCAGGATCTCATAGGCCTCTATCGTCCGAATGGTCTCTTGCATGTGTCTCTCCTCCTATCCTTCGGGGCCGATGACGATGACCCTCAAGTTCATCACGTTCGTGCCCGTATGCCCGGTGACGATCGCGTCGCCCAGCCGGTTCAGGGCGCTGGAGCTGTCGTGGCGCCGCAGGTGCTCGGCGACGTTCAGCCCGAGGGCCTGGGCCCGCTCCATGGTCTGACCGTCCGAGATCCCGCCGGCCACCTCGGTCGGGCCGTCGGTCCCGTCGGTGTCTATCGATACGCAACAGATGTTCATCCTCTTTCCCAGCTTGGAGGCGAAGGCGAGGGCCACTTCCTGGTTGGGCCCCCCCTTGCCGTGGGGTCCGTGGATGGTCACCGTGGTCTCCCCCGCGGTGATCAGGGCGCAGGGACGCTCGAAGGGCCTCTCGTACCGGGCGACCTCCTTGGCGATCCCGGCCAGGCATATCCCCGCGTCAATCGACTCGCCCTCCAGGTTGGAGGCGAGGATCACCGGCCGATACCCCAGCTCCCGAGCGGCCTCGGCCGCCGCCTCGCAGGCCGAAACGGGGCTGCCGACGCTGAGCAGGACCGCCTTGAACCCGTCGAGGCTCTTGACGGTTTCCCATTCGGGGCGGTGGAGCCCCTCCTCAAGATAGGCCCGGATGGCGGGGGAAACTGCGTTCCAGATGTCGAAGAGGTTCAGGACGTTGATGGCATCTTGGAAGGTGGAGGGATCGGCCAGGCAGAGGTCCGGCCAGGGAAGCCCCTCCGGCGAGGTGTCCAGGGTCAGGGTGACCGCCTGCGCCGGCTGGATGTGGGCAACGAGCCGCCCGCCCTTCAGAAGGCAAAGATGCTTGCGGACGGTGTTGATGTCCCGGATGGTGCCACCGCATTTCAGCAGCAGGCTGTTCACCTCCTGGATGTCGGCCAGGGTGACCCCCGCGGGTGGCAGGGTGATCAGGGCCGAGGCGCCACCGGTCACGGCGGCAAACACCAGGTCTCGCTCCCCGGCCCGGCGGGCCACGTCGAGCACCCTCTGGGCACCGGTCACGCTGGCTTCGTTGGGGATGGGGTGTCCAGCTTCAAGGATTTCGATGCGGCTGAGGCGCCTCTTCTCCCCTTCCTTGACCACCACTACCCCGCCGGTCAGCCGCTCCCCGAGAATGGCCTCTAGGGCGGCTGCGATGGGAAAGGAGCCCTTGCCCGCCCCGATGACGTAGATGTGGTCGAAGGCGTTCAGGGCGAAGGTGAGCTCCCCGACCCTGAGGCGGTCGCCCTCCCTGCGGACGACCGCCCGGGTCCCCAGGTCCGGCGCGGCGCCGTGGATCCCTTCCCGGATGATTGACAGGGCGTCCCGGCGGACGGCGGTCTGGCCGTGGGCCGTGAGCTGCCCATAGTTGAGATAGAATGCCCCGTTCTGTCCGTTCCTGTCCATCACGTGGTCGCCTCCGCCGGGGAGGCCTCGCCGGTCGGGCGGTTCCGCATCACCTCGTCGATGGCCCGCTTGATGTTGGAGATGTGGCGGTGCATGGCGTTGCGGGCGCGTTCGCCGTCGCGGGCCAGGAGCGCGTCGAAGATGCGCCGCATCTCTTGTTCCGACGGGTTCAGGCGGTTTGCCAGTTCCACCGTCGCCAGCTGGATCCGGCGCATCCGGTCCAGGTAGCGGTCCAGAATGGCGTCGATCTCCCGGTTGTTGCAGGCCAGCCAAATCGTCTTGTGAAGCGCGTTATCGGTCGTGAAGATCAGCGCCTTCCTCTGCTCGCTGCCCTCGGGAAGGGTCAGCATCCGGTCGAAGTCCGACTTCAGAAGGTTCAGGGATTCTTCGGAAATCAGGCCGGTCGCAACAAAGGCGGCGTGAGGTTCGAGCAGAAGCCGCACCTCGCAGATCTCGGCGGCCTGATCAGGGAAGATCTGCGAGACGATCGTCCCGACCTGCGGCTTGACCAGAACCAGCGATTCCTGTTGGAGTCTGCGGAGAGCATCCCGGACCGGGGCTCGGCTTACATTGAACCTCTCGGCCAACTGGACCTCGGAGAGCTTTTCCCCGGGTCTAATCTGCATCTCTATGATTTCACGACGAAGGGTTCTGTAGACCTGATCTCCGATTGTCAAAGTCGGTTCCAGCACGGTGGCTCCTCCTTTCG
>JAJFTY010000115.1 GCA_021372695.1 Deltaproteobacteria bacterium
ACTGATGGACCGGGCGCAGAAATATGCCGAAAGGGAGCAGTGGGGGAATGCGCTCGTCTGGTACCAGAAACTGGAGGCGCTTTCGCCGAACCATCCGGACCTGTTCCAGAAGCTGCTGGAGACGCGGGATCTGATCAACAAGCGGATCAAGAAGTCGATCGCCGTCTTCGATTTCTCAAGCCCCGGCAACAACAAGGACGCGGGAAAGATCGCCGCAAACAAGCTCATCGCCTACCTTCACAAGAACGCCAGCGGCGACCTCCGGATCATCGAGAGGGAGAACCTTCAGTCCATCCTCCGGGAGATGCAACTCGGGCAGACGGGGATCGTGGACATCAAGGCTGCGCAGAGCGTGGGAAAGATGCGCGGCATCGACACCTTCATCATGGGCGATGTGCTCCACTACAGTGCCAGAACCACCAATACCCCGAGTGTCAGCCAGGTGAAGGTCCTGGTCGACGAGGAGGACGTGCGCAATCCCGATTTTTCCGACTGGCTGATCATGAACCCGAAGCCGACCGCCGACGACCTGAAGTCGGCCCCGCCCCGGACGGTGAAGAAACGGAACTACCAGTTCATCTCGTACAAGCAGGGGTCGGCCAAGATCAACGCCATGCTGGAGGTCTCCTACAAGCTGGTGGATACCTCCACCGGGGAGAATATCTTCACGAACACCGTTTCCGGAAAGCTCATCAAGGAGGACAACTACCAGGACGGCGTGCCGGTGGCCAATATCATGCACGATCCGCTGGAGCTCCCCACGGAAGACGAGGTTCTCGACGATCTGACCAACGGCAAGGTATCGGAGATGGGCCAGAGCGTGCTGAAGAACTATCAGAGCCTGGAGGTGGCCTACTTCAGCGAGGCCCAGCAGCTTCAAAAACGCCGGAGTCTCGAACAGGCCGTGGAGAAATACATCGACGCGATCTATGACGAGAAATTGAAGGGGATCTCGACGCCGATTTCCCAGCAGTGTCTCGAATCGATCGAACAGCTGATCAGGAACATGTAAGCACGGAAGCGCGGAACTGTTTCGATCCCCGAGAGACGGGGATCCATCGGAGCGAGCCCATGGCAAAGAGATTTCTCACGGCCGTCTTTTTCCTGCTGCTGACCTGTCCGCCCGCCGGCTGGACGGCGGCATCGCAAGTCCGGATCTCGGTATTCAATTTCGCGACCGTCAATATGGAAGCCTCGGGCCTGGGGGCGACCGTGACCAATATGCTGATCGGTCTTCTGGCCGAGGATGCCCGCCTTTCGATGCTCGACCGGAAGGAGCTGGAATCTTTTCTCAGCATGAACGATCTGCAGCAGAACGACCAGATGGACAACGTGGTCAACATCGGCACCCGGCTCGGTCTCAGCGTGGTCGTCTTCGGCAGCGTGGAGAAGAGGGGATCGATGATCACGGTCCTGTGCAAGGCGATCCAGGTCGGGCAGAAGAAGCTGATGTTCAATACCCGCGCCGTCGCGGTCGGCGAGGCTGCGCTGGGCGGCGAGATGAGGAAGCTGAGCCAGCAGATCCGGACAGCCGTTGCGGAACAGCTTGCAAAGGAAAAAAGCGCAGAAGGCGGGGCGTTCGGCGGGCCCGTAGGGCTCGCCAAGAGATCGGGGAACCGGAGCATCCACCTGCTCTGGGAGGCGCCCCCGGGCGGGGCGGTGGCGGGTTATGAGATTTTCCGTGCCGCCGCCGAAGGGGGGCCCTTTTCGATGCTTTCCCAGGTCTCCAGGACCGAGTACGTGGATGAAACCGTTGCCAAAGACACCCCCTATTATTACAAGGTCCGGGCCTACAACGACCGTGGGATGCAGAGTGATTTTTCGCCGGTCATCAGCGCCAGGACGGCGGTGACGCCCAATCCTCCCGTCATCCTCAAGGCGGAAGGACATGTGAAGGGGATCTCCCTCATCTGGTCTCCGGGACCGGGCGGCGGGGATCCCCTCAAACTCAAGGGATACAGGCTATACCGCGCAAAGTCGGAACAGGGCCCCTTCCGGGAGATCGCCAGCCTCCAGCCCGCCAATGGGGAGTCCCTGAACCCCTTCGACCGGACGACGAAGGTCACCTACCTGGACAAGGGTCTGGGAGACGGAGAAGAACACCACTACCGTGTCACGGCCTTCAACGAAATGGAGCTGGAGAGCGAGTTCTCGCGCTCCGTCAAGGGGACGACGACGCCGGCCGTAGGGGCGGTCGATGCCGTGGGAGAGCTGATCCGCGAGGTGCGCCTCTCCTGGAAGCCCGTGGGGTCGCCCTTCATCCGCGGGTACAACGTCTACCGGGGTCCGGCCGATGGTGAAACTCTGGTCCGGATCAAGCGGGTGGACGCGCCGTCCGACCTCAACCGGAAGGTCGAGTTTGCCGACCGTGAGGGGCTTGCCGACCTGACCCGGTACAAGTACCGGATCACCGCCGTCGAAGAGGGGGAGACGGAAACCTCGCCCTCGCGGCCGGTCTATGCAGTCACCCGCGGAAAGCCGCCCATGCCGGAGGAGTTCCGGGCGGCCGGCGGGCGGGTGAAACAGGTCGATCTGGCCTGGAAGGCAGCGACCGCGGAAGAGGTGGAGGGATACAAGCTCTATACGGCCACGGAAAAAGAGACGGAGATGACCCTCCTGAAGACGATTCCGGGCCGCCAGACGGACCGCTACACGGATAATTCCCGTGGGTTGTACGACAAACTGGAAGACGGCGTGACCTACCGTTACAGGCTGACCACCTTCAACCGGGTGCAGGTCGAAAGCGAGCCTGCGCCTGAGGTCGCCGCCCGAACCAAACCGAGGCCGCAGAGGGTCTCGGGCCTCCGGGGGGAGGGGGCGAAACCCAAATCGGTTCCGCTCAGCTGGTCGCCGAATCCGGAAAAGGACATCGTGCAGTACCACCTCTTTCGGGCGGCGGAGGGCGGCGATTTCGAGCGCATCGCCACCCCCCGGGAGAACAGTCATCTCGACCAGGGCTTGAAGGACAACGCCCTCTACCGGTACCGGATTCAGGCTGAGGACAGGGACGGGCTTCTCAGCGAGGATTCCGAGATCGCGTCGGTCCGGACCAAGGGAAGACCCGCCAGGCCCGAAAGGGCAACGGGCGGTGTCGAGTCAGGGAAAGCCGTCCTCACCTGGAAAGCGGCGGCGGAGCCGGACATCGTGCAGTACATGGTTTACGAGAAGAAACTCTTCGGAGTCGAGAAGATCACGCCGGTCCGGGAAGCGCGTTTCAGCGAAGATGCGCCGCCCAGGGGGAAGAGCAAGACCTATGTGATCACGGCGGCGGACGGGAACGGTCTGGAAAGCGATCCCTGTCCGGAGGTAACGATAACATCTCCTTAGCATAGAGAGCCGTTCGCCGGCCGCTCGCGCCGGCCAACGCGGGCATGACCATTGGATCGGGGGAATGAGATGAAGAGACGCGGCAACATGAAAGAGACGTCTTGCCGGCGGATCGTCGGGTTGATCCTGCTGGCTTTGGTGTGGGGGACCGGAGCGTCGGCTTTGGCCGCGGATGCCGGGAAGGCAGCGGATTCGGGTAAAATTGTGGAAGTCGGGAAATTCGAGGTCGTGGCGGGAAGCGATGACAAGGCCTATCTGGTCGACAAGGTGACGGGGGCCGTGTGGGTGCTGACCTACCGGACCATGGCCACCGGACGGGAGCCGATCGCGATCCCCTACAAGTTCATCCTGCGGACACCGAAGAATCAGGGCGAGTTCCTGGCGGAAACGCCCAGCGGGGCCATATCCATGCCGCCGACTGGGGGCCAGCAGCCATAAAGGCAAAGGCCGCCTCTCACGGCGAAGGCCGGCCGGAGCGGGTCCTGCGCGCCCGGGCGGGAATTGAGAACAGTCGCGGGAAGGGATCGGAAACGTTCTCCCCTGCGGAGATCACGAATCTTCGGAGACAGATCATGAAATCGTTATGGAGGAAAGAGACGGCTACGGCGCTCGCTCTTCTGCTGACGATTTGGGTCGGCGGCTGCGTGGTCGCCACGGAGCAGACAGTCATCGCACCCCAGATTCTCTCGCCCTTCGAGGGGACCTACAAGGTCGATCCCTATATGGAGGAGCATCGGCCGCTGACGGTGGCAGTTCTCCCCTTCTTCGACCGCACCGCGGACAAACAGGCGTTTGAGGCGGTGCGGCGCGGTTTCTACAACCACTTCAGTTCGCTGCCGTTCAAGGACATGGAGCTGTACCGGATCGACGACCTCCTGAAAAAGGCCGGCCTGACCGATCCCGAACAGATTCAGAAAACCGATCCCCGCAAACTCGGGGAGATCCTTGGGGTCGATGCCGTCGTCTTCGGAGAGATCTCCAATTTTGACAAGCTCTTCGCCATCGTCTACTCCCAGGTTTCCGTGGGGGCGGATCTGAAGATGTACGAGACCAAGACGGGCCGTTTCCTCTGGAGCGGGCAGGATGTCGTCCGGATCCACGAGGGGGGCTTCGCGACCACACCGATCGGCATCATCGCGGTCGTGATCGCGACCGCGGTGAACGTGCGGGATATCCAACTCCTGCGCGCCTGCGACGACCTCTTCCGGGATATGGTCAAAACCATCCCGACGCCGCCGCTGGCCGCCGCGTTTCGCCCGCCCGCGATCAGCCTCCTGGTCCAGGATACGAAAAATCTGCCCAAAAAGGCCGGGGATGAGATCCGCGTGGTCATGCAGGGGACGCCCAAAATGCGCGCCGAGTTTGCGATCGGCGAGTTCAAGAAGCATCTCCCGATGCAGGAGCAGGAGGGCCAGCCCGGGGCTTACCTCGGGGTCTACCGGGTGGTGCCGGGGGACAACGTCGTGGGCGCGCTCATGACCGGACGTCTGACGGACGATGCGGGGAACGCGGCCGAGTGGGTCGATGCCCTGGGGACGGTCACCCTGGACACCACGCCTCCGGAAAGACCGCGAGCGCTCCGAACCGTCGGCCGCGACAGACTCGTCCTGCTGGACTGGGAGAAATCCCCGGCGCCCGATCTGGCGGGCTACCGCGTCTACCGCAGCCCGACGCCGCTCACCGGATATCAGGAGGTTACAAAGACCGAATTCAATCAGTACCGGGATTCGCTGACCGAAAACGGGGTGCGCTATTATTACCGGGTCTCGGCGGTGGACGGGGCCGGGAATGAAAGCGAAAAATCGGAGACCGTGCCCGGCATGGCGGTGGCCCCCGGACCGACGCCGGTCGGCGGGAACGTCGAGGCCGATGCGACCTGGTACGCAGGGGCGAGCCCCTATGTGATCGAAAGCGACGTCACCATCCGGGACAAGGCGATCCTGACCATCGAACCGGGAACCGAGATCCTCTCCCGCGGCGGAGCCTTGGTCGTCGAGGGGCAGCTCCGTGCCCAGGGGGACGGGGAGCATCTGATCCTCTTCGCATCGGCCGAGGGGGTGGATCGGTGGGCGGGGGTCCGTTTTGTCAATGTCAAGGAGAAGGAGAATCTTCTCAAATTCGTCCGTATCCGGAAGGCGAAAACCGCGATCTCTTGTGAGGCATCCTCCCCCCGGGTGGAGGCCTGCGAGCTGACGGAGAACGATACGGCCCTTTCCGTCCAGGGGGCCTTCTCCGCACCGGCCGTGACAGGCAACACGATTCACAGGAATACGGAAGCGGCGGTGCTGATCTCCGACGGGGCGAAGCCGACCCTCTCCGGCAACCGGATCCAGGACAACGACCGGGAGGGGATCGTCGTGCGGTCCGCCGCCCCGACGATCTGCCGCAACACGGTGACGAAGAACCGGGGCGGGGGGATCGGCGTCCTGGGGGCTCAGGGTGCCGTGGCCGAGAACAACCTCACCGACAACGGGGCGTTCGACCTTGCCGGCGAGATGACGGGAGAGTCGGTCGCGGCACTGGACAACTGGTGGGGAACTGCCGACGGCCTGGGGGTCCTCGCTCGTGTCCGCGGCCGGGTCGATATCCGGACGATTCTCAGCGCTCCCTATCCCGAGGGGAAGCCCGTGGAGCTGCCGATCCTTGGGGCTAAACTCTCGGGTCCGCTGAAGGCCGATGGTTTCCTGATCCTCTCCCGCAGCCCCTATCGGGTGACAGGCGACGTGACGGTCACGGGGGGCGCCGTCATCCACGTCGAGCCCGGCGTGGTCGTTCAGTACGACCGGAACACGTCGATCGTCGTCGAAGAGGGCGGCGTCGTCGCCCGGGGTACGGCCGAACTCCCGATCGTCTTCACCGCCTCCGGGGCCGCACCGGCGCCGGGGTCGTACAGCAGCGCCTTCCGCTTCACGAAGCGGACGCAGGCGAACAGCGTCTTCAGTTACTGCGTCGTACGGTACGCCACGACGGCCTTCGACATCTACTACGGTACACCGGAGATCTCCTCCTGCCATATCGCCAAAAACGCCCAGAGCGGCGTCTACTGCCGGAACGACGCAGCGCCCCAGATCTCCTACTGCACGTTCGAGGGGAACCTGGGGGAAGGGGGCATCAAGAGCGTGGGTATGTCCAATCCATCCATTCACAACAGCAATTTCATCGGGAATGCGGTTTCGGTCCAGGGATTTTCCTCGATATACGTCGATGCCCGGAACAACTGGTGGGGTTCCGATCCGCCGGATATCCGACTGATCTGGGGGGATCAGGACAAAGGCATCAACATCAGGCCCTGGCTCCCGGCTCCGGAGCGGAAGGCCTTTGCGAATCCATGATCCGGTGTTGCGATTCGGAAGTGACAGCAGCGAGGGGGATGACAGATAACGGCAAGGAGGAACGTATGAAATCAATGTTTTGGGCGGCTGTGGCGATCACCGCGGCCATGATCCTGTGTCTCTCGGGGACGGCGGCCGGCCAGGATAAGGGCGGCGCGTCCGATTCGAACCCGGTCGTCGAACAGCTCGGCAGCCGGGGGGTGGTCAACTGGACGGGCGGCTATGTCGAGGCCGTCGGGATCGGCGCCCCTCCGCAACGCTACGTCGGAACGCCGCAGGCACGGCCCAATGCCCTTCGGGCAGGCCAGATCGACGCCTATCGGAACCTGATCGAGGTGATCAACGGCGTGCGGGTCGATTCCACGACGACGATCCGCGATTTCACGGTGGAGAGCGACATCATCAACACCCAGGTCCAGGGGATCGTCAAGGGGGCGAAGACGATCAAACAGGAGTATCTCTCCGACGGCACCGTCGAGGTTACCGTGCGCATGCCGCTTTCCGGGAGTTTCTCCGCGGTGATCGTCCCCAAGATTCTGGAAAAGAGGCAGGTGATGATCCCGCCCTCGACGCCGCCACCCCCTGCGGCGGCTTCCGAGGTGTTCACGGGTCTGGTCGTGGATGCGCGCGGGATCCAGGCGCGGCCGGCCATGTCCCCGCGGGTCATCGATGAAAAGGGGCAGGAGGTCTACGGATCGATGAACGTCGACCGGGAGTTCGCCGTTCAGCAGGGAATGAGCGGCTATGCACGTGACCTGACGGCGGCCCAGAGCAACCCGCGGGTGACGAACAACCCTGTCAGCGTGAAAGGGCTCCGGACCGAAGGGGCGGGGCGATCCGATATCGTGATCGCGGATGCCGATGCCGAAAAGATCCGCGCCGCGGGCGACACGGGCGGTTTCCTGAAGAAGTGCCGGGTGATGATCGTCCTCGACTAGCCATTCGGGGACCGTGCAACGACGGGAAACCGTCGCAGCTTGCGCACGCGACCGCAGCGGCCGGCCACAGCAGAGCCGCTGCGGTCTTCTTATATGGAGTTCTGCAAAGCGTGATCCCTCTGCGCGCTGGATCTTTTTCGACCCTGTCCGTCCCTTCGGCAAGCTCAGGACAAGCTAGGCTCAGGACAGGCTATGGCGCCTTTCTGTCATGGTGAGCCTGTCGAACCACGCGCTTCGCGCTCAGACAGTCGTCTTTGCGGGCGCTCCGCTGCGGGGGCAGGGTACCCCGAGAAGTTTGAATCCCCGGCCCCGGGCCGGGGATTCCCGGCAAGGAAGATTCCGCTTATCTGCGCCCCTGATCCCCGCCAAGGGCGGGGATTGCGGGATGCGCCCCCGGTCCAATGCGCGCTTCCGGGATCAGGATTACAGTTCGAAAAGGTTACACTTTGAAGTCTGACAGCGTGTTTAAAATGGAGGAGGGAGTTGCCAGGTAAGATAGTCGTTCTGTCGGAAACGTTGACCCACCGGATCGCCGCGGGTGAGGTGATCGAAAGGCCGGCCTCCATCGTCAAGGAACTGGTGGAAAACGCGCTGGACGCGGGGGCCACGGAAATCTCGGTCGATGTGGAGAAGGGCGGGTGTGAAGCCATCCGGGTCACCGACAATGGGGAAGGGATCGCGCCGGAGGAGCTCCCCCTGGCCTTTGCCCGCCACGCGACGAGCAAGATCGCGGCGTTCGAGGACCTGTACCGGGTTCGTTCCTTCGGATTCCGGGGAGAAGCTCTGCCCAGCATCGCGTCGATTGCCCGCGTGGAGATGGTGACCCGGAGGGCCGACTCCGCCGCAGGCGCACGGATCGTCATCGAGGGAGGGACGGTTCTGGAGCGGACGGACGCGGGCTGTCCGGCCGGCACCATGATCGAGGTCACCGGGATCTTCGAACCCGTTCCGGTCCGCCGGAAGTTCCTCAAGGGGGCGATGACCGAACAGGGCTACTGCCTCGACTGGATGACCCGCCTGGCCCTGGCCAGGCCGGAAATTCGGCTTCGGGTCTCTGCCGGCGGACGGACACTGATGAGCGTCCCCGCGGCAAAGGATCCATCGGAACGGATCGCCCTTACCCTGGGCCGGGATTTTCGCGGGCAGCTCGTTCCCGCTGCGGGCAGGAGGGAGGGGGCAACGCTCGACGGCTTTGTCTCCCGTCCGGAATTTACCCGGTCCAACGCCGCCCACATCTACATCTACGTCAACGGCAGGTTCGTCAAGGATTATCTTCTCAACCATGCGGTCATGACGGCCTACCGCCGGATCATCGAACCGCGGCGTTATCCGGCGGCCATTCTCTTCCTCGAGGTGCCCGCCGGCGAACTGGACGTGAACGTCCATCCCACGAAGATGGAGGTCCGTTTCCGCGATCCGCGGGGGATCTATGCCCTGATCGTGGAAGCCCTGTCCGGGGCGATCGGCGCCGGAACCACGGCTGCCGGCCGCGAAGCGGGATCGCCCGAAGCGGCGAGCGGCTATGCGGTCCGCGTCGAAGAGGCTCTGAAGCGGTACCGGATCGCGGCGGGGCCGGACAAGCTCTTCTTCGGGCGGGAGGCAGAGCAACCTGCGGCACCGGAAGCGCCGCCCCTGCCGGTCCGCGATGTTGTGAGGGAGAATGAACCTCCGGGCGAAAAAGAGCGCCTCTCCGACCTCGTCTACCTGGGGCAGGCGGCCGGGACCTATCTCGTCTTCGCAGCAGATGCAGGGATCGTTCTCATCGATCAGCATGCGGCCCACGAGAGGATCCTGTTCGAGCAGCTCAAGAAGCAGGCGGCGGAGCGGCCAGGCAGGCCGCCCGGGCAGAGCCTTCTGCTGCCCGAGGTGATCAGCCTCCCGCCGCGCGACCTCTCCTTCCTGATCGAATCGATCCCGATTCTCGCGGAGGCGGGGATGGAGGTCGAGCCCTTCGGAGGCGATTCGGTGGTCGTGAAGGCCGTGCCGGCCCTTCTCTCCGGCGCAGAGGTGCGGACGCTGATCGGCGACCTGATCGGCGAATGCCTTGAAGGGAATTCCGGACTCCCTCTGGCGGAGAGGCGGGAGAGGATCTTCACCGCCCTCGCCTGCCGGGCGGCGGTCAAGGCGAACCGGAGGCTGAGCGGTCCCGAGGTCGAAAGCCTCTGCCGCGAGCTCGACGCGCTTCCGGGCGCGGCGACCTGCCCGCACGGCAGACCGCTCACCATCGTCATCTCCAGGGAGGAACTGGAGAAGCGGTTCAAGAGGAGATAGCCTTGTCATGGCGGGTCCCGGCACTATGAAGCCCAGGCTGATCTGCATCGTCGGACCGACCGGTGTCGGAAAGACGGGGATGGCCCTGGAACTGGCCGGCCGGTTCGGCGGCGAGATTGTCAGCGCCGATTCCATGCAGGTCTACCGCCATATGGACATCGGCACGGCAAAGCCGACGGCCGCAGAGCGGGCGAGAGTCCCCCATCACCTCCTGGACGTGGTCGATCCGGATGAATCCTTCGACGCGTCGCGCTATATCTCGCTCGCCGGTGCAGCCATCGCAGATCTCGGGCTACGGGGAAAGAGCGTATTCGTCGTCGGGGGGACGGGGCTTTACGTCCGGGCGCTCCTCGGCGGGCTGATCGACGGACCGGCGGCGGACGACACCTTCCGGCGGGAGTTGAAGCACGAGATGGACCGCCTGGGCAAGCCCCATCTGTACGAAAGACTGCGGAGCCGGGACCCCCGGGCCGCGGAGCGGATCAATCCGAATGACGGCGTGCGCATCATCCGCGCCCTGGAGGTGTGGGAGCTGACCGGCCGCTCCATCGTGGACCATCAGGAGGAGCACCGTTTCCGTGATTCCTCCTACGAGTCTCTCCGGATCGGCCTCCGGCTCGATCGGGAGCGGCTGAACGACCGGATCGACCGGCGGACGGAACGGATGATCGCAGAAGGGTTCGCGGAAGAGGTCCGGCGGCTCCTCGACCGGGGATGGGACGATTCTCTCAAGTCGATGCAATCCCTGGGGTACAGGCACATGATCGACTGCATCGCCGGACGCCGCAGCCTGGAGGAGACCGTGGAGCTGATCCAGCGCGACACCCGCCGCTATGCGAGGCGGCAGATGACCTGGTTCGCGGCCGATAGGGAGATCCTCTGGTTGGACCCGGCCGATGTCGAGGGGGCATCCGGGAGAATCGGCCTGTTTCTGCATCGGTCGCAGGAGGAAGCCCTTTAAACGCCGCAGCACGCGCACGCCGCGTGCCGCCGGCGTTTGGTCCGGGGAATGCGGGGAATTCGCTTGACTTGAACGGGGTATGACGATAAGAATCCCACCGAGAGTTCGGGAGGGAAATAGCGCATTGAAACGGGGAGTTCCTAACGAAAGGAGAAGGCGATGATCAGCCGGATGAAACCCATGAACCTGTTCCGGTTCCTGGTGGTTTTGGCCGTTGGCGTCCTGATGGTCTCCTGCGGACCGAAGGCGCAGCAGCCGCTGAGTCAGCTCGACACGCCGGAGCATCACACCTTTACGGGCCTCCGGTTGCTGAATCAGGAGAAATACGCCGATGCGGCCCGCGAATTCGAACTCGCCCTGCGGCTGGATCCCCGCTATGCCCGCGCCCTCGCCGGGACGGGACTGGTGAAGGCCTGCCAGGGGGATTTCACGGGCGGACTCGACGCCCTCAAGCAGGCGGAAAAACATGCGCGGAGCGATCAGGATAAGATCTTTGTCTTCGTCGGGTTCATCCGCGTGAACACGCTCAGCCATTCGGCGTGTCTGCGCATCGGGACCGAATGCAAACCCGACGATGCCTGGCTCGCCTACTCCAAGGATGCCTTCGATCAGGCGATGCTGATCGATCCCAAGGCGGCCGCCCCCTACTACTTCATGGGAGAAGCCTATCTGGCGGCGTTCGATCTGGAACTGGCGGGCCGGATGTTCAGCCGGACGCTCGACCTGGCCGGTGAATACAGTCGGGAGGCCGACAGCCGATGGAAGATGGTCCAGAAGATCCAGCGGGCGATGCCGGGGACGGTGACCGGCAAAAAGATCGCCCTGATCGAGCAGATGACCAGGGCGGATGTGGCGGCGCTCTTCATGGAGGAGCTGAAGATCGAAGAGCTCTACGCCCGCCGGACGCCGAAGAAGTTCGACACCGCCTTCAAGGATCCGGAGAAGGCGAAGACGGCCGCGGCCGTGCGGAACGGCGGGTCCGACACCGCAAATCATCCGCTCCGGGCGGACATCGAGGGGATGCTCCAGGTCGGCATGCGGGGGTTGGAGCTCTATCCGGACGGGAGTTTCCGGCCGGACGATGTGGTGGACCGCGCGAGTTACGCGATGATGATCGAGGATATCCTGGTCAAGATTACCGGGGATAACGCCCTGGCCACGCGATTCATCGGCGGCTCATCGCCGTTTCCGGATCTCCGGGCCGATCTTCCCTATTTCAATGCGGTCATGGTGGCGACTTCGCGCGGGTTGATGGAGGTGCGCGACGTGACATCGGGGGAATTCGCCCCCCGCGCCCCGGTGGGAGGAGCGGATGCGCTGCTCGTCATCCGCAAGATGAGAGAGGAGCTCCGGTTTTGAGGCGCTGTCCCGAAACGGAACGCCGTGGAACCGGGCGCGGATTTGAAGATCTCCCGCCGCATGCGGGGGTGTGACAGAACGTCCCGATCGGGGGCTTGCGGTGCGGAGGGGCGATGAGATTGGCGCCCGCGCCGGTCCGGAGCCCCCTGGTTTTTTGAACGCCGTTCCGACCGCGGAGGCGGCCGGCGATGTGAATATTACGTACGACTGGAGAGGATGAATGGGAAAAAGTCAGTTGCCCAAGGCATTTGAGCCCCGCGAGGCGGAGGCGAGATGGTACCCCTACTGGCTGGAACGCGGCTATTTCCATGCCGCGGATGTCAGCGCGAAAAAGCCGTTTTCGATCGTCATTCCACCGCCGAACGTCACGGGAATCCTCCACATGGGGCATGCCCTGAACAACGTTCTCCAGGACATCGTCGTCCGCTACAAGCGGATGCAGGGGATGAACGTCCTCTGGATGCCGGGAATGGACCATGCCGGAATCGCGACGCAGAACGTCGTCGAGCAAGAACTGGCGAAGGAGGGGCTCAGCCGGCACGACCTGGGCCGGGAGAAATTCATCGAACGGGTGTGGGAATGGAAAGCCAAGTACGGCGGGGTCATCATCCATCAACTGAAGCGCCTCGGCTGCTCCTGCGACTGGGAGCGGGAGCGCTTCACCATGGACGAGGGGCTCTCGAGGGCGGTCCGTGAGGTCTTCGTCCGCCTCTACAATGACGGCCTGATCTACCAGGGGGACTATATCGTCAACTGGTGCCCGCGCTGCCGGACCGCCATCTCCGACCTGGAGGTCGAATACCACTCGGAGGCGGGCAGCCTCTGGAACATCCGCTATCCCTTCGCCGACGGTGAGGGCGAGATCGTTGTGGCCACGACCCGGCCCGAGACGATGCTGGGGGATACGGCGGTGGCGGTCAATCCCAACGACGAGCGCTACAGGGCGGTCGTGGGCCGGGAGGTGGTCCTGCCGCTGGTCAACCGGCGAATCCCGATCATCGCCGACGACTACGTCACGATGGAGTTCGGCTCCGGGGCAGTCAAGATCACCCCGGCCTCGGACCCTGCGGACTTCGCCATGGCGGAGCGCCATCATCTGGAGATCATCAAGATCATGGACGACAGCGCCGTGATCAACAAAAACGGCGGCGTCTACTGCGGTCAGGACCGCTACGAGTGCCGGAAGAACGTCGTCCGGGACCTCGAGGCGGGCGGGTACCTCGTGGGCATCGAACCCTACTCTCACAACATCGGCCAGTGTTACCGCTGCAAGACCGACATCGAGCCCGCCGTTTCCCGGCAGTGGTTCGTCAAGATCGCGCCGCTCGCGAAGGAGGCGATCTCCGCGGTGGTGACGGGGAAGATCCGGATTGTTCCGCCCAGTTGGGAGGCGACCTACTTCGAGTGGATGAACAACATCCGCGACTGGTGCATCTCTCGCCAGATCTGGTGGGGCCACCGGATCCCCGTCTGGACCTGCGAGGAGTGCGGCAAGGTAATCGTCGCCGCCCAAGATCCCGACCGCTGCCCCTGCGGCTGCGGGAAACTGCGCCAGGAGGAAGACGTCCTCGACACCTGGTTCAGCTCGGCCCTGTGGCCTTTTTCGACGCTCGGCTGGCCGGACCCGACGCCGGCTCTGAAGACCTTCTACCCCACGTCGCTTCTGGTGACCGGTTTCGACATCCTCTTCTTCTGGGTGGCACGGATGATGATGATGGGGCTCTACGTCATGAAGGATGTTCCCTTCCGGGATGTCTATCTGCATGCGCTGGTCCGCGATGAGCACGGCGAGAAGATGAGCAAGTCCAAGGGCAACAGCATCGATCCCCTGGAGATGATGGACAGGTTCGGGACGGACGCCTTCCGCTTCACCCTCGCCGCTTTCACCGCGCAGGGGCGGGACGTCCGGATGTCGGAAGAGCGGATCGAGGGGTACAAGTTCTTCGTGAACAAGATCTGGAACGCGACGCGCTTCTCGATGATGAACCTGGAGGATTACGACCCGGCGGCGCCCGTCACCGCGGCGGATACGTCCGTGGCGGACCGCTGGATCAAGGCGAGGCTGAACCGCGCCGTGGCCGACGTTGTCCGGGGGCTGGACGAATACCGTTTCAACGACGCGGCGGCGGCGGTCTACCAGTTCATCTGGCATGAGTTCTGCGACTGGTACCTGGAGCTGATCAAGCCGGTCCTCTACGGCGGCGAGAATCCGGCCGGGAGGCGGGCCGCCCAGAAGACCCTGCTCGGGGTCCTCACCGATTCGCTCAGGCTGCTCCACCCCTTCATGCCGTTCCTGACCGAGGAGATCTGGCAGAGCCTGGTGGCGGACGGATCGTCCGTGATGGTCGCCGAATTCCCGGCGGCGGATGAGGCCTCCGCAAACCCGGAGGCGGAGCGGGAGATGGCGCAGATCATGGAGGTGATCACACGGGTCCGGAACATCCGCGGGGAGATGAACGTGGCACCGTCTCTGAAGCTGAAGGTCATCCTGACCGCTCCCACGGCGGAACTGATGGGTTCGCTGGAACGGGGAAGGGTCTATATCCGGAACCTGGCCAATTTGGAGAGACTGGAGATCACTGGAGATCGGACCGAACCGAAGGGGGCGGCTACCGCCGTGGCGGGGCCGGTGCACGTCTATGTGCTCCTCGCGGGCGTGATCGACGTCGAGGGGGAGAAGGAGCGCCTCGGAAAGGAGATCGCGAAGGCGGAAAAAGAGATGGCCGTTTCGGAACGGAAACTGGCCAATCCCGATTTCCTGGCCAAGGCGGCCCCTGCGGTCGTAACGAAGGAGCAGGAGAAGGTGCGGACGATCGGGGAAAAGAAGGCCGCCCTGGTGGCCGCGCTCAAGCGGGTCGAGGCGCTCTAAGACGGCAGCGCGATTTCTATTGGCGTGGTTCGTTGTTCCCGGGAAATTGGATCCCTGCGCACGCCGGATCTTTTTTGACCCTGCCCTTCGGCAAGTTCAGGGCAAGCTAAGCTCAAGACAGGCTATTGTTTGGCATCTGTCATGGTGAGCTTGTCGAACCACTCGCGCTTCGCGCTCGGGCAGTCGTCTTTGCGGTCGCTCCGCTGTGGGTGCAGGGTGCCCCGAAAAATCTCCAATGGCGCTTCGGGGATCCGGAATTCCCGGTTACAGAGAAGCCCGTCGAAAAGAGAATACGGAGAAGGAAAGATGTGGTGGTCGGGGCAGGTGGTTACGAAACTGATCCGGAGGGCGCTCGCGGAGGATGTCGGAATGGGGGACGTCACGACCGCGGCGGCGCTTCGGGGTGATGAGAGGGGTGTGGCCCGGGTGACGGCGAAGGAGGAACTGGTCGTAGCCGGGATCGAGGTCTTCGGCGAGGTGTTCCGCACGCAGGACCCCGGCCTGGCCTTTTCCACCCATCGAAGCGACGGCGAGAGGGTGGAAAAGGGCGACCTGCTTGCGGAGATCAAGGGCAGCCTCGCCTCGATCCTCACCGCGGAACGGGTCGCGCTGAACCTGTTGCAGCGCATGTGCGGGATTGCCACCCTGACGCGGCGCTTTGCCGATGCCGCAGCAGGAACGCACGCCAGAATCGTCGATACCCGCAAGACCGCGCCGGGACTCCGGCTCCTCGACAAGTACGCGGTGCGGGCGGGCGGGGGGCGCAACCACCGCTTCGCCCTCTATGACGGCGTGCTGATCAAGGACAACCACATCGTGGCCGCGGGCGGGGTCGCCGAGGCCGTGGGGAGGGTCCGGACGCGGATTCCCCACACGCTGAAGGTCGAGGTGGAGGTGAAGAACCTCGCGGAACTCGAAGAGGCCCTGGCCGCCGGTGCGGACTCGATTCTCCTCGACAACATGACCCTTCCCGAGATGGCCGCCGCGGTGAAGCGCGTTGAGGGGAGGATTCCGCTCGAGGCTTCGGGCAACATGACGCTGGAGCGTGTTCCGGGCGTGGCCGCAACGGGAGTCGATCTGATCTCGGTCGGCGCCCTGACCCATTCGGCGGCGGCGGCAGACATCTCCCTCAACGTGGTCCAGGTGGAGACTTGAGGGGGCATGACGCCATGAATCCCGTCGCATCCATGCCGCCCGGATGAGTGATGGACGGAATGCCATTCGACGCAGAGGCCGTCCGGTCGATGCTGGCCGGGCGAAAGATAGGCGCGCCCCTCTTTTATCATGAGTCGGTCGATTCGACGAATCGCGTCGCGCTGAGACTCGCGCGTGAAGGGGCTGCCGAAGGGACCGTGGTTCTCGCCGATCGCCAGACCGCCGGACGGGGCCGTCTGAACCGGGGCTGGCAGTCTCCGCCCGGTTCCAACCTCTATTTTTCGGTGATCCTCCGTCCCACCATCGCTCCCTCCGATGCCGCGCAGATCACGCTCATGGCCGGGGTGGCGGTTGCGGAGGCGGTCTCCTCGGTTTCCCCCGGGGTCGGAATCAAGTGGCCGAACGATGTCCGGATCCGGGGCCTGAAGGTCTGCGGCATCTTGAGCGAGATGAGGATGGAAGGGGGAAAGTCCGCCGTCATCGTCGGGATCGGCCTGAACGTGAATATCCGGAAAAGCGATTTCGATGCAGGTCACATCGACACCGCGACCTCGCTCCGGGAGGAGACGGGCCGATGCCACTCCCGCGAGAGGCTGTTCGTCCTGCTTTGCGAGCGGCTGGAGAGGTGGTACTCGACCTTTCTGCGGGACGGATTCGACGCGGTCAGGGCAGGATGGCTGCTCCGGTCGGAGATGGCGGGAAAGCGCGTGCGGGTGCTTTTCCGGGATGAGGTGAAAGAGGGGATGGTCGCAGGAATCGACCGGGACGGGGCGCTTCTGATTTCCGGCAGCCGGGGAGGGCTCCGGCGGATCACCGCGGGCGATGCGACGATCCTGAAGGAATAAAAGCGAGGTGAAGAGATGCTGCTGGTGATCGATGTCGGAAATACGAATACGGTTCTGGGGCTCTACGACGGGGAACAACTGGTCCATGACTGGCGGATCCGGACGGTCATCGACCATACCGTCGACGAATACGGGATGCTGATCCTCAACCTCTACAAGAACAGCCGGATCAGTTCGAAGGCCATCCGGGACATCATCATCTCCTGCGTCGTGCCGCCCATGCTCAACATCCTCGAACCCCTCTGCCAGAAGTATTTCGGCATCAAGCCCCTGATCGTCGGGCCGGGCGTCCGCACGGGGATGCCGATCTTCTACGACAACCCCAAGGAGGTGGGGGCGGATCGGATTGTGAACGCGGTCGCGGCCTATGAAAAGTACCGGCGCGACATGATCATCATCGACTTCGGAACGGCGACGACCTTCGACTACATCTCGCCGAAGGGGGAGTACATGGGCGGCTGCATCGCACCGGGCATCATGATATCGAGTGAAGCCCTTTTCGAACGCGCGTCGAAGCTCCCCAGGGTGGAGCTTACCAAACCCCGCGCCGTCATCACGAAGGACACAGTGAGCGGCATGCAAGCGGGGATCATGTTCGGTTACGCGGGGCTCGTCGACGGCATCGTGGAGCGGATGAAGACGGAGATCGCGGCCCAACCCCTGGTCGTCGCGACCGGGGGGCTCGCGAAGGTGATCGCACGGGAGGCGAAGCACATCGACGTGGTCGATGAGATGCTGACCATCGAGGGGCTCCGCATCATCTTCATGCGCAACCGGGCGAATCCCGCTTGCTAAAGAGAGTTCCACGCCGGCCGGGGGAAAAGATGCTCAATGTGGGGTTGACTGGCGGGATCGCCAGCGGCAAATCGACGGTCGCCCGGATGCTCGTGGAGAAGGGGGCGATCCTGATCGACTTCGACGAACTGGCCCATGCCCTCGAGATGCCCGGAGAGCCGGTATGGCAGGAGATCGTCGATCATTTCGGGGAGGGCATCCTTCAGCCGGACCGGCAGATCGACCGCCAAAAGTTGGGGGAGGTTGTCTTTTCCGATCCTCGGGAGAGAGAGGTGCTCAATCGGCTGGTCCATCCGGCCGTTTTCGCGGCATGGCAGGAGCGGCTCCGGGAGATCGAGAAGAGCGGGAAGGATGCGATCGTCCTTTCGGACATCCCCCTGCTCATCGAGGCGGGATTCGAGCCCATGGTGGATGTCGTTCTGCTGGTTTACATCTCCCCGGAGGAGCAGATCGGCAGGTTGATGGGGCGCAACGGGCTGACCCGGGAAGACGCCGAAAAGAGAGTTGCGTCCCAGATGCCGATCGGAGAGAAGGTGGGCCGCGCGGACATCGTGATCCGCAACGAAGGGCCGCCGGCAGAGACTGCACCCGTCGTCGACCGGGCCTGGGAGGAGCTCTGCAGACGCCGTGCGGCCAAGCATGACGGAAGATGAGACTGAAAATGCGCGCTTCGGGATGCGGATTTCAAGTCTCTATGCGAGTCTCGAAACATACAGCCGTTCTAACGGTTAAGAAGGAGGTTTGAATCGTGATCGAAAAGAATGTGTCGGCCGACTTTTCGGCCAAGGTGTCGGAACCGGAGATCGATCCCACGACCTACGTGCATCCCCTGGCGTCGGTGATCGGGAATGTGCATCTGGGGAAAAATATCATGGTTTCGCCGTCCGCATCGATCCGCGGGGATGAGGGGCAGCCGCTCTTCGTCGGCGATGACTCGAACGTTCAGGATGGCGTGGTCATCCATGCGCTGGAGACCGAGATGAACGGCAAACCCGTGGAGAAGAATCTCTGCGAGGTCGGCGGCCGCCGGTACGGCGTCTACGTGGGGAGCAGGGTTTCCCTGGCGCACCAGGTTCAGATCCACGGACCGGCCGTCGTGCTGGATGACACCTTCGTCGGGATGCAGAGTCTGGTCTTCAAATCTGCCGTCGGCCGGAATTGCGTCCTGGAACCCGGGGTGATCCTGATGGGGGTCCGGGTGGCCGACGGACGGTATGTTCCGGCCGGGTCGGTCGTGAAGACTCAGGCCGCGGCCGATGCACTTCCGGAGATCACCGCGGAGTATCCCATGAGGACGCTGAACCAGGGGGTGGTCCACGTGAACAAGTCCCTGGCCCGGGGATATCTTGCCGCTTCCCGTTAGGAATCCGAGAGAGCGGGCGCCGCAGAGAATAGAAAGCCAGCGGAACAGGGGTGCGGATATCGATCATTAAGTTCGGGATGCGCACATCTTTGGGGAGGATTCCACTGTATGGATTTCCGGGACGGGTCTGATCGGCGAGTGCGAAAGGCGCACTTTTCGGCAACGAAGTCCGGCAATCCGATGCGGAGCGGGAGCCCTGTTCTTGCGGCGCATTCCTTGAGAGATGATCGTCCAGTCCGTCGGTATTATTCAGCAACCGGTTGATCATCTGCCGGGATGTTTTGTCAGCCGGATCCGGAGCGCTATTGGCATTTGTCTTGCTTTATATGACTCAGTTTACCGGCCCCCGCTGTTTGAGGAGGGCCTTGCGGACAGGGGCCTTTCGCATTGACATCGCGGGAATCCGTTGTTATAAGTGTTGACCCTTTTTCGGCTTCTGGCCGAGGGACGGACGCGAAGGTTCTGCGGGATCAATTCCGTGAATCCGATGGATGATGAAAATCAGACTGTTTGCAGGAGGTAGGTATGGCTCGATTGAATGAGCATGAAGGTAAAGCGTTGTTTAAAATCGCCAAAATGCCGATTCCCCAGGGCGATGTCGCCAAGACCCCGGAAGAGGCCAGGAAGATCGCGGAGAAGATCGGAAAGCCCGTGGTCATCAAGGTGCAGATCTGGACGGGCGGCCGCGGAAAGGCGGGCGGCGTGAAGTTCGCCGATACGCCAGCCGAAGCCGAGAAGCAGGCGGCGGCGCTTCTGGGTGCGACGATCAAGGGATATCTGGTGGAAAAGGTCCTGGTCGAGGAGAAACTGGCCATCGACAAGGAGTATTACGCAGGAATTGTGATCAACGCCCAGCGCGATGCCCGCTGCCCCGTTTTCATGTTCTCCACCGCAGGTGGTATGGACATCGAATCGGTTCCCGCGGACAAGATCGCGATGATGAATGTGGATGTCCTTAGAGGGGTCAAGATCTACGACGCCCTGAACCTCGCCAATCAGGTGAAGGTCCCGAGCTCCCACATCGTCCAGGTCGCCCGTCTGCTCGTCGGGCTTTATGAAACCTTCAAGAATTTCGGCTGCCGTCTCATCGAGATCAACCCCATGGTCGTGACCAAGGACGGCAAGGTCCTGGCCAGCGACTGCCGCCTCTCCATCGACGACTCCGCCGTCATCCGCCATCCGGAACTGGGGATCGAGGTGGCCCGCGAGTCGGGCACGCCCCCCACGGAGCTCGACAAGATCGCCTGGTGGGTGGAGGAGAAGGACCTCCGCGGAACCTGCTACTTCGCCGAGATGAACAACCAGATCAAAGGTGAGTGCTTCGGCACGATCGGCTACCACGGCATGGGTGGCGGCGGCGCCATGCTGGGCGTCGACGGTCTCAACAAGCAGGGGCTCAGGGTTCCCGACTTCGCCGATACGAGCGGAAACCCGCCCGCCTCCAAGGTCTACCGGGCCGCGAAGCTCGTCTTCTCCCAGCCGGGGATTGACGGCTACATGCTGGGCGGCTTCATGGCGGCCAACCAGGAGCAGTGGCACCATGCCCACGGCGTGGTCAAGGCGCTCCGGGAAGAGCTTCCCAAGCGTCCCGGCTTCCCCGTCATGCTGCTTCTTGCGGGCAACAAGGAGAAGGAGTCTCTGGAAATCCTTCGGGAGGGGACGAAGGATCTCAAGGCCCGCATCCGGATCTACGGCGGCGAACGCGTCTACGACACGGTGGGTCTTGCCGCGGAGATGAAAGAGATGGTTCTCGAATACAAGAAGGAAAGAAAAGGGTAAAGGAGGCTGCCCATGCAGGAGTTTCAGGAACAGACCATCAAGGTCATAGTCGACGAGAGCAAGTGCAAGACGTGCGAATCCAAGGCCTGTATCGCGGCCTGCAAAACCTTTGCCCGGGGAATGCTGGTCCTGAAGGACGGCGTCTACCCGGTGGTCGAAGGGGATCCCAAGCGGCTGGGCACGGAATGCCTTGCGTGCGAATACGAGTGCTGGTTCAGAGGAAACAAGGCCATCACGATCGAAGCGCCCATTCCGGGGTTGGAAGAGTACCGTAAGAAGCATGGAATACTTTAAACCGAGAAGGTGGTGAAAATATGGCTATCTTGCTGACAAAATCAACGAAAGTGGTGGTTCAGGGGATTACGGGCCGGGAAGGTTCCATGCGCGCCAAGTTCATGCGGCGCATGGGGACGAACGTCGTCGCCGGCGTGACGCCGGGGCGCGGCGGAGAGGAAGTGGACGGGATCCCCGTGTACAATACGGTCAAGGACGCGGTGAAGAACCACGGCCTGTTCGATGTCTCCGTGACCTTCATTCCGGGGACGGGCTTGAAAGACGCCGTGATGGAGGCGCTGGATTCGGACATCAAGTGGATCGTCATGCCGGTCGAGCGCGTGCCGACCTTCGACATCATGGAAATGGTCGCCTACGGCAAGCAGAAGGGGGCCAAGCTCCTGGGGCCCGGCTCCATCGGGGTCAACGCCCCGGGCGTGGGCGTCCTGGGATGGCTGGGCGGTTCGGTCGAGTTTGCCACTCGGCATTTCGTGCCGGGCCACGTGGGCGTCATCTCCCGCAGCGGCGGCCAGTCGGGGACCCTTCCCTACGTCATCGCCCAGGCGGGCTTCGGCGTGAGCACGGTCCTGCATGTCGGGACGGAACCGGTGACGGGCATGTCCTTTGCGGACGTTCTGCCGCTCTACCAGGAAGATCCCGACACGGACGTGATGGCCATCTTCGGGGAGATGGGCGGTTCCCATGAGGAAGAGGCGGCGCAGCTGGTCCAATCGGGCAAGTTCACCAAGCCGATCATCATCTACGTGTCCGGTGCCTGGGCTCCCGCGGGAATGAAATTCTCCCATGCGAGCGCCATCGTCGAGCGCGGCAGCGGTTCCACCCAGGACAAAATCACAAGGCTCAGGGAAGCGGGGATCATCGTGGTGGACAACCCCAACGAGATTCCGCAGAAGCTTCGGGAATTCAATAAACAGGGTAAACTCAGGGTGAAATAACCCTCAAACACGAAAGGAGCAACGATTATGGCAGTCATGAGATCTGTGTTCTACGTACCCGGCAACAACGAGAAGTTCGTCAACAAGGCCCCGTCGGTTCCGGCCGACATCATCACCCTTGATCTGGAAGACTCCGTTCCCCCGGCCGAAAAGGCCAAAGCCCGCGAGATCGTCGCGGCGAACCTGAAGCTGGCCGGTTCGGGCGGCGCCAAGGTCTTCTCCCGCATCAACAACTGGGAAACGCTCATGACCAACGACGACCTCGAAGCGATCGTTCACGAGGGTCTCCACGGTGTCTGCCTGGCCAAGACCGGCCATCCCGACGATGTGAAGCGGCTGGACTGGAAGCTCGAAGAGCTCGAGAGACGGCGCGGCCTGCAGGTGGGCAGCATCGCCATCCAGCTCCTGATCGAGACGGCTAAGGGCATGATCAACGCCTACGGCTCCGCCACCGCCAGCAAACGCGTCGGTTCGCTGATCTTCGGCGCCGTCGACTACTGCAAGGACATGCGCGTGGACCTGACCACGGAAGCCACCGAGCAGCTCTACGGCCGCTACTACACCGCCGTGGCCGCCCGGGCCGCCGGGTGCGTCGCCATCGACTGCCCCTTCGTCGATTTCGCCAACATTCCGGCGTTCGAGAAGAGCGTTGCCGAAGGCCGCCAGATGGGCTATGAAGGCCGCATGCTGATCCATCCCACGCAGGTCGAACCTTCCAACCGCCTCTACCGGCCGACCGCCGCCCAGGTCGAATGGGCCGCGGGCGTCGTGGATGTCTTCGAGAAAGAGGGGATCGCCATGGGCAAGGCCGCCGTCAGCTACAAGGGCAAGATGGTCGACACGCCCGTGTACGACAACGCCAAGACGATCCTGGCTCAGGAAAAGGAGATCAAGGACATGGAGGCGCTCCGCAAGAAGTAACGGTTGCGGGGATCGGATCCATCCGGCTGGCCGGGCGGACGGAGGAAGCGCCGAAGACCGCAGGGCCAGAGAAAGGGTCCGGAAAATGATGGTTGAACAGCCGGGTATATGAAGAGAAGATCGAACCATTGACGTCACAAAAGGCGGGGCAATCCCGGGATTCCGGGGTTGCTTCGCCTTTTTATTTTGGGGCATCCGGTTTCATATGGTGGGGAACCGGTCGTTCGCGTTGAAAGGAGTACGGTATGGAACGGGAAAAGATGATTCAGGAGCTGGCCAAGATCGTCGGCAAGGAAGATGTCATGTCCTCCGAAATGGAACTCCAGCTCTATGGATACGACGCCTCCCTGAACCGGGGGAGGCCCGACTGCATCGTGATGCCCGCCTCCACGGGGGAGGTGTCGCGTGTGGTCAAATTTGCGCGGGAGAACGGGATACCCGTCGTGGCCCGCGGCGCCGGCACGAATCTGAGCGGCGGCAGCTCTCCCACACAGGGCGGCATCGCGCTGCTCTTCACCCGGATGAACAAGATCCTCGAGATCGACGTCGAGAACCAGCGCGTCGTGGTGGAGCCGGGGGCAATCACGCTTGACATCAAGGGGGCGATCGGCAAGTACGGGTACCTCTACCATCCGGATCCCTCGAGCGAAAAGGCGACCACGATCGCGGGCAACCTGGGGGAGAACGCCGGCGGCGCGCACTGCTTCAAGTACGGCGTGACCAGCAACCACGTCCTCGGGGCGGAGGTGGTCCTTTATGACGGCGAGGTGATCGAGGTCGGCGGCAAGTCCCTCGACAATCCCGGGTTCGACTTGACCGGCCTGCTGGTCGGTTCCGAGGGGACGCTCGGCATGGTCACGAAGCTGATCCTCCGCATGATGCCGAAGACCGAGGCGGTCAAGACGATGCTCGCGATCTACGACACCATCGCCGACGGCGCGAACACCGTGAGCGACATCGTCAAGGCGGGGATGATCCCGACGACACTCGAGATGATGGACAACCTGACGATCAAGGCGGTCGAGGCGGCTTACCACGTGGGGTTCCCGGAGGATGCCGCATCCATCCTGCTCATCGAGCTGGACGGGCTCACGGACGGCATGGACCGGCTGACCGACCAGGTCGTCGAGATCTGCAAGAAGAACAAGGTGCGCGAAGTCCGCGTGGCGAAGAACGAAGTGGAACGGGAAAAGATCTGGGCGGGCCGGAAAGGCGCCTTCGGGGCTGTCGGCCGGCTCCGGCCGAACTATCTGGTCAACGACCCGACCGTTCCCCGCACGAGGCTTCCCGAGGCCTTGGCCAAGGTGGTCGAAATCGGCAAGAAGTACAACCTCCCGATCGCCAACGTCTTCCATGCCGGCGACGGCAACCTCCATCCCCTGATCCTCTTCGATGAAAGGGACAAGGATGAGCTGGACCGCGTCCACAAGGCGGCCTTCGAGATCATGGAAGTCTGCACCCTGATGGGCGGGACGATCAGCGGTGAGCACGGGATCGGCGTCGAGAAGCTCAAGGGCATGCCCCTGATCTTCAGTGAAAAGGACCTTGCCGCGATGTGGAACGTGAAACTGGCCTTTGACCCCGAGCGCGTTTACAACCCCGGAAAGCTGCTTCCGGCTGAAAAGGCGGCTTGATCGAGGAAAGGAGAAATGGGTATGTCCGACAATGAAAAATTGGCCGCGAAACTGAATGGGATCGTCGGCGAGGCCAATGTGATAACGGATCCGGAGAAGCTCAAGGCCCTTGCCGTGGACGGTTTGGTCCCCGGGGTGATGGTTTCGCCGGGAACGATCGAAGAGATCTCGAAGGTCATGGCCTTCGCCAACGCCGAAAAGCTGGCCGTCGTTCCGATGGGGGGCGGCACGAAGATGGGGATGGGCGGAGTCCCGAAGAAGCTGGATATCCTCCTTTCGACCCGGAGAATGAACCGGTACAACGATTACGACATCGCCAACCTGACCGTGGGCGTGGAGTGCGGTTTGACGCTGGACGAGGTTCAGGAAAAGCTCTCCAGAGAGGGCAGGGGATACTTCGTGGCCCTGGATCCGCCGTACAGCCGTGAAGCCACGGTCGGCGGGATCGTCGCCATGAACGACAGCGGCCCGAAGCGGTTCGTCTACGGCGCTGCCCGCGACATCATCCTCGGCATCAAGGCCGTTCTCCCGAACGGCGAGATCATCACCGCGGGCGGAAAAGCGGTGAAGAACGTCGCCGGCTACGACATGACGAAGCTGCTGATCGGTTCGATGGGAGCGGTCGGGATCATCTGCGAAATCATCTTCCGGATCACCCCCCGGCCGGATGCGGAAGCGACGCTGCTGTTCCCCTTCAACGGCCTGAAAGAAGCGGCGGGTTTTCTGAGGAAGCTTCTCCATTCCAAATACTACCCGGCTGCGATGGAGCTCATCAATGCCCGGATGGCGGCGGATTTCAAGGCGACTGCCGGCATGAAGGGCAAGTACATCGCCGCCATCGCCGTCGAGGGAATCGAAGAGGCCGTGACCAGGCTGAAGAAGGACCTGAGCGAGATGGGACGTCAGGAAGGGGCCACCGATGTGGCCATGCTCACAGGGGACGCCCATCGCGACTTCTGGATCGCCTATCGCGACGCGGTCGGAAGCCAGGCCAAGACCCGTGCGAACCTGATCGCGCTCAAGGCCAACTTTGCCCTCTCCAAGGTGTCGGAGATGGTGAGCGCCTTCGAGGGGGCCTGCGGCGAGGCGGGTCTCGAATGCGCCCTGCGTTGCCGGGCGGGAAACGGGATTCTCTTCGCGACGCTTCCCGTGGGCGACGACCTGGGAGCCAAGTCGACGGCCGTGGTCGGCCTGATCGGAAGGCTCACCGCGGAGTCGGTCAAGAATGGAGGCAACCTCGTCGTCGAACGGGTGCCCCGGACGATCAAGGAGAAGGTGAACGTATGGGGCCAGACCCGCAGTGATGTGGTCGTCGTCCGCCGCCTCAAGGAGAGGCTGGATGCGTCCGGCATCCTCAACCCGGGACGGTATGTGGGTGGGGTCTGAAAGCCTTAAGGAAAGAGAGGGATCGATTTACCATGGAAGATAAAAAAATATTCAGTAAAAATACGGGTGAGAACATCTATCACTGCATCCGGTGCGGGCTCTGCCTCGCGCACTGCCCGGTATACAAGGAAGTCCTGCTGGAAGAGGCGGCCCCCCGCGGCAAGGTTCAGCTTTCCCGCTGCCTGGACGAGGGAAAACTGGAGCTGAACGAGGAGATGAAGGAGGTATTCTACTCCACCTGCCTGCTCTGCGGCTCCTGCGTCGCCAACTGTCCGAGCGGCGTCCACGGCGACCACCTCTTCTCGGGCGTCCGCTGGCGGGCCAAGCAGAAGTACGGCATCGACTGGAAGAAGAGCCTGATGTTCCGGATCATGGCCAACAAATGGCTCATGTCCAAGTCGGCCGCCCTGGGCGGGTGGGCCCGCCGCAATTTCAGCGGCCCCGGCATCGAGAAGAAGTTCAAGGCGGGTGCGCTCCCGGTGGACCGCATTCCGCCGTTCAACAAGAAGGCCTTCGCGGATACGGTTCCGGAGGTCGTCGCCGCCAAGACAGGCAAGGCCAAGGCGAAAGTGCTCTATTTTCACGGCTGCGCCACGAACTTCGTCTTCGGCGACATCGGCAATGCCGTGGTCGACGTTCTCTCCAAAATGGGCGTCGAGGTCATCATCCCCAAGGATCAGGGCTGCTGCGGTCTGCCCATCTTCATGTCCGGTGACCGGGAGACCTCGGTGAACATCATCCGGGAGGCTCTGAAGATCTTCGCCCGGGCCGATGTGGATGCCGTGATCGTCGACTGCGGGACCTGCGGTGCCGCGCTGAAGAACGAATATCCGCACATGCTCAAGGACCTGCGGGAACTCGGCGAGAAGGTGACGGACGAGGAGATCAAGGCGGCGGAGCTGCTCTCGTCGAAGACGATGGACGTGACCGTCTTCATCGACGCGCACAAGGATTGGCTCCCCAAGCTTTCCGGAAACGGGAAGAAGATCAAAGTCACCTACCACGACCCGTGCCATCTCGTGAAGGGGCAGAAGGTGAGCGCCCAGCCCCGGAACATCCTGAAGTCCATTCCGGACGTGGAGTACGTGGAGATGGCCGCCGCCGGCGACTGCTGCGGCGGGGGGGGCTCCTTCCAGGTCGAGCATGCGGAGATCTCGGCGAAAATCACGAAGCGCAAGATCGACAATGCCGAAGCCACCGGCGCTCAGGTGGTTGCCACCTGCTGCCCGGGGTGCAACGTCACCATCGGAAGCCACCTGGATCCGGCCAAGGGGATGAGGACGATGCATCCCGTCCAGCTGCTCCAGATGGCCCTGAACCGCTAACGCTTCCCCTCATTCCGCCCCGATGCCCGGTGGTCGGGGCGGAATTGACATTGCTCTTGACAGTCGCGCTGGGGAATGATAGCTCTACGTCACTTTCTTTGACATGAAAGCCGGCATCGAGGGGCCGGCTGAGGGGTTTTGCTCGGGGCGGAAAGATTCCGCGCCGGAGGGTGATCAGAAGTGTTCCGTCGTTTGGTCGATCGTCGGGTGACGATCTAACGGGTCGTTGTAGACCCAAACGAATAAGGAGGCTTTATGACCAAGGAAAAGAAGCAAACCACGGTGGAAAAAGGATCTCGTCGTAGTTTCTTGAAGAAGGCTGCCGTAGTAGGTGGCGCCGCTGCCGGTGTGATGGGTTTCCCCGGCGTGATGCGGCTACAGGCCGCCGCCCCGATCAAATGGAAGATGCAGACCTGCTGGGACGCCGGAACCGTAGGCTACACCCTGTTCATGAATTTCTGTAAAAAAGTGGGCGATATGACCGAGGGCAAGCTTTTGATCGAAGGTCTGCCCGCCGGCGCCATCGTCGGGACGTTCGAGATGTTCGACGCGGTCAAGGCCGGTGTCTTCGACGCCTACCACAGCTTCGACGTCTACTGGCCCGGTAAGATCCCGGTCGCCACGTTCCTCTCCTCCTATCCCTTCGCCATGGACCGTCCCGACCAGTGGGACACCTGGTACGGCGTCCTCGGCGGCAGGGAGATCGCCCGCCAGGCCTACGGCGCCCACAACATGATGTACCTGGGCCCGATCCAGCATGACGACAACCTGATCCATTCCAAGGTCCCGATCCGCTCCTTCGAAGATTTCAAGGGCAAGAAGATCCGCTACCCGGGTGGGATCATCGCCGACATCTACCGCGCAGCGGGTGTTTCCACGGTTCTGCTCCCCGGCGGCGAGGTTTATCCGGCCCTGGAGAAGGGGGTCATCGACGCCTCCGACTTTGTCGGCTGGGCCGTCAACTACAACCTGGGGTTCGCCGAGATCGCCAAGTACATCATCATCGGCCCCCCCTCCACCCCGTGCCTGCACCAGCCCGTCGACTTGATGAGCATCGAGGTCAACATGAACAAGTGGAAGGCGCTTCCCAAGCACCTCCAGGAGTTGCTCGAAGCGGCCGTCCAATGGCACTCCTTCGACCACTATGTGGGAAACCAGAAGGCCGACCTTGAGTCGATTCCCAAGTACCTGGCCAAGGGCGTCGAGGTCATCCGTCTGAAGGAATCGGACATCGACAAGTTCAAGAAATTCGCCCCCGAACTCTGGGTGAAGTGGGCCAAGAAGGACCCGCTGGCGATGAAGGCCTTCAAGTCCCAGTGGGAGTTCATGAAATCCATGAAGATGGGTTACTACTCCGACAGAGACATGGTGGACAGCAAGGGCAAGAAGATCGATCTGTAGACAAGGCTCAGGAAGGGGAAGGGGGATAACAACCCTTCCCCTTTTTTTTCTTTCCGTGGATCACGGCAATAGGATGCTCCGCCCATCAAGAGATGGGGATTCAAGATCAATCAGAAAGGTTAATCTATGGACAAATTACGAACATTCATGATGGCCGTGGAGAAGACGAACGTCTTTGTGGGCTATATGATGGCCTACGCGTCGATCGTCTGCGTCGCGGTCATCTCCTTTGAGGTGATCATGCGCTATGTCTTCGGCATGCCGACGAACTGGGGGCATGAAACGATGCTGACCATTTTCGCCATGTACTACGCCATGATCGCCGGAACGGCGCATTTCTACCGTGCGCATGTGCGGGTGGACGTGATCTATGCGGGCCGGACCCGCCGGACCCAGGCGATCATGGACCTCATCACCGCCCCGTTTTTCTACACCTTTGTGCTCGTCTACATCTGGTGCTCCTGGAATTTCTACGTGAGCTCCCAGATGATGAATTCCGGCAACACCTTCCTGGGGATAGAATTTCTCGGCGAGAACTCCAACACCGACTGGGCGCCGCCCCTTTTCCCCGTGAAGTTCCTGATGCCTTTCGGCGGTGTCCTCCTGCTCCTCCAGGGGGTCGTCTGGACCATTCGTGACATCTACACGGCCCGGACGGGGAAGGAGATGGACGCATGAGCATCGAACTCTTGACCATTGTGATCTTCGGCACCATGGTCTTTTTCCTCTTTATGGGGCTGCCGGTGGCCTTTTCATGTGGTGTCACGGGCATCATCTTCACGGCCCTCATCCACGGGCCGTCGGCCGTCAACGTCGTGCCGACGCGGATCTTCGGCCTGATGACGAACTACCTCCTCGACGCCATCCCGCTCTTCATCTTCATGGCCAACATCCTCGAACGCAGCGGCATCGTCGAGGACATCTACCACATGGTCTACAACTGGCTCGGCTGGCTCAAGGGCGGTGTCGCCACGGCCACCGTGGCGGCCTGCACGATGATGGCGGCCATGGCCGGCGTCGTGGGCGCGACCGAGGTGACCATGGGGCTGATCGCGCTGCCCCAGATGCTGAACCGCAAGTACGACAAACTCATGTCCCTGGGGGCGATCCTCGCCGGCGGCACGCTCGGGATCCTGATTCCCCCGAGCGTCCTTCTGATCGTCTACGGCATGGTGGACAACTGCTCGATCGGGCAACTCTACGCCGGGGCCTTCCTGCCCGGTTTCCTGCTGGCGAGTCTCTATATCGCCTACATCACGATCCGCTGCATCATCAAACCCTCGATGGGCCCCCCGATCCCGAAAGAAGAGCGCCTCGACTTCATCGGCCTTCTCAAGGTCCTCGGGCCGATCATTCCAGCCGGCCTCCTGATCTTCCTGGTCCTGGGGACCATCGTCATCGGCATCGCCTCACCCACCGAGGCAGCGGGCGTCGGGTGTCTGGGCGCATGGCTGATCGCGATCTTCAAGGGGCGGATGGGCTTCAAGAGCCTCGTCCTGGCGGCGGAGCAGACGATCAAGGCCTCCGCCATGGTCATGTGGACCATGTTCGGGGCCAACATCTTCATCGCCCTCTACATCATGGTGGGCGGCCAGGCCTTCGTGAGCACGCTGCTGCTGAGCTCCGGCCTTTCGCCCATGGCGATCGTCTGGGTCATGATGGGGATCCTGATCTTCCTGGGCTGCTTCGTCGACTGGGTCGGGATCGTCATGCTCTGCGTACCCCTCTTTGGACCCATCATCCGGACGCTGGGGTTCGATCCGATCTGGTTCGGGGTCCTCTTTGCCGTGAACCTGCAGATGGCCTTCCTGACGCCTCCCTTCGGCTTCTCGCTCTTCTACCTCAAGAGCGTGGCGCCGCCGGAGGTTTCAACCATAGATGTCTGGAAGTCCGCCGTGCCCTATTTGTCCCTGCAGTTTGTTGGCTTAGTGCTGTGCATGTATTTCCCGGACATCATCCTGATCGGGCCGCAGTACTTCTTCCGGAGCATCCAGTAGGATCGAGGGAAGAAAAGTGGATACACGTGTCGGACCCGTTGTTACCCAACGATGGGTCCGACACAGAACGCAGGATCCGGAAAAGTTTTTATGGAAGAGTCAAAAGATTCGGTGCAGACCTTTCAGGCGCCGATGGGGTATGTGGTTCTTTTCTATCTGCTGCTTGTGGTGTGGACCGTGGGAACCGTGCCGGTGGTGTATGTAAAGTTCCGGACAATCGGTTTCAACTCGGTCTGGATCTATGCCTCCATGGTCGGATTCGTTTACCTCTACACCTGGTTCTGGTGCCTGGGGATCTGCTATCGGATTTCCCTGGACCGGGAGGGATTGGTGACCCTCAAGAGCCTGCGCAGGAAAATCCAGGTGCCGGCCAAGCAGATCGCCAGGATCGAAGGGTCCCGCTTCCCCGGCGGATTCGGATTTGTCAAACTGAAGGTTCCGCGGGAGACGGGGTATCTCTTCTGCCTGAAGCAGACCGGGGAACTCGCTGCGATCCTCAAGGGAATCCGCAAGGTCAATCCCCTGGCCATGGGTATCCGGATCTAAACGGGACCGGGAATAAGCCGGCCGTATCAAAGTGAGGAGTATCTATCATGACACAGATGTTTACAATCCCGGGCAACATCATCCTGGTGATCGGTTTTGCGATTGTGGCGGTTACCGTCGGCTATGTGATCTACGGTTGCGTCAAGGGCTGGGACAACGTGACCAAAGACTACAAAGAGAAGAAGAAAGAGCTGACCATCGACGGTTAGTCAACCCGGCATTCATTCCCGCCCTGCGACCGATGCCGCAGGGCGGGATATGTTCTGCGGCTGGTGGTCCCCTCCGTGGATGTTCCCCGGTTTTTCGAGGGCATGCCGTCCGGTCAAGAAATATTCCCCCCGGTCTCATCCATTCAGTCAGTTCTTCATTTTGAATTCACGTTTTTTCCCCCGACCCGCAATCAACGAACAGACCTTCTAAGCCCCGATCGGACCAGCGCGCACCGAATCGTGCACGAATCCGTGAAGAAGGCGTGATGCCGATCCCGTCTTTGCTGCCCTCCTCCCGGATAAGAATAGCCCACGAGGGCCACATGGGAGCGGTGTCCCGGAGCGATCTTCCCGCGGGGATCTTTGTGGCATTCTCCTTGCTGTGAGGATGGGGATGCCGGTGCATCCGGAATCGCAGAGAGGGTGTCCGTGAAAAGAGAGTGTAACCCATGCTGATCATCGCCGACAGGATCGATGCAACCCGGAAGTACATCGCGCAGGCCGTCCTGACCGAAAACCGGGGATTCATCGAGAGCGAGGCCCGGGACCAGGCCGCGTCGGGTGCCGACTACATCAACCTGAACGCGGCAGTCTTCGGCGCAGACGAGGAGAAGAGGCTCCGCTGGATGATCGAGACGGTGCAGGAGGCGACGGATGTCCCGCTCTGCATCGACAGCCCCAACCCGGCGGTGATCGAAAAGATGCTGCCGCTCGTCAGGAAAACGCCGATGATCAATTCGATCACCTTGCAGGCGGGCAGGGCGGAAGCGGTGCTCCGCCTGGTGATCGAAAGCGGGGCCAAGGTCATCGCATCCTGCCAGGCGGATCAATCCAGCGCCGAGACGGCGGAGGAGAAGTTCGAGATCGCGGGCCGTCTGATCCGGATGGCGACCCAAGCCGGGGTCGACTCGGACGACCTCTACATCGACCCGCTGGTCTATTCCCTCTCGACGAACCCCCGTTCCGCACGGGCTACGCTCGATGCGATCGGAAAGATCAAGACCGGTTTTCACGGCGTCCATACCGTCTGCTGTTTGAGCACGGTCTCCTACGGTCTGCCCTGCCGGAATCTCCTCCACCGGACCTTCCTGGCAGCGGCGATGGAAAGGGGGCTCGATTCGGCGATCATCGATACGACGGATGCCGAACTGGCCGCGGTCGTCCTGGCAGGGCGTCTGATCTCCGGTCGTGAGACGGACTGCCTGGATTACATCCGCGCCTTCCGGGAGGGGAGGCTGTGTTAATTTGTAGAATAAGCCGTCGCGGGACGAGACGCGGCGTCAGGTGATGACGCATTTGGAGGCTAAGGTAATGTTTCAGATCACGGATCTCGATCCGAGAAAAATGCAGGACTGGGAGGTTGCGGAGGCAGCGGAGAAGCACATGAAGACAATCTCCCAACTGGCTGAGGAAGCCGGCATCCAGGGCGATGAGCTCCTTCCCATGGGTCACTATATTGGGAAGGTGGACTTCATGAAGATCCTCCGCCGCCTGGAGGGCAAGCCGAACGGGAAATACATCGACGTGACGGCGATTACCCCGACCCCGCTCGGGGAGGGGAAGAGCACGACCGTGATGGGTCTCGTGGAGGGGCTTGCGAAGTGCGGGAAGAGCGTGACGGGCGCGATCCGCCAGCCGTCGGGCGGGCCGACCTTCAACATCAAGGGAAGCGCAGCCGGAGGCGGTCTTTCGCAGTGCATCCCGCTCACGCCCTTCTCCCTGGGGCTGACCGGCGATATCGACTGCGTTTCGAGCGCCCACAACCTCGCGATGGTTGCGCTCACCTCGCGGATACAGCACGAGTTCAACTACGACGATGCCATGCTGGCCTCGAAGAACCTCCGGCGTCTCGACATCGATCCGCGGAACATCCAGATGAAATGGGCGATCGATTTCTGCGCCCAGTCCCTCCGGGATATCGTGATCGGCCTCGGCGGCAAGATGGACGGCTTCATGATGAGTTCCGGCTTCGCCATCACCGTGAGCTCCGAGATCATGGCGATCCTGGCCATCGCGACGAGTCTCCGGGACCTCCGGGATCGGATGGGGAAAATCGTCGTGGCCTACAGCAGGAAGGGGGAGCCGGTGACGACGGCCGATCTGGACGTGGCCGGGGCCATGACCGCCTGGATGGTCAAGGCGATCAACCCCAACCTCCTGCAGACGATCGAGGGGCAGCCGGTCTTCGTCCATGCGGGGCCGTTCGCGAACATCGCCGTCGGCCAGAGCTCGATCCTCGCCGACCGCGTGGCGCTGAAGCTGGCCGACTACCATGCCACGGAGAGCGGGTTCGGCGCCGATATCGGGTTCGAGAAGTTCTGGAACATCAAGAGCCGGTTGAGCGGGCTTACGCCCAACTGCGCGGTGATCGTCGCCACCGTCCGGGCGTTGAAGATGCACGGCGGGGGGCCGCAGGTGGCGCCGGGCAAGAAGCTCGACCCGGCCTACACGAGCGAGAACCTGCCCCTCCTGGAGAGGGGGTTTGCCAACCTCCAGGCCCACATCGAAACCGTCAAGAGGGCGGGGGTGAACCCCGTGGTCTGCATCAACAGTTTCTATACGGATACGAAAGCGGAGATCGCTCTGCTTCGGTCCCTGACCGAACAGGCCGGTGCGCGGGTCGCGCTGTCGGAGCACTGGCTCAGGGGTGGCGAGGGGGCCCGTGAACTGGCCGAAGCCGTCATCGAGGCCTGTGACGAAAAGACCGATTTCAAGTTCCTCTACGATGAGTCGCTCCCCCTGCGCGGACGGATCGAGAGGATCGCCAAGGAGGTCTACGTGGCCGACGGGGTGAGCTATTCGCCGCTCGCCCTGGAAAAGGCCAAACGGTTCGAGGCCGACCCGGAACTCAAGGCGTTCTGCACCTGCATGGTGAAGACCCATCTGAGCCTGACGCATGACCCCGGGATCAAGGGCAGGCCCACGGGCTGGACCCTTCCCATCCGGGACATCCTGATTTACGGGGGGGCGAAGTTCCTGGTGCCCGTGGCTGGCGAGATCAAGCTGATGCCCGGGACGGCGTCCGATCCCGCCTATCGCCGGATCGACGTGGATTGCGAGACGGGCAGGGTCAAGGGACTCTTTTAGGCTGCAAAAAACGGCCGTACGAACAGGCTATAAGGGCTTTCTAAACGGAATGAAGAGGAGTATAAGATGACGGCAAAACTGATCAGCGGCATCGAGATCGCCCGGCAAATTCGGGAGGAGATCGCGGCGGATACGGCTCGTCTGAAGGCGGAGAGCGGGGTGGTGCCGGGGCTCGTGACGATCCTGGTCGGCGAGAATGCCGCCTCCCTGAGCTATGTAGCGGCCAAGCAGAAGACGGCCAAGGCGCTCGGTTTTCACTCCATCCAGGAAAGCTGTGCCGGGACAACGACTGAAGCGGAGCTGCTTCGGCTGATCGACGGTTACAACCGCGACCGGTCGATCCACGGGATTTTGGTGCAGCTGCCGCTTCCGAAGCAGATCAACGAGACGAAGGTGCTCTATGCCATCGATCCGGGGAAGGACGTCGACGGCTTCCACCCGGTGAACGTCGGGAAGATGGTGATCGGTGAGGCGGACTACCTCCCCTGCACACCGGCGGGGATCCAACAGCTCCTGATCCGCTCCGGCGTCAAGACCGATGGGGCGGAGGTGGTCGTGGTCGGCCGGTCGAACATCGTGGGCAAGCCGATCGCCAACATCCTGCTCCAAAAGCAGGCGGGGGCCAACGCGACGGTCACGGTTTGCCACACAGGAACGAAGGAGATGGCGTTTCACACGAGGCGGGCGGAGATCCTGATCGTAGCGGCCGGCAGGCCCAAGGCGATCACGGCCGATATGGTCCGGGAGGGCGCCGTCGTCATCGACGTGGGCGTCAACCGCATCGGGATGACCGCCGAGGGGAAGGCGATCCTCTGCGGCGACGTCGATTTCGATTCCGTGAAGGAGAAGGCCTCCATGATCACCCCGGTGCCCGGCGGGGTGGGGCCGATGACGATCACGATGCTGATGGCCAATACCCTGAAGGCGGCGAAATTGGCGGCCGCCGCAGGATAGAATAGAAGGTATAGCGGGCGGCCGCCGGGTCCGGCGTCGCGCCGGAGCTTCTCTGTTTCGGGAACGGTGATTACGGTGGAGAATCGTTTCGCTCAATCCCTGCTGGACCCCGCGATCTTTTCGGTCACCTGGGAACTGGTGCCGGGAAGGGGGGCGCGGGAGAAGGCGCAGGAGAACGCTCTGGCGTCCGCGGCCCGGGCGGCGGAGGGGGGGCGTGTCCATGCGCTCACCATCACCGACAACCCCGGAGGGAACCCGGCGATTCTGGCCGATTACCTGGGGTCCGAGATCGTGCGGCTCGGCATCGAACCGCTGGTCCATTTCACCTGCAAGGACAAGAACCGCAACCAGATCGAAAGCGAACTGTATGCTCTGGACCGGGCAGGGGTGCGCAACCTGCTGGTCATGAGCGGCGACTACCCTGTGACAGGATTCCGGGGGAGGCCGGAGCCGGTCTTCGATCTCGACCCCGTGAGCACCCTCGAACTGATCGCCGAGATGAATCAGGGCCTGGCCTATCCCGGTCCGAAGGGTTTGATCCGGCACCGGCCGAGCGACTTCTTCGCCGGAGCCGCCATCTCCCCCTTCAAGGCGACCGAGGCGGAGCAGATGGTCCAGTATTTCAAGCTGCGGAAGAAGATCTCGGCCGGCGCCCGGTTCATCGTCACGCAGCTTGGCTACGATGCCCGGAAGTTCCATGAGGTGCTTCAGTTCATGCGCCAGAACGGCCTGGACGTTCCGCTCGTGGGGAATATCTATGTGCTCACCTTCGGCGCCGCAAGGCTGATGAACCAGAACCGGATTCCCGGATGCGTGGTCAGCGACAAGCTGCTCGCCATGCTGGACCGGGAAAGGACCGGGCCGGACAAGGGGGTCAAGGCGCGCCACCTCCGCGCCGCCCGGATGTATGCGATCCTCAAGGGGATGGGATACAGCGGCGTCCATATCGGAGGCCACAACCTGCGGTACGAGGAGGTCGAGGAGATCATCGGGGAAGGGGAGACCCTTGTCCCGCACTGGCCGGAGCTGATCCCCCATTTCGACGACCCGCAGCCCGGGGGGTTCTACCTCTACCGGCCGGACCCGCAGACGGGGCTCAACTCGGAAGAGCCGACCCCCCGCGCGGGAAGGCCACTCGACGTTCCGGTGGGTCTCTCCTACCGGAACTCCCGGCTCTTCCACAAGCTCCTGTTCGAGCCGGGGCGGAACCTCTTCGGGTTCATGCGGGCGCTCTGCCGGATGGTGGAGGGGACCGCGTGGGAAACCCCCTTCCACTGGTGCGAACACCTGGCCAAGTTCCTGCTCTTCGACTGCCGGGACTGCGGCGACTGCGCCCTGCCCGACGTGGCCTACACCTGCCCCATGTCCCGCTGCCCGAAGAGCATGCGCAACGGGGCCTGCGGCGGCAGCTTCAACGGCTGGTGCGAGGTCCATCCGGGCAAGCGGCACTGCATCTATGTCAAGGCCTATGCCAGGCTGAAGCATTACGGGGAGGAGTCGCGTCTGGACGAAAAACCCATTCCGCCGTGCAACTGGGATTTCTACCAGACCTCCTCCTGGATCAACTTTTACCTCGGAAGGGACCATACGGCTCAAAGGCTGGGAATCCCGAAGATTGACAAGAAAGGAGAGAGCACATGCTGATCATCGCCGAGAGGATCAACGCGTCCAGAAAATCGATCGCCCAGGCCATTTCCGCCGCCGACCGGGGCTTCATCCAGGGGGAGGCCAAAGCGCAGACGGAAGCCGGCGCCGACTATATCGACGTCAATGCCGGCACCTTCGTAGGCGAAGAGGCCGAAAAGCTCAAATGGATCGTCGAGGCGGTTCAGGAGGTGACGGAGCTGCCGCTTTCCATCGACAGCCCGGACCCCGCGGTGATCCGGGCCATCCTGCCGCTCGTGAAAAAGACGCCGGTCATCAACTCCATCACGCTGGAACCTTCCCGGATCGAGGGCCTCCTGCCGCTGGTTGTCGCGAACAAGACCAAGATCATCGCCCTCTGTCAGGCCGAGCGCGAAATGGCCGAGACGCCGGAAGACAAGACGAGACTGGCGGGCCGCCTGGTCGAGAAGCTCACGGGAGCGGGGGTTCCTCTCGACGACATCTACATCGATCCGCTGGTCTATCCGCTTTCGACCAATCCGCAATCGGCCCATGCCACGCTCGAGGCGATCCGGATGATCATGAAGGAGTTTTCCGGCGTCCATACGGTCTGCGGGCTCACGAACGTCTCCTATGGTCTCCCCGCCAGGAAGCTGATCAACCGGGCGTTTCTGGCGGCGGCGATCACGATGGGTCTCGACGCGGCGATCATCGATCCGACGGACAAACTCCTCTTCGCGATGCTCAAGGCGGTGACCTTGGTCGCCGGCAAGGACGACTTCTGCATGGATTACATCACCGCGTTCCGTGCGGGGCGGCTGGAATAGAAGGGCATCCCGCGGGAGTGGGAAAATCAAGCCAGAAAAGAGCGAAAAGAGGGGGAAAGCCGGGGGAAAAACTAAAAAAAGGGGGAACGAAGATGGTCGAATCGAAGCCGAATTTCGAAAGGGTCATGACGGCGCTCCGCTGCGAGGAGCCCGACCGGGTGCCGCTCGGTGACTGGCATGTGGACCAGAGACCGAAGGAGGCCTTTTTTGGAAAGCCGATCAAGACCCTCCAGGATCAGGTAGCGTTCTGGCTCAAAGCCGGTTTTGATTACATGACCGCCTCCTCGGGGATTCTCGAACCGGTGAGAGCGCCCGAGGGGATGACGGTGAAAGGGGAGGGAGTCCACACCGAATACGGGGACCGGGTCTCCCGGGAGTGGGCCCACACCCACGAGGGGGTCCTGACGAACCGGGAGCAGTTCGAGAAGCACAAATGGCCGACGGTCGATGAGATGGACCTCTCCAAGTGGGACGTTCTCGACCGGATTCTTCCCCCGGGGATGAAAGCGATCCTGCTTCTGGGGAAGATCTACACACCCGCCTGGATGTACATGGGAGCCGAGACCTTCTTCAACGCGCTCGAACAGGATGAAGAACTGGTGGCGGCGATCATCAACCGGATCGGCGAAATCCAGTACCAGACATTCCTGCGGGTCATCGAACATCCCTGCGTGGGCGCCGTGCTCAACCCGGACGACATTGCCTTCAACACGGGGCTCCTGGTTCACCCGAAGTATCTCCGGAAATACGTCTTCCCCTGGTACACGAAGATGGGGAAGATCTGCCGCGAGAAGGAGATAGGCTTCATCTTTCACAGCGATGGCGACTGCACGGAAGCCATGGACGACCTGATCGACTGCGGATTCCACGGCTTCAATCCCATCCAGCCCAACGCCATGGACATCGTCGAGGCGAAGAAGCGTTGGGGGAAGAAACTCTGCCTCATCGGAAACATCAACCTCGATTCGACCCTGACCCTGGGGAGTCCCGAGGATGTCCGGGCCGAAGTCTACGAACGGATCCGGACCATCGGCCCGGGAGGAGGCTACATGGTGGCCTCCTCCAACTCGATCACCGACTACGTCCCCGTGGAAAACATGCGGGCGCTTTTCGACGCGACCCGTGAATTCGGGCAGTACCCGATCCGGCTCGAAGAGGGAGGTGTCCGCGGGAAGTTTTGGACCTCCGCGGCGAAGGTCCGCGAGAGCGGGACCGCCCGGGTGGAGACGGGCCTCAACGTGGAGGCATACGCGGAAGCCCTGATCGCGAACGATATCCCCGGCACGATCTCGCGGATGCAGGGGGATATCGACGGCGGGACGCTCCCGGAAGAGGTCGTCTCCCGTGGTCTGATCCCGGCGATCACGGTCGTGGGCGAGCAGTTCCAGAACGGCCGGATCTATATCCCGGAGATGATGATGGCGGCGCGGACGATGTCGGCCACGCTCGAACACTTCAAGTCGGCGTTGACCGGGAGGGGGGCGGCCAAGAGCCTCGGAACCGTCGTCATCGGAACGGTTCAGGGGGACCTCCACGATATCGGGAAGAACCTGGTGACCATGATCCTCCGGGGGCAGGGTTTCGTGGTGGATGATCTGGGCGTGTCGGTGAGCACGGCCCGGTTCGTCGACGCAGTCCGGGAGAAGAAACCCGATATTCTCGCGATGGGCGCGCTTCTGACCACGACGATGATCGAGATGAAAAACGCGATCGAGGCCCTGAAAGCGGCAGGTCTCCGCGACCGGGTGAAGGTGGTCGTGGGCGGCGCCCCCGTGACGCCGGCATTCGCACAAAAGATCGGGGCCGACGGCACCGCCTATGACGCCCCCGGTGCGGCAAAGCTCTGCAAGACGCTTCTATCGTAGGAACAGAACCGCGTTATACGTCGCCCGATCCGGCAGCAAATGAGCTGCAACGGCGGGCAGGCTCTGAAAACGGCGCTTCTACCATAGCAACAGGAATTTCTTTTACCGGTCCGATGCGGCAATGGGCTGCAAAGGCGGAAAAGCTCGTTTCTTGAACAGGAGGGAGATATTATGGAGAAGAGAAGGCGGGAGTTCTTGAAGAAGGCTGGGGTCGCGGCAGCGGCCGGTGCGGGGGTTGTCCTGACGGGGAGCCGGAGGCTGTACGCCAAGGATGAAGAGAAGGTGTACAAATGGAAAATGGCCACGCCGTGGGCGACGGGAATGCCCCTTTACACGAACATGGCCAAGATCCTGCCGGATGTCGTCAAGAAGCTCAGCAACGGAAGGCTGATCATCGACATCTTCCCGGCGGGGGCCATTGCCCCGGCTCTGGAAGTGGTGGACGCCACCAGAAGGGGGGTCTGCCAGATCGCCCATACGTGGCCGGGCTACGACATCGGCATTTCCAAGGGCTCGGCGATCATCGGGGGGTTTGCCGGCAGCCCGAACTCCGAGGTGATGATGCACTGGATCTACGCCGGCGGCGGATACAAGCTCTGGCAGGATTTCCGCCGGGATAAATTCAATGTTGTCGCCTTCCCCGGAGGGATGCGCCCCACCGAGGTTTTCGCCCATTCCCACAAGCCGATCCGCTCGCTCGCGGACATGAAGGGATTCAAGATGCGGACCGTCGGGGCCTGGGCGGATATCCTCCCCAAACTGGGCGCCTCCGTGATCACCCTCCCCGGCGGCGAGGTGTTGCCGGCCCTGGAGAGAAAGGTGATCGACGCGACTGAATGGGCCTGCGCCGGGGAAAACCTGCCGATGGGGTTCCACGAGGTGGCCAAGTATATCATCATTCCCGGGATCCATCAGCCGAGCGCTCCCTTCGAGTTTGTCGTGAACGTCAAGGCCTGGGAGGAACTGCCGGCGGACCTCAAGGCCATCGTGGAGGACGCGGCGAAGATTGCCATGCTGGAGTCCTGGACCTATCTCGGTGCTCTCGACATGGGCGCCATGGAAACCTTCAAAAAAAAGGGAAACACGATCATCGAACTGGATGTGGAGGTGCAGAAGGCGGCCTACAAGCTGGGGCTGGAATGGGGGCAGGATGCTGCCGCCAAGGATCCTTGGACAAAGAAGCTCTTCGAATCCCAGGTGAACTTCGGCAAGAAATGGGAGGTCGTCGAAAAGACAAGATCGCTCAAGTATTGATGATGCCTTGCCGGGCGTCCGCGGTGCATGGACGCCCGGCGGTTTTCTCTTGAAACAGCTTCACCGTGATCAAACGAAGGAGGGAAAAATTTCTATGACGGCATCGTTTATCCGGCTCATCGACCGCCTGAGCGCATGGACGGGGAGATGGATCGCCTGGGTCATCATCCCCAACGTGCTGGCGCTGGTCTATGAAGTCATTGCGCGCTACTTTCTCAACAGCCCCACCATCTGGTCCTATGAAGTGACCTATTTCCTCTACGGAAGCCATTTCCTGCTGGGCGCGGCCTATGTCCTCTCCGTCGATGCGCACATCCGGATCGACATCCTCACCTCCCACCTCACGCCGCGGACCAGGGCCAAGATCGATCTCGCCGGCTACATAATCCTCTTCTTTCCGGTGATTCTTGCCCTCATCTACGCAGGCGGGGAGTATGTCCTGCAATCCTTCGAGATGGGCGAACGGTCCGGTCTCAGCCCCTGGAGGCCCTACCTCTATCCGTACAAGGCGATCATCATGATCAGCTTCGTCCTTCTCTTGCTGCAAGGGATTTCCTGTTTCATCCGCAACATCACCTTGCTGGCGAAAGGAGAGAAGCCATGATGGAAAACATCTCCCTGCTCATGTTTCCCGTGATGATCCTGGTCGTATTTTCGGGATTCCCCGTCGTATTCTGCCTCATGGGAATCTCACTTTTCTTCGGCATCGTCGGTTTCGGACCGGAGATCCTGCCCATGCTCATCCGCCGGGTCTACAGCATGGCCGACAATTATGTCCTCGCGGCCGTGCCGCTCTTCATCTTCATGGGAACGATGCTGGAGCGTTCGGGCATCGCCAAAATCCTCTTTGAGACGATCAGCCTCTGGACGGGCCGGGTCCGGAACGGTCTGGCCGTCACGACGGTCCTGATGTGCACCATCATCGCCGCCTGCACGGGAATCATCGGTGCCGCCGAGGTGATGGTCGGGGTGATGGCCATGCCGCCGATGCTGAAGCGGAAATACAACCACGCCCTGATCGCCGGTACGATCATCGCCGGAGGGGCGCTCGGCACCATCATCCCTCCGAGTGTCGTCACCGTCGTCTACGGTCCTGCCGCGGGGATCTCCGTCGGGCGCCTGCTGATCTCCACGATCCTTCCCGGCATCCTGCTGTCGTCGATCTTCGTGATCTATATCGTGGTCCGCTCCTATTCGCAGAGGGGGTTTGCCCCGCCGATATCTCCTGATGATCTCGGGATTCCCCTGTCGCGGAAACTCAAGTCGACCGTCACGGGGATGCTGCCGTCCGTTGCCCTGATCTTCAGCGTGATGGGAACCATCGTCATGGGGTATGCCGCGCCCACGGAAGCCGCGGCCCTGGGCGCCTTCGGAAGCGTGCTGCTGACGATCGGCTACGGCAACTTTACTTTCACGGTACTGAAAGAGGCGATGCTCCAGACGCTTAAGATCTCCAGCATGATGATGCTGATCCTGACCGGGGGGGCCATGTTCAGCGGGGTCTTCCTGGGGCTCGGAGGCAGCGACGCCACGGACAGGCTGCTCTCGGCCATGAACATGGGGCCGTGGGCGGTCGTCGTTTTCTTTCTCTTTGTCGCCTTCCTGGCCGGTTTTCTTCTCGACTGGGGGAGCATCCTGCTGATCTTCGTGCCGATCTTTTCACCGATCATCGACAAGCTGGGCTTCGACCCGATCTGGTTCGGCACCCTCTTCATCATGATGATCCAGACCTCCTATCTGACGCCGCCCATGGCGCCCGGGATCTTCTATCTCAAGGGGATCGCCCCGCCCGAGATGACGACGCAAGAGATATTCCGGGGGGTCATCCCCTACATGCTGCTGCAGCTTGTGGCCATTGCAGTTGTACTGCTCTTCCCGGATATCGCCCTCTGGCTTCCGGAAAAGCTCATCGGTTGGAATTAGAGGAAAGAAAAACGGGAGGCAGCCGGGAGTGACCCTGCATCGCCTCATACGATTGCTGCTTAGAACAAAGAAAGGAGTCAAACACGATGAACAAGAAAGAACGCATGCTCATGGCCATGCGGGGAGAGACCCCGGACATCATGCCCTACGTGCCGCGCATCGACCTCTGGTACAATTCCAACGCCTACCGCGGCACCCTGCCCAAGCGGCACCAGGGGCGCACCCAGGATGAAATCTCCCGGGCCGAGGGGTGGGCCCTGCACAAGGTCATCCCGGAACTGCTCGAGGTGGTCGACCCGCGGGAGAATCTGACGCGCGGCATCGGGCTCTACGGACTTAAGGAGAACGGCTATCGGATCGACTTTTCGCCCAACGTGCGCCTCGAGGTGCAGAAGACGAGGCAGGGCGACGAGGAGGCCACGCGGGTGCTCTACCACACCCCCAAAGGCACGGTCAGCACCATGGAGGTGATCAACGAGGAGATGCGCAAGGCGGGCGTTTCCATCACCTGGGTGAAGGAGCACGGCATCAAGCGGCCGGAGGACTACGCGATCTGGGCCTACGTCTTCGAGAACATCACCGTGACCCCGGACTATGATCGCTACCGGGCCTGGCAGAGCCGCATCGGAGACGACGGCGTGGCCGTGATGATGGGCAGCTTCTCTGCCTCGCCGATTCACCACATCCAGCGGGATTTTCTCGATGCCACGGAGTTCTTCTTCCATTACAAGGACCACGAGCGGGAGATGCGCCGGATGGCCGCGGCGATTGAAGGGGTCTACGATCAGATCCTCAAGGTGGTGGGCGATTCGCCGGCCGAGGTGGTCCTCTGGGGCGCAAACTACGACGACATGATCACCTATCCGCCCTACTTTCAGAAGGAGTTCTCCCCCTGGATCCGGAAGGCCTCCGACTATCTGGCCGCGAAGGGGAAGCTGGTGATCTGTCATTGCGACGGCGAGAACCAGGGGCTGATCGACCTGATCGCCGATTCGGGCATGCACGTGGCCGAAGCGGTCTGCTCGGCGCCCATGACGAAGCTTCCGATCGAGACCTACTATGGGCGGTGGTGCAGGTCCGGGAAGCTGACCATCATGGGCGGCCTGATCCAGTCGATGCTTGCGCCGGCCACCTCCAGCGTGGAAGATCTCAATGCCTACCTCGACCATCTTTTCAAGGCCGTGGCGCCGGGCAACCGCTTCATCCTCTCCGTTGCCGACACCACCCCGCCCAATGCGGATTTCGACCGCCTGGCCATGGTCGCCGAGCGCGTCGAAAAAGAGGGTCGCCTTCCCCTCGAAGCAGGGGCTTTCCGCCCCCTGACTGAAACACAGTTGAAGCCGGAGGCCGGACGCCCCGTCCAGCAGACGGCACCCGAGGAACTCTTCCGGACCGTCCATGAAGACGTGCTCGCCGGAAACGACGCCGGCATCCAGGCGCACATTCGCGAGCTGCTGGACCAAAGGGTGAACGCCAAGGAGATCCTCAACCGCGGCCTGCTCACCGCCATGGAGGTGATCAGCGATCGCTTCCGCAAAGGCACGGTCTTCATTCCCGAGGTATTGCTCTCCGCCCGTGTCATGAAAGAGGCCCTGGTCGTGCTCGAACCCTACCTGGCGCAGGAGAAGCGGGATGTGAGCGGAAAGATCCTGATCGGCACGGTGCGCGGGGACCTGCACGACATCGGCAAGAACATGGTGGCCACCATGCTGCGCGGGGTCGGCTTCGATGTGGTGGACCTCGGCGTCAACATCCCGGTGGAGAAATTCGTCGAAGAGGTCGAGCGGGAACGGCCGGACATCCTGGGAATGTCCGCGCTCCTGACGACGACCATGCCGGAGATGAAGAAGACCATCGATGCGCTCAAGGCCCGAGGTTTGAGGGAACGGGTGAAGGTCATCGTGGGCGGCGCGCCGGTCAACGAGAAGTTCGCCCGGGATATCGGTGCCGACGGTTACGGGAACGATGCGGGGGCCGGAGTGGATCTGGTGAGGCTGTTGCTGAAGGGAAAAGCCGCTGGCTAGCGGAACAACCTCCGTGATGTGGCAATAAGGAGGATACATCTCCGTGATCGGGAGGTCTCAAAACAGATGGAGTGCAACTCATACAAGCTGATCATGTCCGCCCTGTTCGGCGGAAGGAGAGGGAATCGCCCTCCGGCGGGGAATCCCACGTCGATCGCCTGCGTGGAATTGATGAAGGCTTGCGGGGCTTATTTTCCGGAGGCTCATCTGAATGCCCGGGCAATGGCAGACCTGGCCCTGGCCGGTCACGAACTGGCGGGTTTTGACACGGTCATGCCGGAATACAGCGTTCATCAGGAGTCGGCCGCACTCGGTTGCGAAATGGACTGGGGAAACGAAACACGGATGCCGGACGCCAAGACGACGCCTTATGCCGATTTTTCAGATGTGGCTGTTCCGGAAAACATTCTCGAAGAGCCGTCGCTCCGTGTCGTCCTCGACGCGATTTCCCTGCTGCGCCGGGAAATCGGAGGTCACGCTGCGATCATCGGAAAGGTCATGGGCCCCTGGACGCTCTCTTACCACATGGCGGGCACGCAGAATTTTCTGCTGCAACTGGGCCTCCGCGAAAAGGATCGGATAAACCGCATGCTGAGGCAACTCATGCAGGTCACGATCGCCTTCGCCAACGCACAGTTCCGCGCCGGCGCCGATGCGGTGGTCCTGGCCGACCACGCCACCGGAAACCTGGTCGGGCCGTACCATTACCGGGACTACCTTCTCCCCATTCACCGGGAGATTGCCGCCAGCGTGGGCGGACCTCTCATCCTCCACGTGTGCGGCAACTGCCTCGACCGACTGGAGATGTTCGCCGAATCCGGTGTCGAAGCATATCACTTCGAATGGCAAGTGGACGCCAAAGTGGCAGTCGAGAGAATCGGCAAACGGGTTTCATTGATCGGCAACGTGAACAACCCCAATACCCTGTTTCAGGGCACGCCGGAAGACGTCTACAGGCAGGCCCGCTATGCCATCGATGCGGGTGTCCATATCATCGGTCCCGAGTGCGCCATTCCCCTCACGACGCCCCTGGCCAATCTGCGGGCCATCACGGCCGCAGTGAAAGAGGGATATTGACCCGGACCGAGGAAAGAAGAAATAAAGGAGATGCAATGGAGTGCCCCGGAACTGCGGAATCGGACCTGAGGCCAGGGCGACGTGCCGTGATCGCCTGCCGCGTGATGGAGCCGGAGCTCCAGGAGGTCCTGGCGGAGGGGGGAGAAGAGGTCGAAATCGTCTACCTCGACCAGGCCCTCCACCGCACGCCCGCCAAACTGGTCGGCCTGCTCCAGGAGAAGATCGACCTGGTCGCGCAGACGGCCTCGCGGATCGTGCTGGGCTACGGCCTCTGCTCGAACGGCGTGGTCGGCGTCGAGGCCCGGCGGCACGGGCTGCTACTCCCACGCTGTCATGACTGCATCGCCCTGTTCCTGGGTTCGCCCTCCCGGTACAACGAGGTGTTCCGGGAAAAGCCCGGCACCTACTACCTGACGCCCGGCTGGATCGCGGAAAAGAAAGACCCCTTGGGGATCCTGGAGGAGAACGAAGCCCGTTTCGGACGGGAGACGGCGCTCTGGGTCATGGAGGAGGAATTCAAACACTACACCCACATCTGCCTGATCAACACGGGCGTCGGGGATATGGCGCCGCTCCGGGCGCGGGCGAAGGAGAATGCCGCTTTCATGAAGAAACAGTACGAAGAGATTCCGGGCAGCCTCGACTACTTCCGGGAGATCCTGCGCGGCCCCTACGCTGAAGAAAAATTCCTCCGCATTCACCTGGGGGAGAAGTTCACGCAGGAGATGTTTTTCTGATTGTGAATCTTCCCCCTCTTTATTACATCGGCAATCAAACAGATAGAACGTCATGCCGGACCCCGGACCTCGCATCAGGTACGGGGCTGTCCGGGGCAGGCTCTGATCCGGCATACAGTCATCACTGGTTCCCGGCTTTCGCCGGGACGACGTCTGGATTCCGGCTTTCGCCGGAATGACGATTTTGAGACGTATTTTCGCCGGTGTAAGAACGAGCGGCCCTACGATTTGGCGAGCGCCGGCAGGTGGGGAAACGGGTCCGTCATGTGGGGGATGAACATCGCCTCCATGAACGCCTCCTGGAAATCCTGGGAGAGGGTGAGTTCGACGTATTCGACCCGTCCGGCGATCTCTTCGGCCTCCCGGCGCTTGTCCCGATTCAGCAGGGCGATTCTCGCCCCGTCGCCGGCCGCGTTTCCCACGGAGGAGACGGACGCGAGGTCGCAATCGGGGAACATCCCGAGGAGCATGGCTCCGGTCTTGTCGATGTAGCTCCCGAAGGCGCCGGCCAGGACCACCCGGTCCACCTTTTCGACGCCCAGCCGTTTCATCATCAGCTTCGCGCCGGCATAGAGCGCCCCCTTGGCGAGCTGGACGCTGCGCACATCCTGCTGGCTGATGGTGATCGCCGTCTGAAGCGAGGTCTCCTCGGGCCAGGCGATCACGAACTCCGGCTTTCCGTCGTTCATGTGGAGGCGGGGCGTGGCCAAATCGGTCCGGAAGCGGCCGCTGTGGTCGATGACCCCCGCCCGGTAGAGCTCGGCCACCCCGTCGATGATGCCGGAGCCGCAGATTCCCCGGGCGCACCCGATCTTGCCTTCGGGCCGCCCACCATCGCCGGCGATGACTTCGAAGGAGACCTCACGGGTTTCGGGATCGATCCGGATCCGTTCGATCGCTCCGGGGGCCGCGCGCATGCCGAATCGGATGTGAGCCCCCTCGAAAGCCGGCCCGGTGGCGCAGGAGGCTGAAAGAAGCCGCTCCCGGTTTCCCAGGTTCATCTCCCCGTTCGTTCCCACATCGATGATGAGCGAGATCTCCTCCCGGCGGTACGGCTCCTCGGCGATCAGGACGCCGACGTTGTCCGCGCCGACGAAGCCCGCCTCGACCGGCAGCACGTGGACGCGGGCCGCGGGATGGATCAGGAGGCCCAGATCGCGCGCCTTGACGTCCAGGCTCCGGTGGACCGCCGGCGCGAAGGGGGAGATGCCCAGGGGCTGCGGGTCGATGCCGAGGAAGAGGTGGTGCATGGCGGTGTTCCCGACGAGGGTCATGTCGACCAGGTCGGCCGGGCACAGTCCGGCGTCGGCGGTGACGTCGCGGATGAGGCCGTTCAGCCCCTCGATGATCGTGCCCCGCAGCTTCCGCAGCCCGTCGGGCTGCTCCATCGCGTAGGTGATCCGCGAGATCACATCCTCGCCAAAAGCGACCTGGGGATTCATGATCGATCGGGTGGCGACCACCTTTCCGCTCTTCAGGCTGCAAAGGTACCCGGCCACGGTGGTCGTGCCCAGGTCGACGGCGAGGCCGAAGAGTTCATCGACCTGGCCCGGAAAGAGCGCGACGATTTCGGCTTCCATCCAGACGGCCGCGGTGACGGTCCAGTTTCCCTTCCGGAGAGCCCCGGAGAGGCCGAGGAGTGCGTGGTAGTCGATCTCGGGCCGCGGGCAGCCGATCTGCTCCGCGAGTGCGGCGGTGAGCCGCTCGTAATCGGCCTGCGGGTCATCGAGCTCGGGAGGGCGGAGCGTGACCGTGTAAAGACGGACCGCAGGATTGAGCACGATCTGCCGCTCCCCCGCCTCCTTGCGGATCAGCTGGCTTCCGCTCCTGCTTTCCGTGGGGAGGAAGATCGCCAGATCGCCGTGAACGGCGGCCGCGCAGGCCAGACGGAACCCCTCAGCCTGCTCCTTTGGCCCGATGAATTTTGCTTCCTCGTCGGAGAATGGGGAGAGATGGTCGGGATGGGAGGTGATGCCATCGCGCTCGAAGGTCCCGGACTCCACGCGGACGCGGCATTTCCCGCAGGAGCGCTTCCCGCCGCAGACCGATTCGATCCCGACCCCGAGCATACGGGATGCTTCGAGAACGGTCTTCCCCTCCGGAATCCCCCCGCGCCGGCCCGACGGCTGAAAAATCACCCGACAGCTCTTCATCTTCGGCTCCCCATTCCCATAAGCAGGACAATATGACGGATCTCAAGATGTTCCCGTCGCTTAATCATGAACGGCCGGTGATGGTCAAGATAAAAAAGCCGGGCCCGCGGCCGTTGCCCGGGAATCCCATCAAGCCCTGCGCCCGATGCCGGGGCCGTTGCATCGTATCGCCAGTGGCCGTAGTCCTTGCTTTGACGAAGCGCCGTATGATAAGGTCTCGCCATCACAAGGGATCGATCCATGAAGGAAAAGAAAGCCATATCCCGCAGACTGGCGGCACCGGGGCCGAAGCGCAGCCGCGAGGCCCGCATCCGGGAGGTGAATCTCTACCACGAAGACCGCCTGGCCGCACTCGGAACGCTGGCGGCCGGGATCGCCCACGAGCTCAATCAGCCCCTCAACACGATCCGCGTCGTCACCGACGGTTTCCTCTTCGGCCGCACCGAGGGGTGGCCACTCGATCCCGAGGAGCTCTTCGAGGGGCTCGAGATGATCTCCAAACAGGTGGCGCGGATGGACAAGGTCATACGCAATGTCCGTAATTTCGCCCGCGAGGAGCGCGATGCCGGCGGCGAGAGGGCAACGGCCAACGAGGCGATCGAGAATGTCTTCTCCATGATCGGCCGGCAGATCGAATCGCACGGAATCCGGGTGGAGAGGGATCTCGACCCCGCTCTTCCGCTCCTCAAGGTCTCCCTGAGCGAGCTCGAACAGGTGGTGATGAACCTGATCGTCAACGCGCGCCAGGCACTCGACGCCATCTCCGGCGGCTCCAAAACGCTGCGGGTCAGGACGGGAAGCCGGGAGCGGGCCGTCTTCATCGAGGTGAGCGACAATGGCGGCGGCATTCCCGGGGAGCTCCTCGAAAAGATCTTCGATCCCTTCTTCACGACGAAGGCCGCCGGCAAGGGAACGGGCTTAGGCCTCAGCATCTGCCAGTCCATCGTCGGCAAGTACGGCGGCCGCGTCGAGGCGTGCAACAATGAAGGCGGAGGGGCGAGCTTTACGGTCATCGTCCCGGCCTTGGAGGAACAGCTTTGAACATCCTGCTGATCGACGACGAGGCGGACGTCCGCAAGAGCCTTTCCCGGTTTCTCGAAAAGCTCGGCCACACCGTGTTCTGCGCGGCTGACGGCATGGAAGGGCTCCGGGAGTTCCATTCCCATGAGATCAACCTCGTCGTCACCGACATCCGCATGCCCGAGATCGATGGTCTGGAACTTCTTCGGCGGATCAAGGTGATCGAGAAGTCACCCGTGGACGTGATCGTCGTGACGGGCCACGGGGACACGGCCAGTGCTGTGAAGGCGCTCAAGTACGGAGCCTTTGACTACCTCCAGAAGCCGATCGACGTCCGGGAACTGGCCATCGTTATCGAACGGTCGGCCGACTACGTGGCCCTGCGGAACAACTACCGGCTCCTGAAGCAGGAGTTTCAGGAGCGGGTCGGAATCGAAACGCAGGCCGCGCGGGGGGAGGTGGAGAGGCTCCGGGCCGCCTACCTCGAAGAGGTCGGCCTCCAGGACTTCGGCATCTATTCCGAGGCGATGCGCCAGGTCGCAAGCGACGCGGAGAGGTACAGCACGGACCGCGAAATGCCCGTCCTGATCGAGGGGGAGAGCGGAACGGGCAAGGAGCTGATTGCCCGCTACATACACTACTGCGGTGGACAAAGCGCCGTGGCCCCCTTCGTGGCGATCAACTGCGGTGCGATCAGCCAGGAGCTTTTCGAAGGGGAGCTCTTCGGCCATGATCCGGGGGCATACACGGGCGCGACCCAGCGGGGCCAGATGGGGAAGATCGAGGCCGCGAACGGCGGGACGCTTTTCCTCGACGAGATTGGCGAACTGCCCCATGGCGTCCAGGTGAAGCTCCTGCGGGTCCTCGAGGAGAAGAAGCTCAACCGCCTCGGCTCCGTCAGGGAGATCCCGATCGACATCCGGATCATCTCCGCGACTAACAAGAACCTCGAACGCGAGGTGGAAGCGAAGCGGTTCCGTCTCGACCTGTTCTACCGGGTGAATATGGGGCATATCCGGATCCCGCCGCTTCGGGAGAGGGCAGAGGATATCCTCCCCCTGGCGTTCCGGTTTGCGGAGCGGGCCGCCCGGCGGCGGGGGCAGAAGTTCGGCGGTTTCACGCCGGCGGCCGAGAGGTTCCTCCTTGCCTATCCGTGGCCGGGGAACGTCCGCCAGCTCAAGAACGCGGCGGAGAGGCTGGTCTTGATGCAGGTGTCGGAGCGCGCGGATCTGGACGACCTGGCCTTCATCCGCGACGGTGCCCTCGGTGAGAAGAGGGAAGAGGGGGCATCGGTTCTGGGGGCCGGGGAGTTCCGGCTTCCGGAAGAGGGGTTGGATATCGAAGCGCTCAACCGCCGGATCATCCGCATGGCCCTGGAAAAGCACGGGGGGAACCGGACCCGGACGGCCGCCTACCTGGGCCTATCGCGGCGCGTGCTGGAAGGGCGCCTGAAGAAACTGACGGGTGCCTGAAGAGTCGTCACCCCGGCGAACCCGGATCAGGCGCCGGGTCCCGGGCTGCGATAAATCGTCACCCCGGCGAAGGCCGGTATGACAAAGTAGAACGGGCTCGCAGCGGCGTCACCCCGGTCAGAGCCATAAGAGACCGTCACCCCGGCGAAAGCCGGGGTCCAGGGATTGCCTGACCATCCGCCAATACTGGATACCGGCCTTCGCCGGTATGAGGGAACAAGAGAAGGGCTTCGTCTTCTGGACGAAGCCCTTCTGCTTTCTTCCGTTCTCAACCTGAATTGCGTCTATTTCGCTGCGGGCGGCTTGACGATCCGGACCAGCGCGATCGAAACCAGGCACATCACCCCGGCGATGACGAACGAGGCGATGTAATTTCCGGCCGGGTATTTTCCGATCGTGACCGCGCCGGCGACCAAGCTTTCGAACGGCACCTCCTTGACGATCGTCATGAGCTTGGGCGCGATCCAGGGGCCGAAGAGTCCTGCGATGCCGTAGGCCATGAACATGCAGCCGTAGTTCACCCCCATGTTCTTCGTCCCGAAGTAGTCCGCCGTCAGGGCCGGGTAGACGCCCAGGAAGCCGCCGAAGCAGAAGCCGACCGACATGACGCCGAAGAGGAAGAGCGGGAAAGAGGTCATCCAGTTGAGCGCGAGCATGACGATCCCGCCGTACAGGAACATGATGTAGAGGGTGTTTTTCCGGCCGATGCTATCGGAGATCTTGCCCCAGAGGATGCGGCCGAGCGCGTTCATCACGGAGATCGCCATGACGGCCGTCGTCCCCTTGGTCAGGATGTCCAGGTACGTATCCTTGGGGATCGTCGGGAACTGGGGCGCGAGGCTCAGGATGGAGAAGGACTGCCAGATGTTGACCGTGTTCATGATGATGAGGAACCCGGCGGAGCAGCCCGCGAAATAGGTGATCCAGAGGAGCCAGAACCGGGAGGTCTTGACCATCTCCTTCCAGGTGTAGTCGATGGCCACCCCGCAGCCGGGAATGCCGGAAGCGGTGGGCGGCGTCCAGCCCGGCGGGCAGTAACCGGCCGGAGGATTGATCATGAACTGGGCGCCGATCATGACGATGATGAAGAAGATGCCGCCCAGGTAGAGGAAGGTGTTCATCACGCCGACGGAGAGGATGAGCGATTTCGCGACCGGGGCGAAGACGAGCCCACCGCCGCCGAAGCCCGCCACCGCGAGCCCCGAGATCAGGCCCCGCTTGTCCGGGAACCACTTCACACAGGTCGCGATCGGGCAGACATAGGCCGTGCCGATCCCGAGGCCTCCGATGATCCCGAAGCCAAGGGTGAACATGAAGAGGTTGGTCGAGAAGGAGGCCAGGAGCAGGCCGAGGCCGAGCATGACCGCCCCGGTCATGGCGACGTACTTCGGGCCGATCCGGTCCTGGATGCGGCCGGCGAAGATCGTGGCCAGGCCGAAGAAGAGCAGGACCAGCATCGACGGGAGCGCCAGGTCCGTGTTGCTCCAGTCCGGAAAGCGGGCCTTCAGGCCGGGTTTGAAGACGCTGTAGATGTAGATGGCGCCCAGGCTGACCTGAATCAGCAGCGCGCCGACGACGATGAGCCACCGGTTGAACGTTTTTCCACCTGTCATAGAGCATCCCCCCTTTTTTTGGATAGCTGCACCTACCACAACGGTCACAAAAAGTCTAATGGTATCGCGGGAAAAGATTGAAGAAGGCGCTTGCTCCCCCGCCTCCGGTCAGCAGGCGGGAAGATTCCGGAGATCTTCCGGGGTGTTCACGTTGATGAACATCCGCGCCTCCGGGTCAAAGGAGCGGATCGTGTCGATCGGGATCTGCCGGATGGTATGCCCGGGGTAGAGGCCGGTGATCTTCAGCTTGTTACGGTCGATGAGCCCCCGGATGACGGGAAGGCAGCGGCGCGAGTAGATCGCGTGGAGAGCCTGGGGGCCTTCGGGGCAGAGGGGGACGACGATGTCCTGTCCGGCGGCGAGCCCGACCATGTATTCGATGAAGTCCCGGTTCAGGAATGGCATGTCGCAGGCCGCGAAGAAGGCCTGCTCCGACCGCGCCCAGAAGAGGCCCGTGTAGATCCCGCCGAGCGCCCGCTTCTCCGGGAGGATATCGGTGACGATGGCCGCGTCCTGGTCGAGGTAATCCTCGGGGGCGGTGGTCACGATGATGACCTCGTCGAAGATCTTGCGGAAGAGCCGGACCGTCCGGTCGATCAGCCTTTCCCCCTCCACCGTGAGGAAGGCCTTGTTCGCCCCCATCCGGCTGCATTTTCCCCCCGAAAGAATGACGCCCGTCATAACGTGACTCCCTCCTCCTTGCGGCCGCGGTAGCGTGAATCCAGGATCACGACCCGGCCGCGGTCGGACTCCGAGCGGATGAGGCGGCCGATCCCCTGCCGCAGCTTGATTGCGGTTTCGTAGCGGTAGCGTTTCCAGTACTCCTCCCGGGTCAGGAGGTTCCGCCGCGCGATCTGGAGCGGGTCCTGGGGGTGGGGATAGGGGAGGCGGGTGATGATCACCTGGGTCAGCGTCTCCCCGGGGAAATCGACCCCGTACCAGAAGGTGTCCACGCCGAAGAGGACGCTCTCGCGGATCGCCCGGAACTCGTCGCAGAGGGCCGCGGTGGAGGCGCCGTTCTGTTGGAGCAGGAGCGGAAAGCCGTCGCTGCGGATCTCGTCCCCCACCCGGCCGGCGATTGCCTCCAGGTCCCCGTAGCTGGAGAAGAGGACCAGGGTCCGCCCCCGGTTGCGGCGGATCAGGCCGGGGAGGAGCTCGGAGACGCGGTTCAGCCAGACTTCCTTGCATTCGAAGGCGCCGCTCACCGCCTGCTCGGGAACGGCGATCTCCCGGGCCGCGGGATCGAAGGGCGAGGGGATGGCTGCGAAACGGAATTCGCGTCCGCCGGCGCCTGCCTCGTCCGCCGGCATCCCCGCGGCGCGGCGGAAGCCGTCGAAGCTCTCCCCCTGGCGGAGCGTGGCCGAGGTGAAGATCACGCAATCCCGGCCCTCGTAGAGATGGTCGCGGAGCAGGTCGGCCACCTCCACGGCCCGGACCGAGAGGACCCAGTGGCGGCGATAGAGGACCGCGGCCGTGACGTGTCCGGCTGAGGCCACCTTCTCTGCGATGGCCTTGAACGTGTCCATGTTCTCCTGGAGATCGCGGAGGGCGGTTCTCAGCCGGTCCGCGGTGCGGGGATGGATGCCCAGCCTCCGGCACGCCCCGGGCTCCTTCGCAAAGGCGAGCTCCGCGGCGACCGATTTCAGCCCCTTGCGGAGCTCCCCGAGATGTCTCTTGAGATCCGCGGCGAGGAACGCCGCATGGTGGGCGGGCAGAACCATGGACTCCCCCGGGGCGGCCCCTCCGCTGCGGACCGCAGCCAGGGCCTCGCTGAACCCGGCCGACAGCTCGCGGAAGACCCCGATGGCGAGCGTCGCGCCGATCCCGGCCGGGAAGGGACCGCCCGCCGAGGGCGAAATCCTGCGGAGGACCGATTCGACATAGGCCAGGGTGTCGGCCGTTTCGCGGGAGGCGATCTCGATCCCGAAGGCCCCGCGCACGGCCGCCTCGAAGTGGTTGGCCTCGTCGATCACGCAGTTCTCGAAGAGCCGGCCGAGCGTCTCGTCGCGGCCGAGC
>JAJFTY010000169.1 GCA_021372695.1 Deltaproteobacteria bacterium
GCTCGCCCCGGCTCTTGCACAGCTGGTTGTACAGAAGCAGGATCGTGTGGAGGCCGAACGGGTCGATCGTCTGGACTCGGGCAAGATCGAGGACGAGCGTTTCCATATCCTGCCGTGCGTATTCCTGGACCTGCCTGTGCATGGACTCCGCCTCTTTAGCCAGGAGATCCCCGTCAGGCGTGACGTACATAACTTTTCTATTCTCGTCGCAGCAAATCAGCATGGAGTCACGTACCGTGGACTGTCGTAATGGGTCTGATTCAATCAAACCGCCGAACATACAAGAACAACTTGTGTGCCATAGTCGTAACTCGTTGAATCATAAGTTAAATCAAATAATTGGAGGAGCCGCCGCACGGTGAAAATGTAAGCCGGGGCGACAGTGTGACTGGAAGATCCGGGAGATATGATTATAATCATTTGCAATTATTGAATATTTTGATTGTCCAGGAACCCGTAAACGATCCCGACAATTTCGCAACCATCCCGCCGTCACAGCGATCTGAAAATACGACAAAAGTATTACCTCGATCACTTTTGATCGTTACATGTAACGAAACAAGTAACATTTATTGGCCGAACAAGCCTTTCATCTGATCGTTCGGATTCGGCCATCCACCATGAAAGCGATTGCACGTTGCCGGCCCTCATTTGCATTCGGTCCGTTCGTGCCTCGATACAGACAGGGTGTTCCTTGCGTTTCTGCCTCCCTTGCGTCCCGGCGCGAGGATTGTTGATCACTTCGGGTGACTTCCCCAAAGCTTGCACTGAGAATCACGTCATCACCGATGCCGTTGGCCGCAGCTGCCCTTCTAGGGCTTCGCCCGGAGGTATTGCGACGGCCAGGGAACATCCGTCCGAAGCATTCCCGCTGCGTGAAGCGGCCAGTACGGCTCGCGAAGCATCTCCCGGGCGAGAATGACGGCATCGGCCTGGCCCGTCGCCACAATCTGCTCCGCCTGCATGGCCTGGGTGATCAGGCCGACGGCGCCTGTCGCGATTCCAACGCGGGCGCGGATTTCCGCCGCAAACGTGACCTGGTAGCCGGGCCCGGCGGGGATTCGGGCATCGGGAACGAGGCCTCCGCTCGAGCAGTCGATCAGGTCGATGCCGATTTCCTTGAGCCGGCGAGACAGCTCGACGGACTGCGACAGATTCCAACCCCCCTCGACCCAGTCCGTACAGGAGAGTCTCGCAAAGAGCGGCAGGTGGGCCGGCCAGGCGTCGCGGACGGCCCCGGCCACCTGCAGCGGGAACCGCATCCGGTTTTCCAGGCTTCCGCCGTACTCGTCCGTCCTGCGGTTGGACAGCGGGGAGAGGAACTCGTGCAGGAGATAGCCGTGAGCCATGTGGATTTCGACGACCTTGAATCCCGCCTCCAGGCAGCGGCGGGCGGCGTCCCCGTACCGGCACACCAGATTTTTCAGCTCATCGGCCGTCAGCGCGCGGGGCACGGTCGACGCGCCGTCGAAGGCGATGGGGCTGGGTCCCAGGGGCTCCCAGCCGCCCCGATCCGGAGCGATGGGAGCGCCGCCTCGCCAGGGGACCTCCGTGGAGGCCTTGCGGCCGGCGTGCGCGATCTGGATGGCGGGCACGGCGCCCTGCGCTTCGACAAAGGCCG
>JAJFTY010000173.1 GCA_021372695.1 Deltaproteobacteria bacterium
GTTCCGCGCCCCCTTCGACCCGGAGAACCTCTCGGGGAGGACCGGGAGGGGCGACACCTGCTTCATCTCCTACGTGGCCTGGCGGATGAACCACGGCATCGAGGAGTCGCTGCGGTACGCGGCAGCACTCACGAGCCTCAAGATGGAAAAGCCCGGGCCCTTTCTGGGGACGCAGGAGGAGGTCCTGGCACGGATGAAGAAACAGACCCGCTGACGCATGACCGAAAGAGGAGAGCAAATATGAAAATCGGGTTCAACGGCGCCTCCACCATGAAGACGGATTTACCCGGAGACATCCGAGCGGCCTCTCTCGCCGGATACGATCTGATCGAAATCTGGGCTAAGAAACTGGAGTCTTACCTCCTCGATCACAGCTTGGACGATCTGCGTAAATTGCTTTCCGAGGCGCACCTGAAGCCGCTCGCGATCAACTCCGTCGAGTTCATCACGTTCAACGCACCCTGGGAAAAGGTCAATACGATGAACCTGATTGCCCGGTATGCCCGAATAGCGGATCAACTGGATTGCCCCTTTCTCGTGGTCGTCCCGAGCCCCCGGCCCGAGGGTGCCACCGACCGCGGGGTCTTCGATGAATCGGTCAGGATGCTTCTCGAAATCTCCGACCGTTTCAAGGATTTCAGGGTCAGGTTCGCATTCGAGTTCCTCGGGTTTGGCTGGTGTTCCGTTTCCACGCTGGAGCAGGACGTCGCGATCGTCAAGGCGGTCAACAGGGCGAATGTCGGAACGGTTCTGGATACGTTCCATTTCTATGCCGGAGGGTCTTCCATGGGTGCAATCCGGGACGTGGATCCGGAAAAGATATTCATCCTGCACGTCAACGATGCCGAAAAACGGCCGAAGGCCGAATTGCAGGATGCCCACCGGCTCTTTCCCGGCGAAGGGGTGATCCCCCTTGCGGAGATCGCGGCCAATCTGAAGCAGATCCGCTATGGCGGGCCCGTGTCGCTGGAGATGTTCAGGCCGGCTTACTGGTCGCGCCCTGCGGAAGAGGTCGCACGACAGGGGATCGATGCCATCCGGAAATTCCTGGCCCTGTTTCGCTGATCGTCGCCCGGTGTGATTCTTTGCCGACCTCTCTTGCCTCTCTTTCCCCATGGAGGAATGGATGGATAAGGTCTACGACATCGCCTTTCTCGGGCACTATACCCAGGATACCATTGTTTCCTCTCAAGGCCGAAGGGTCGTCGACGGTGGGGCTTTCAACTACGGGTCGCATGCGGCCATTCGGATGGGGCTGAAGGTTGCTGCGATTACGCGCCTTTCCCGGGAGGACGTGAAGGTCGCAGACGAACTGAAGTCGCTCGGCATCACCGTATTTGCCAAAATAACCCCCCACTCGACGTGCCTGCGTCTCGAATATCCGACATCCAACGTGGATGACCGCGTTCTGTACGTCACCAGTTCGGCGGGCCCCTTTACCGTAGCGGAGGTGAAGGAGATCTCCTCACGGGCTTTTGTCGTCGGAGCCTCGGTCCGCGGTGAAGTTCCGCTCGCCGTTCTCGAAGCGTTGAGGAGGAAAGAGACGATGATCGCGGTGGACCTTCAGGGATTCCTGCGGGTGGTCCGCGACGGCCGGCTGGTTTTTCAAGAGTGGCCGGAAAAGGAGAGAGTCCTGAAACTGGTGGATACCGTGAAGACGGACGCCGTCGAGGCTGAATATCTGACGGGGCAGAAGGACATTCGCGTTGCGGCCCGACAAATTGCCGACCTGGGGCCGAAAGAGGTGGTGCTGACCCATCGGGATGGGGTGCTGGTGTACGACGGGAGCCGGTTTCATGAAGCCGGGTTCCATCCTGAAACATTGAAGGGCCGCAGCGGCCGGGGGGATACCTGTATCGCCTCCTACATGGCCCGCAGACTCAGCGCCCCACCGCAGGAGGCGATCGTCTGGTCGGCCGCCCTGACCAGTCTCAAGATGGATGCCGAGGGCCCTTTCCGAAGGGATATCGGCGATGTCGAAACCCTGATTCGAAAAAAATACGGAGCTGCGACGGCTCAGGTCCCGACGGCCTGACGGCGTGCTGCCTCATCCGGACTGGCCCCGATCATCCAGGATTTCCCGGATCTTGTTGCTCAGGTCCTCGATGTAATAAGGCTTCTGGAGGAAGCCCTTTGCGCCGGCCTTGAGAATCGTGCCGACTTTTGCGCTGGCGATATTTCCGCTGGCGATCATCACCTTCATCTCGGGAAAGATCTTCATGATCTCAACGAGGCATTTCTCCCCACCGATGCCCGGCATCATCAGATCCATGATGACGATGTCGATGCCCTTCCCCTCCCGTTCGATCATGACCAGCGCGTTTTCACCGGACGACGCGGTTAAAACCGTGTAGCCGAGATAGGACAGAAGCTCCTGCCCCGTTTCAAGCAGGGACGGTTCATCATCGACCAGCAGAATGGTTTCATGACCCCTGGTCAAAGCGGGCTTCTTGACCGTCTCCTTCTTTTCTTCGGTCATCAGGATATTCAAAGTGGGAAAATAGAGTTCGAACGTCGTTCCCCGGCCGGGTTCGCTCGTGCAAAAGATGTAGCCGCCGTGGTTCTTGACGACTCCGTAAACAACGGACAGTCCGATACCCGTGCCTTTCCCTGCCTTGGTTGTAAAGAAGGGTTCGAAGATTCGATCCAGGTTTTCTCTCTCGATGCCGCATCCCGTGTCGGATATCCGGAAATGGACATAACGCCCCGCCTTGACCCTGACGTTCCCCCGTTCAAGGGGGGATGAAAGCTCGATATTCCTGGTCTGGATGGTCATTTCGCCGGTTTGGGACATGGCGTCTTTGGCGTTCACCACCAGGTTCATGATCACCTGTCCCAACTGGGTCGTATCCCCATTGATGAGATTGAGATCATCCGCCAGATTCAACTTCACGGTGATCGTCGGGGGGAGGGTGCTTACCAGAAGCTCACAATAGTTCTTGATCTCCCCGTTGATATCGACGGGGGCCAGTTTGCTGTCCACCCTTCGGCTGAAGATAAGGAGTTGCTTGATCAGGTCTGTGGCCCTTTTGGTCAGCCCGTTGATATTGTAAAGATACTTCCAGTCGGGATCGGCCTCTGCCTTGTTGATCGTCAGCAATTGATTGTAGGAGCTGATGGCCTGCAAGATATTGTTGAAATCGTGGGCGATACCGCCGGTAAGCCTGCCGAGCGCGTTCATCTTGGAGGCGTGGCGGAGTTCATACTCCAGTTTTCGCTGCTCCGTGACGTCTTTCATCGTCCCGACGACCCCCATCATCTCTGCCGCCGCATTGAGCTTAGGGGCGCCGCTCATATCGAATAGACGCATCATCCCGTCCTTGGATCGGAACTTTGCCTCCAGATGCTTTATGATCTTGTTTCCCTGCTTGATTCTTTCAAATGCCTCCAAAAGCGCATCCGCATCGTCGGGATTGAGGAATTCGGTGTAATGCCGGCCAATGACCTCTTCCGCCGCGTATCCGAGGATTTCATTCGCCGCAGGGTTGATGTAGGTGATAAATCCATTATTGTCGGCTGTATAGATGATGTCCGGAGAGTTTTCACTGAGGGTCCGGAAGCGCTCTTCGCTCTCCATGATCTGGCGAAGGGAGCTGGCGTTGTTGAGGCTGATGGCGATCTGGGGGGCAATGCCCATCAGCAGGCTGACCTCGCTCTGGTTGTGCGGTCTGTGGGATCGGTAATTGTCGACCGCAAGGATGCCTTCCGATTTCCCCTCGTAGACGATGGGAACGCAGATAAATGAGCTGACCCCCAATGTCTCTACCAGATCCGCACTCCTCGACGAAATCTGTTTTTGTACATGGCCGACGTCGCTGACCAAAATGGGTTTTTGCTGTTTGAAGGCGACCACGAAGGGACCCTTTGACCGGGGATTGTCGAGGTGGAACTGTGTCTCCTGCAAAACCTTCTTCAACTCGGGACTGTATCCATAACCGCTGACGTAGACGAGCCTCGCCCTGTCCGGGCTGGCGAGCATGATCATCCCCCGGTCGAACTCCAGCCTTTTGTGCAGCGTCTCCATCACGAACTTCAGCAGTTTGTCGATATCCAGGATGCTGGTGACCGCCTGACCGATCTCCTGGACAAGAAGGGCATTGTTGTAGCCGATCGTGATCTGATCGAGAAGACGATTGGCCGCATTGCCCTGCAGTTCGATTTTGGCGTAGATGTCCCTTTTCTCGACATACTGGGCGTAATGGGAGAGACCGAGGATAACGAGCGTCAGCAGGGATCCCAGAACGACGAGCGACCCCACGGGAAGCAGGAAACCGCTGGCGACCATGGCCAGGATGGAAGGAATCGCCAGATAATTCCGAATTCGTTTCCATCTCAAAAAGGCGGGTTCTTCCCAGCTCAGGATATACCGGCAATGGCTTCCGCCTTCGTGTACGCAGACCGGATGTTCCAGGACCGGTAATTTGTTCGTGAAATATTTGGCCACGGCCTCGAAGCTGCCCTTGCGGTTCTCGCACTGATAGGGCTTGTCGACGACTCCCTCCAGAGGCTTGATGACGATCTCAACCTTGTTTCCGCTGATCTTGTTGGACTGGAACGTGCAGCCGCGGTTCAGGTAGGAAGCGATCTTCCCCAGCATGCTGTACGCCTGGACAGGCGTCAGGAATCCCATGATGAACTGACGAATCGCACTCATGGACCGGGCATTGACCATGAAGCGCCCCGCTTCGCGGAAAATTGTGGAGTCGTCTGTCTGCATCATGACGGCATCGTGAAAATCATCCACCTGCCGCTGAGTCAGCCAGTGTCCCTCGTCCTCCAGCTCATGGGGCGAAATTCCGGAATCCACAAGCAGGTTCGGAATGTTGATTTCGGGTCGTGCACTTTTGAAATACTCCAAAAAAGTGCCGATAACCCTGGTGTTGTATAAAGGCCTATCGTCCATTACTTCTCCATCATCAGGGCTATCCTGTAATGCGCGGGGTCCGAATCACGCAGGGAACGGGTGAGGGGAGCGCTTGAAGATCAGCTTCCTGGAGTTGCAGCTCGCTGAGAGTGTCCGGCCATTCCATTCTGTCGATACCGCCTGCACGCGCTACCCTTCATATCGAGCCCCTGCTGGGGAACAATGATGTGAGCAAGCCATGTTCCCGCGCGGGGCTGGATCTTAAGGACAGTGAAATTTCGGATGGAGCCTCGTGCCTTATATCAGCCGATCAGATAGGTGATGCACTGGGAGTCGGCGGAGAATACGGAAAGCAGTCCTGGTTGTCAAGGAGATTCTGGCAGCGGGTGTGGCACCGCGGGATTGGGCGCGGCGACTGGCCGGTAGTGGTTCATTTTGGCTGCAAAGACCCCTCGCGCAGCGCGATTTAAAGATTTTTCGGGGGACCTCTGCCGGCGAAGCGCAGCGGCCGCAGCCGGCAATTGTCTGAGCGCCATCAGGCGCGGAATTCGAAGAATCAGCGGAGCGAAGCGCAGCTAATTTTGCCGTTGCAGCTGCGCGAGACGTTGCAGGGTCGAAAAATAGCTGAGCGCAAGTCGAGGCTGGTCTTTGCGATTGAAACTGAGTCACCACCGCCTGGCCGATTGCATTTTGCGGACCATTGCGGTATGGACG
>JAJFTY010000186.1 GCA_021372695.1 Deltaproteobacteria bacterium
AATCTGGTGCGCCCGGTAGGATTCGAACCTACGACCAACAGATTCGAAGTCTGCGACTCTATCCTGGCTGAGCTACGGGCGCTTCGTCTTCTCCGTGGCGACCGAACGTGCTGCACAGACCCAATAAATTGGGGTGAGTGAAGGGACTTGAACCCTCAGCCTCCGGGGCCACAACCCGGCACTCTAACCAATTGAGCTACACCCACCATCCATGCCTGGTGCGCCTGGAGGGATTCGAACTCTCGACCCACGGATTAGAAGTCCGTTGCTCTATCCAGCTGAGCTACAGGCGCTGATCCTCGCGACGCACTGCATTCAGTGTTTTTTCAAAGAAGGCGGTTTATAGACCGTTTGCCTCCCTTTGTCAAGACAGAATGATAACAAATTTTCCCGAACCCGTTCAACGGACAAATCCGGCGATTCCCTCAAAGCGGTATCCCTTCTTGGTGATCCCCTCTCCGCTCGGGTCAGTCGTGTAGAAATGGCTGTTCTTTGCCGAGTTGAACCAGCGGTAGAGCTCGCGCGTTCCCGTGAGCCGCGAGGTGGCGATATTTCCGATGGGCCCCTCGAAGATGTAGCCCGGAAGCGGCTTGCCCCCCTTCGGATCATAGGAGTAGAAGTGGTCCCCTTTGACCGGGTTGAACCAACGGAAGAAATCGATCGTCCCGGGCGTCCCCGGTGCAAAGAGCCTGAAGGCGATCCCCAGGTGCTGATATCCCTTCACCTGCAGGCGCGCCACCTCAGCCTGGGGATTTGTCGTATAGAGGTAGTCGTAACCTGAAAGGTAGCGATGAACGTCCAGAAATCTGGGGGTCGTCTCCGTCGCCACCTCTGCAAAAACCTCCACCTCGGCATCGTCTCCATTCGATGTAAAGAAGATGCGATCACCGTAGATTCCCGGTAAAAGCTGGCGCGTATTGATGGCAACGTTGATGTAATCCGTTTCCCGGGTGGTCATGCCGCTGTCCGGAAAGATGCTGATCCATTTGTGCGGCCCTTTCTGAACAGGCTTGCCAAGGACGCGGAACCCCTCCAGGGTGACCCTGTTTTCCCCGCAGATGATCGTGAGGAGGTGTGAAGCATCCGGCTGCCCCTCGGTGATCATCGTCTCTCCCCTCTCCCGGCGCTCTGCACGGCCGTCGATGATGCCCGCGAACTGTTCGTCGAAAAAGACGCTGAAGGGGCCGCCGTCAGGAGACTTCCAGAAATGGAGGCCGATTCCCGTTCCTGTGAACCTGTAGCGCAGAACGCTCTGTTCGCCCTGTCCCGACGGATAGCCGCCCTCTTCCATCCAGGTTCCGGAAATCTCGAGCCCCTCGTGGCCGTTCACGGCGTAAGCGCCCGCAACGGCGGATTCGCTCCTCAGGGAGAGGTACCTTCCAACCGGCGTCTGCGACGACGCCGGAATTCCCCGCGCTCCCGCGACGCCGGCCTTCCATTTCAGCGGCTCCCTACCCCGATTCTTAAGACGGATCCTTTTGGTGATCTGCTCTCCAGGCCGAACCGTCCCGAGATCGATCCGGAGCGGCTCCAGATTCAGAAGCGGCGCAGGGTTCATTTCAACGAGTTTGACCTGGAAGAAAACGGCCTGTATCCCGCCATCATAGTTGAACCCGATCGATTCCCGCAGATCTCCTGCGGGCACTTCGCGCCGGAAGACGGCGGCAAGTCCGCCCGCCTCCAGCCGCAGGTTCAGCAGGCAGCTGCGCTTCTTGGACGAGCCCACTTCCTTGACATAAGCAAGATGGATCCGCAAAGATTCCGGCTGCGGGCCGATCACGCCGGAGACGATCTGATTCTCGATCAGGTTCCATCCGGCCGGTCCTTCGGCAAACCACTCCAGACTTCCGGGCGTCTGATTCTTCAAATGGAATGTTCCGCGGACCTCTTCGCCGGGACCCAGGGTGCCCAGATCGATCTCCTGCGGATTGACTGCCAGGACCGCCCGGTACGCCTCCAGGTCATCGGCCGGAATCGAAGGCGTCCTCGGAACACTCTGACCCCAGGCGGTCGCAGCGAGAAATCCGAACATCAGAGTCAAGATAAGGGTCCGAAACCGACCGGTCATAAGCACTCCAAACCTATCGTTCACGGCCTTCTACTAGCCCAAAGCACCAAATAACGCAACGGTTTTCCTCGCCATGAAAAGACTTGACACCCTTCGGAGATCCGATATATCGTCCCACGATTTTTGGATGCCGGGAGACCGATCGGGACTCTCGCGATTGGCAAGCGCCTTCATCCAGAGACTCAAGGGGGCGCGAGCCGGACTTTACTTGTGAAGCCGTCGAGTCATCGGTTAGGGTTTCAAACCGCGGAACGGGGACAACGGGAGATGGAGCAGGAGTCGCTGAAATACTGGATTGCCCTCCGGGCGGTGGAGGAGATAGGCTGCGTGGGTTTCCGGACCCTGCTTCAGGCCTTTTCTTCACCTCGGGAGGTCTTCTCAGCCCCGGCGCAGGCGCTCCAGGCCATCCCGGGAATCGGTCCGAAGACCGTAGCTCACATCCGCTCCTTCTCCGACTGGGGAATGGCAGAAGGGGAGATCGAGCGCGCCGGCAGGCTCGGCATCGCCATCACCACCTGCCAGGATCCGGACTACCCCGCGAATCTCCTGAATACCTACGACTACCCCCCCTTTCTCTATGTGAAGGGCACCTTCTGCCCGGAGGAGGTCTGCGTGGCCGTCGTCGGATCTCGCCTTGCCTCCGTCTACGGACGCTACACCACGGAAAAAATCAGCCGTGAGCTCGCCCTCCGGAGGATCACCATCGTCAGCGGCCTCGCCCGGGGCATAGACGCGGCGGCCCACAGGGGCGCGCTGGCCGGGAAGGGGAGGACGATCGCGGTCCTGGGCTGCGGCCTCGACATCATCTACCCACCCGAAAATGAAGGGCTCGCCGCAGAAGTCGCTGCCCACGGCGCACTGGTCACGGAATATCCCTTCGGCACGCCGCCCAATGCCCCGAATTTCCCTTCGCGGAACCGGATCATCAGCGGCATCTCGTTCGGAGTGGTTGTCGTGGAAGCCGGGGAGAAGAGCGGCTCGCTCATCACGGCGCGCATCGCCGCCGAACAGGGACGCTCGGTCTTCGCCGTCCCCGGGGAGATCGGCGCAGCGGGCTCGCGCGGCACACACCGCCTGATCAGGCAGGGTGCGGTTCTGATCGAGAACGTCGAGGATATCCTCGAGGAGATCATCCCCCAGGCCGCCGTTCCTCGGCCAGCATCAGACCGCCCGAAGCCGCCGGTTCAACCGGAGGGAGAAAAGGCCTCTCGGGATGGAGAGCTCCCGGGGCTTATGGAGCATATTGCCGGGCTGGGCGATACAGAGCAGAAAATTCTGACCCTGATCCCTTCCCAGCCCACATCGATCGACACGCTGATTGCATCCTCCGGTCTCAGGGCCCAGGAGGTTCTCAACGCGCTGCTCATATTGGAGCTTCGCGGCCTGATCCGGCAGATGCCGGGCAAACAATTTCTTCGCAAGGAGTCATCGAATTGAATTCACTGATCATTGTGGAATCGCCTGCCAAGGTGAAGACCATCGGCAAATATCTCGGCAAGGATTATGAGGTCCGCGCCTCCGTGGGTCACGTCAAGGACCTTCCCAAAAACAAGCTCGGCATCGATCCGGAAAAGGGGTTCGAGCCGACCTACGAGGTGATGGATACCAAAAAGAAAGTGATCGCCGAATTGAAGAAGGCGACCTCCCATGCGGACCAGATCCTTCTGGCCACCGACCCGGACCGCGAGGGCGAGGCGATTGCGTGGCACATCGCCGACGAGATCGGGAAGAAGAAGCCTGTCCGGCGCGTCCTGTTCAACGACCTCACCAAAGAGACGATCCTCGACGCCCTCGCTCATCCGCGCGACCTGGATTTTGACCTTTACGAGGCACAGCAGACCCGGAGGATCCTCGACCGCCTGGTCGGCTATCAGATCAGCCCCCTGCTCTGGGACAAGGTGAAGCGCGGCCTCTCCGCAGGCCGGGTGCAGTCCGTCGCCGTCCGGATCATCTGCGACCGGGAGGCGGAGATCGCGAAGTTCATCCCCGAGGAGTACTGGAACATCACCGCCCTGCTGGAAGGCGCCAACCCGCCTGCCTTCGAGGCGAAACTGCTCAAGATCGACGGGAAGAAGGCAAAGATCGGAGACGGCACCCGCTCCGCCGAGGTCGTGGCGTCGCTCAAAGAGGCGCCGTTCACCGTTTCTGCGGTTGAGAAGAAGGAGGTCAATCGCCAGCCGCCCGCCCCCTTTACCACGAGCAAGCTCCAGCAGGAGGCCTCCCGCTGGCTCCATTTTTCGGCGAAGAAGACCATGATGAACGCCCAGAGGCTCTATGAGGGGATCGAACTCGGCGCGGAAGGGTCCGTCGGACTGATCACGTACATGAGAACCGACTCCGTCCGCATCGCCGCCGAAGCGCTCAATGAGGCGCGCGAGTACA
>JAJFTY010000190.1 GCA_021372695.1 Deltaproteobacteria bacterium
ATGGCAGAGAAGATGAGAGGGGTAACCCTGACGGCGGATTGGTGTCCGAAGCCGGATTTTGTGTTGGGTCCGAAGGATGTGGATCGTGTGCAGACCTATCTCGGGAGCAAAGTCTGGAAGAATCCGAAAATCGAGATCCGGGAGTACGACATGCCCGAGCCGGGAGTCGAGGAGGTTCTGATCGAGGTCAAGGCCTGCGGCATCTGCGGGAGCGACGTGCATATGGCGGAGCCCGACCGGGAGGGCTACATCCTCTACCCGGGCCTGACCGGTTTTCCCGCCATCATGGGGCACGAACTTGCCGGCATCGTGGTGAAGGCCGGGAAGAACGCCTGCAGCAAGCGGACGAACCGGCCGTTCGCGGCGGGGGAAGAGGTCACCGTGGAGGAGATGTTCTGGTGCGGCCAGTGCAAACCGTGCGCCGACGGATACCCGAACCAGTGTGAACAGCTCAACGAGATCGGTTTCAACATCCACGGGGCTTACACGACGTACATCGTGGTGCCTTCCCGGGTCGTCTGGAGCCTGGCCCCGCTGAAGAGAAGGTACTCCGGCAAGGAGCTTTTCCTGGCGGGGAGTCTGGTGGAACCGACGTGCGTCGCGTACAACGCGGTGATCGAATGCGGCGGCGGGATCCGGCCGGGCGACAACGTCGTGATCTGCGGGAGCGGCCCGATCGGGATGGGGGCGGTGGCGGTTCTGAAGCGGGCGGGGGCGGCCCGGGTGATTCTTTCCGAACCGGTACCGGAGCGGGCGGCCATGGGCAGCAAGATGGGCGCCGATTACATCATCAATCCGGCGAAGGAGGATTTTACCGAAAAGGTCCTGGAGTATACGGATGGCATGGGGGCAAGCCTCTATGTCGAGGCGACGGGCCTGCCGGCCCTGGTCTATCCGGGGATCGAACAGGTGATCTGGCGTGGGAAGACGATCGGGAGCACGGTGGTGATCGTGGCCCGGGCCGACGCAAAGATCCCGGTGACGGGCGAGGTGCTGCAGGTCAAGAAAGCCCGGATCGCAGGCGCGCAGGGCCACTCGGGATACGGGACCTTCCCGCGGGTCATCGAGTGCATGGCATCTGGGATGGACATGACCCCTCTGATCACAAAGAAGGTCGTGCTGGATGCGATTCCCGAACAGATCGTCCAGCTCCGCACCAACCGTTCGGATTGCAAGATCACCTACGTAGCCGATTAATTACGATGTCGTCATTATCGGCCGTGTGACGAGTGACTTCCTGATTTACAGGGGAGAATCATCGGGTTTCATCGGTGACGGGGCCCACTTCTCCGCCTTTGCCGCCCGAGGATATTCCGGAGATGTACGCGAAGGTTTATTCCCTCTCCGGGCCTTTCGTTGATGAGCTTCCGGATGCCACGGCCGATGATCGGCCTATCGAAACGGCTCGTAGATGCCGTTTCCGAACGCCCGGGGTTGCGGTTCGAGCTTGGCTGCATAGAGGTGGGAGATATCGGCAACGTGCAGGGCTCGAGGCACCGCCCAGGTATCGGAATGCTCTTCGAAGAAGAAAACCGTCACCGAGGAGGGCCACGCATAGAACCCGCACCACACGAGGGGAAGAGGGATCTCGAGCAGATAGGCGAGAAACAAGGGTAACGTCCCGTTGTGCGTGACCAGGGCCACCCTGTCGCGATTACGCTGCCGAATCCGGTAGCGACACCCTTCCCGTATATATCCATGGCGCGCCAGAAGCTCATCCGCGTGCTCGCGGAACCCTCGCCACATCTCGCTCACCTCGGGAGCATCGAACGGCGGAACGCGATTCCACGTCTCCTGAGTCGGGGGCGCCTCCCGACACCGCACATCCTCGCCGAAAATGTCCCATATCTCGTAGCTGTCCCCCTTCTGAACCACGCTCAGGTAATCGGGCTCGACCAGCCAGTCCTGCTGAACGATGGGGACAGGGGAGAGATGCGCAACAGCCTGCGCGGTGAGCAAGGCCCGCGGGAGAGGGGATGAATACAGATGGCTCAGCCCGACCGCGGCCATTCTTTCGGCCAGAGCACGAGCCTCCTTGAATCCCTGCGGCGTCAGCGTGTCATGGGCATAGTCGGGATCCGCGTGGCGGATCAGGTAGAGGTGCATTCTTTTCTAGAGCCTCACAGGCGCTCCCGTTCGGAGGGATTGGCGCGCCGCCGTCGCGATCTGGATCCCGATGAGGCCGTCGCGCCCCGTGACCACCGGCTCCTTGCCGTTCGCCACGGAATCCACGAAGGAGCGGATTTCCTCTGCATATGAGGCGCGGTAGCGCTCGGTGAAGAAATGGAGTAGGGGTGGGGTGCAATGGCCATTTTCGCCCATGAAATCCGTGGTGTCCGGAAGAGGATTGGATGCGGAAACCATTCCCCGTTCGCCGAAAACCTCAACCCGCTGGTCGTACCCGAAGACAGCCTTGCACGAGTTCGAGATGATTCCTACAGCTCCGCGCGAGAACTTGAGGATTATCGCAAGGGTGTCGGCGTCGCCATGCTCCGCGAGCCAAGGGGCGATGAGCGTCGATCCCGCGACGTAGACCTCGACCACCTCGTCGCCGATGAGATGGCGCGCAAGGTCGAAGTCGTGAATCGTCATGTCCAAGAGAATCCCGCCGGAAAGCAGGTAGTATTCTTTGCCGGGAGGCTCGGGATCCCTGCTGATGATGTGGACGCTGTGCGGCGTGCCGAGCTTTCCCGCGTCGAGCTGTTCCTTGATGCGCCTGAAGTTCGCGTCGAATCTGCGGTTGAAGCCGACCTGCAGGAGAACGCCCGCGGCTTCCACCCGGTCGAGGGCCTTCTGCGCCTCGACCGGCTCCAATCCGAGCGGTTTCTCGCAGAAGATGCTCTTACCCGCGGCCGCGGCCGCGATCAGGATCTGCGCATGGCTCTCGGGCGTCGTGCAGATGAGGACCGCCTCGACATCGCGATCCGCAAGAAGCTCTTCCATTCGGCCGTAGAACTTCGTCACCCCGAGCGAACGGGCGCATTCACGCGCCTTTTCGACCTGAAGGTCGGCAACGGCCGCAAGCTCCGCGCCGGGAACATCCCGTACGATGTTCGTCGCATGGACGGTGCCGATCTCCCCGACCCCGATGATGCCGAGCTTGACTCTCCTCATGGCGTCTCCTTTCCAATCCAGCCGGACTCCCGAAGAAGGGATACCGCCCTTCGATAAGCGTCGCGCGCGACCTCCGCAGCATCCTGAAGGCCGTACTTGGGATGGAACACCTCCACGGACATCCCGCCCCGATAGCCGGTCTGACGGATCGCGTCCATGGCCTCCACCAAAGGCAGTTCCCCTTCACCGGGAAGCACCCGGTCGGCGTCAACGAGTTCCTTGAGATTCTTTCCGTCGGTCAGGGCATCGGTGATATGGACAACCCCGATCAGTTCCGCCGGGAGGCGCCGGATCTGCTCCGGCGTTGCTCCCACGACGCTATAATGAAAAGTGTCAACGACGAGCTTCATCCCTGATCTCTCGGCCAGGCGCAACGACTCCTCGAAGGTGTTGAAAGGCCGTCCGGGAAAGCACATCATTTCCAAAAACAAAGAGACCTGGAAGGCTTCAGCCTCCTTCGAAAAGCGTTTCAGCCACGCAACGCCCTCTTCAAGGGAGAGGGGCCCTTTCGGGGCCACGGGACACACGGTGACTGCACCGATCGAAAGGCGCTGGGCATGCGTGAAGATCTCTCGGGCGCGCTCGATCGTGAGGTCACCGAAAGCCTCTATCTCGTTCAAGGGCAACAGTGCAAGCCCGTACTTTTTTTGAACAGCCAGCGCTTCGCCGATCTGCAAGGGCGTACAGAGAGCAACGCGGGCAATCTCCGGCTCGTACGCGGAGAAACCCGCTGACGCGGCCTCGTGAAGTCCTTGCAGGAAACTTGCCTGGGGAATCGTGGCACCATGGAGTCCAAGCTGTATGCTCACCACCGTCTGCCTCCTTTTTCAAATGAAATTTACCTTCAAAAATTTAAGGTTTTGCATTAAATCATATGAAATTTACCTTGTCAAATCAAAAAACAAGAAATATATAGAACGGAAAAATGGCGGGTAAGGCCGGGTTCCGGCCGCCAAGAGTCAAGTAAAATAACGTAAAACAGATATTGACTCGCTCCCTCTGATCCGTTAGGTAAAAGGAAACGCGGCTGCGGCAAGGAGTAGACATGATTCATGTACAGGATATCGGCGTGAGTCTGAAAACCCCGGGGAATGTGTTCACTCCCCAGTTACTGGAGGTCGCCTTGGGGAGGCTGGCCCAACTCGGCTTCCCGCTGGTGGAAATCGACCCGAGCCTCTATCCGTTGATCTTCGACGGGGAGCTGCGGCAGCGGCAGCTTGCCGACTTCCTCGGGGTGACGAGACGTTCCGGCCTGCGCTTCAGTGTCCATGGCCTCGACCGTCTCAATCTCGCATACGATCCCCGGCACGAGCTCTGCAAAAAGATCATGCGCGCCCAAATCGAGCTCTGCACGGCGATAGGTGGGAGCCGGTTGGTGTACCACAGCGGCCTGCAGGCCCTCGAAAAGGTGAAAAGCGGAGTCCGGACCACGCTCCTCACGGCCCGGGAGCTGGAAGAGGGGGCGCAAAGAGAGGTTGCGGCGCTCAAGGAGCTTGCTCCCATTGCGGCAGACGCCGGAGTCGTCATCTGCATGGAAAACCTGGATCCCCATCTCTGGGAGTACGACATCATCCGGAGCTTCGGGCTGCCGAGCTCCGAGATCGACAGACACCTCGCGCGGCTGCGTATCGGCCCCATCGCGCGCCAGCTCGAAGCCATCAACCATTCCAGCGTCCGCATGACGCTCGATGTGGCTCACCTCTACCTTGCGTCACAGGACAGGGGTTTTTCGTATCTCGACGCGGTGAGCGAAGCTGCGCCATGGGTCCGGCATCTCCATGTGACCGACAACTTCGGCAGGCTCGACGCGGGATATCCGGTCGAACGGGAGCGCTGGGCGTTCGGCGAAGCGGACATGCACATGCCTCCCGGCTGGGGGAGCATTCCCTATTCCGAGGTTTTTGCGCGCCTGCCCGATTACCGGGACGATCTCATCCTGGAAATTCTGGCCGAATTCGATGACCACCTGGCCGAAGCACGGGCGAACATGCGGTCCATTCTGGGCATCGCTCCCTGAGGATTCGACGATTTTCGACGCACACCGAGGGGTGCGCTGCTATGGCTGCTCCGCAATGATATGACAGTGGTCCGGTGGCAACCTTACCTTGATCGACGAACCAGCCGGAAGGTATTGCTGACCGTTGGTTTGCACGCGTATCTCCCAGTCGCCGGGCAGCATCACTCGATAATCGGTGTTGTCGCCGAGGTAGGTCAGCTTCTGCACCCGGGCCTCCAGAACGTTTTCGCCGGCAGGCGCTTTCTGCTCCAGGAGCTCCACCCTGTTCGGGCGGATGAACAGGGTCACGTCCTGGCCGATCCTGAACCTATCCTCGGTCTCGACGCGTACCCTTAGCCCGTTGACGGCCACCCAGGTGCTGTTCCCCTCCACGGCCTCCACCCGGGCACCGATGAAATCGGACAGCCCGATGAAATTCGCGACGAAAAGCGAATTCGGCCGCTCGAAGATATCGCGAGGCGTGCCGATCTGCTGTATGCGTCCGACGTTCATGACCGCCACCCGGTCGGACAACGCCAGGGCTTCCCCCTGGTCGTGAGTGACGTAGACGGCGGTTATGTGGAGATGCGCGACCAGCTCTTTGATCTCGAAGCGCATTTCCTCGCGCAGCTTGGCGTCCAGATTCGACAGGGGCTCATCGAGCAAAAGGACGCGTGGTCGGTAGACCAGCGCCCGGGCGAGGCCCACGCGCTGCTGCTGCCCGCCGGAAAGCTGCCGGGGATACCGATCTCCCAACTCGTCCATGCGCACCAGTTGCAGCGCTTCCATGACCCGCTTGCGGCGCTCGTCGTGAGGCAGGGTGCGGATCATCAGGGGGAAATCCACATTGTCATATACGGTCATATGGGGGAACAAGGCGAAGTTCTGAAAGACCATGCCCAGATCCCGCCTGTGTGTGGGAAGGTCGGTGACGTCCTGCCCGTCGATCATGACCTGCCCTTCGTCGGGACGCTGATGGCCGGTGATGCAGCGCATGGCCGTGGTCTTGCCGCAGCCGCTCGGGCCCAGGAGGGTCAGCAATTCCCCCCGCGGAATCCGCAAATCGATATGGTCGTTGGCAACGAGCTTGCCATAGCGCTTGGTCGTACCCTTCAGCTCAATCATCCATTCGCTCATAATCCCTTGAAGCCTCCTACCAGTTGTTCCGGTTTCACCTGTCTCTGAATGAGGAACAGGATGATCAGGGAGGGGAGAACCATGATGACGGACATGGCGCTGGTGACCTCCCAATACCCTTCTCCGACGGCCAGATAGGTGCGGATGGGCAGGGTGAGCGTATCGGCACCGTAGGTCATCAGCGTCAGAGTGAATTCATTATAGGACGTCGTGAAAGTGAAGATCATGGAGGACAGGATGCCGGGCATGATCTGGGGAAGGGTGACGTGGAGGAATGTGCGGATGGAATTTGCACCGCAGACGCTGGCCGCTTCCAGTGTCCGATCGTCGAGGCTCTCGAAGGTTGCGGACATCACGAGAATCGCGTAGGGGGCGCAGAGGGTCACGTGCGCCAGGGCGATCCCGAAATGGGTGTTCACGAGGTTCAGTCCATAGAAGATTTGCGCAATCCCCAGGGCATAGGTGATCGGTGGAATCATGCGGGGCAGGAGGATCATCGACATCAACAATTCCTTGCCGGGGAGGCGCCTGCGGCCGAATGCCCAACCGGAGAAAATACCGATGATCGTGCTCATCGCCACGGCCAGTGCGGTCACGATGATCGTGTTCTTCATGACCTCCGGCAGGCGGGCCACGTTGATGGCCCATTTATACCAGTCCCAGGTCAGCGTGGGCGGCAGCCACAGCTTGCCGAACCAGTCCTTGCCGAACGATTTTATGATGATCAGCGCAAAGGGGGAGAAAATGAAAATGGAAAGGCAGACCAGCAGCGTGTAGGAGAGGATCAGCCGGCCGTTCCACAATCCGCGGGCATAAGTTTTTATCATGTCTGCCTCCCCTTTTTCCGGCTGAAGACACGCATGTAGAAGGTCAAAAAGACCACCTGCATCACGCCCATGATCACGGAGATGGCGCAGGCCTGCGACCAGCGAGCGGGGATAAACAGCTGGATCTGCTTATACACCTCCACGGACAGCGGACGGTAGTTCCCCCCTGCCACGAGGGGGATGCTGAACGCTCCGAAGGCATTCATGAACGTCAGTACGGACCCCGAAAGGATCCCCGGCATGATCAGCGGCAGCACGACGTGTCGGAAGACAGACCAGGGGTTTGCCCCCGCGACCTGGGCGGCCTCTTCGATGCCGGGGTCAAGGCCCTCCAGGGTGGAAAGCGTCGTCAACAACGTAAAGGGGAAATAGAGCCAGATATAAAACAGGGTCAGGCCGCTGATGGTGTAATTGACGGCAACGGGCCCGTGGATGAACGGCAGCACGTCGCGAAGAAACAGATTGAACCAGCCCCGGCTCCCGAAGACCAGCAACAACCCCAAGGCCCCGATCAGGCCGGGGACGACCAGCGGAATCAGCGGCACCGCGCGGAAGAAGCGGTGCCCTCTCAGTTTCCGGCGCAGGATGAGCGCCAGAGGGACGCTCAAGAGCACGGAGAACACCGTCGTGGCGATCGCCAGGAAAAAAGTCAGCCCAATGATCTCGCGCCCGTGGGCGCTCGTCAGGAAACCGACATAGTATTCAAGGGTCCAGCCCGTTGCCTGCCCTTCGGGGCGAAGGCTCAGGATGATCGTGATGATGAAAGGGTACACGAACAGCCCAAAAAAAGTGGCAAAACCGGGCAAGAGAAGCAACAGGGTCGTCAACTTTTCACGGCGTTGTGAAGCAATGAACCTCATGACCGTCTCCTGTAACGTCGATAAACCAGGTGTGAGGAGAGGGAGGACCGTTGCTCTCCCTCTCCCCGGCGTGATTCTCGCGCCTATTTCGGTATGATTTCAAGCGCGTGCTGCTTGATGTAGGTGATGGCGTCCGCGTTGACCCGCTCCGCCGGAATGACCGCCTTTTTGGCAACTTCGATCCTGGGGATCTGTTCCCAGACAATGCCGGGCACCTTTTCGTTGATCATGGTGCTGTTGTACTGCCACATCGTGCTGACCAGACGGCTCTGCTGGTCATCGGAAAGCAGGTAGTTGATGAGCTTGTAGGCAAGGAGCTTGTTGTCCGCGGGGATGTTGGCCGGCACGACAAAGTATGCCTGGCCGCCGGCATCGATGCCCTCGCTCAGGAACATGGCCTTGGTGGTCGGGGGCATGGTCCCCTGCCGCGCCGACCAGAGCGAGTAGTCCATCGCGTACAGCGTGATCCAGGTGTCGCCGGCGTTGAAGTTCTCGAACATGTTGGTCGGTTCGGAGGCCAGCGGCAGTTGGGAATAGGTGTAGAAATCCTTTAGCTTGGCCCAAGCATCCTGGAAATCTTTTGCCTGGGGATTGAACTTTTTGGAAAAATCGGTAAAGGCGTTCAGGAAAGCAAACGGCTGCCGCCAACCCGCGCCCGACTTCGCATCGGGTCGTATGTAGCCGATGTGGCCTTTGAACTCACCGCGTCGATCGTAGAACTCCTTCCAGGATTTTGGCGGCTTCTTGACGAAATTGGAGTTGTAGATCAGGGCGTAGGTGCTGAACCAATACGCGGCCGCCTTGTTCGTCACGTCGACCCCCTCCGTCGATTGGAGAGAGGGGTCGATCTTGGCCATGTTCGGGATTTTGTCCTTGGTGAGGGTGTCGAGCGGAATCTGGCTGGTCTTGACGAAGAGAGCGGCCGACTTGGGGAACAATACGGTGATGTCGCCCTGGCCCGGTTTCCAGGCTTTCATGCGCTCGATAATCTCCGCGTCACTTCCCACGACATACTTGATCTTGACTCCCAAGGCCTCCTCAGCCGCCGGCAGCGCTATCGTCTGGAACCACTGCTGGAAATTGGCGCCGGACTGACTGTCCATGAAGATGATTTCTTTGGGCGCCGCGAAAGAGCTTGCTGCAACGAGAACGATAGCGAGAACAAAGAGAATAGTGAATAGCTTTTTCATCTTTACCCCCCTTATGTCATTTAGAAAAACGGAGATCTCATTGACGGTCCGTCCCAGTGGAAAATGGAATTCAGGTCACCTCCTCTCTTTGGATTGATGGGCTTCCCTGCGTGACACTCGGTTGAATATGAATATGACACTTTTTACCATGGATCTATTTTCCTGTCAATTAAAATGCAATTATCTATGTAAATCATTTTTTGTTACATTAATTATTGACAGCAAATTACATTGTGTATAAAATGCATTCAGGCTGTAGAAGATTCTCTTCGGCCTCACCCAACTTATCCCAGCAAGGAGGTATCGTCATGCCAGGTCCGGGTTTCTATCTCTTCGGTGACGAAGAACGTAAAGAAGTGCTCGATGTTCTCGAAACGGGGTACCTTTCCCGCTACGGGCAGGAGAGCGATCCACGGTTCAAGCACAAGGTTGTCACCCTGGAGCAGGAGTTCGCGAAAAAAATCGGGGTCAAGCACGCTCTTGCGACAAACGGTGGAACAAGCTCCATTATAGCGGCCCTCATTGCGCTCGGCGTGGGCAGGGGCGACGAAGTGCTCGTGCCCGGCTATACCTACGTTGCCTCCATCTCGGCCGTCATCGCCGTAGGCGGAACGCCGATTCTCGCCGAGGTCGACGAATCGCTGACGATGGACCCTTCCGACATCGAGCACAGGATCTCCTCTCGCACCAAGGCAATCATGCCTGTGCACATGCTGGGCAATCCCAGTGACATTGACGGCATCATGGCCGTTGCACGGAAGCACAAGATCCCCATCCTGGAGGACGCCTGCCAGTCCCTGGGGGCCAGCTACAAAGGAAAGAGGACTGGTGTGTTCGGAGCCATCAACGCCTTCTCCCTGAACATCAACAAGACGATCACCACGGGGGATGCGGGCATGGTGACCACCGACGATGACGAGTTGTACGAGCGGGCCTTCGGCTATCACGACCAGGGACACAAGCGGCTTGGCATGGGCCTGGAGATCAGCGCTCGATCCCGAGTGGTGGGGGTCAACCTGCGCATCAACGAGCTCACCGGCGCCGTGGGCCTGGCGCAGCTGCACAAGCTGGACACCATCGTCGCCCTTCTGCGGGAGAAAAAGCGCAAGTTCAAGGAGGCCATCGAGGCAGGCGGGATCCGCAACATGAGCTACCGCCGGATCAACGATCCCGGGGAGATCGCCACCATACTCACGGTCCTCTTCCCCGACGAGGCGGTGACCCGCAGGGTAGCCGCGGCGCTGGGGGTGAAGATCGTGTCAGACAGCGGCTGGCACGTATACAACCACATGGAACAAATTCTTTCCTGGCACGACGAGCAGGGGCGGCGACCGAACAGGAAGAACATGCTGACCAAGACCGACGCGATTCTCTCCCGTGCCTTGAACCTGAGCGTGGGCGTCGTGGATCCGGGGATCGGAGCGAACTTCGGGATCAACGTCCTCTCCAGCGACCAGGAGATCGCGCGCAAGGCAGAGGAGTTCGTGAAAAAGGTGAAACCCATCGTCGGATAGGCGCCGCATATGGCGCGAAAGGAGGCACAATGCGGGCGGCGGTTTTTGAGGGAAATGGACGATTGGTGCTCACTGAGCGGCCCGAGCCGAAGATAGTCAAAGCCACGGACGTCCTGTTGCGGGTGCAAGGCGTGGGGATCTGCGGGACCGACCTGCACATCCTCCAGGTGCCGCCGGCACACCCGGCGCGACTGGGCATCATCCAGGGCCACGAGTTCACCGGTGAGGTCGTCGAGGTCGGCGCCGGAGTACGCGAGTTCTCGCCCGGTGACCAAGTGCTCGTGGACCCCCACCCTGGCTGCGGACAATGTTCGTATTGCCGCGATGGCTTTCCCGACCAGTGCTCCACTCTCATCGCCTCCTCCGGCGAGCCCGGGCATCCCGGCACGATCGGGATCTTTTCCGACGGGGGATTCGCCACACACGCGCTGGTACCCTTTTACGGGTTGTACAAGCTGCGCACCCGGGTGCCAACCCACCTGGCCGCCCTTGCCGAGCCCCTGGGTTGTGTGCTACACTCGACAGGTAAGCTTGGAGTCAAACCGGGAGACGCGGTGGTCGTGCTCGGGGCAGGGCCGATCGGGTGCCTCTTCACGGCGGTGTTGAAGGCGGCAGGGGCATCGCGCCTCATCGTAAGCGAGCCTTCCGCGTTCCGGCGCGAACGGGCACTAAAGTGCGGAGCCACCCGGGTCGTGGACCCGACAAAAGAGGATCTTGCCAAGGTGGTGAGAGACGAGACCGGCGACGGCGCCGATTTCGTCGTCGAAGCCGTGGGCCCTCTTTTGGTGACGGCGATGCAGTTGGCCAGGTTTGGCGGGACGGTGCTCCAGTTCGGCCACGACGAACTGGCCGAGCCGAAGGTGCCGATAAAGGACATCATCAAGAAGGAGCTCACCATCCGTGGAGGGTTCATCGGCCGGTTCAGCTTTTCACGGGTCGCGCGGATCCTTGAGAGCGGCGAGCTGCCGCTGGACGTTGTGGTGACTCACCGCATCCCCCTTGCCGATATTCACAAGGGGATCGAGCTTTTGAAGAAGCAGCTCGCGCTCAAGATCATCGTCGAGCCCTGACATGGCCGGGGCCGGCGGAAAGGATGCACAATGGCCGTTACCATGAAGAAGATCGCCGAGGCCCAGGGAGTCAGCATAGCCACCGTGTCGCGCGTCCTTTCCGGATCCGAGGACAGCGTCTCCGACGAGGTACGCCGCTCGATTGTGGAGACCGCAAAACGTCTGGGATACGAGCCGCGGAAGAAGATTGGCCGCACGGTGGCGTTCCTCATCGACACGGAGATGTTCAACCTCTCCAGCCTCTTTTATACGAACATCATCTCCGCCGCGGAGAAAGAGGTGGCGGCCCGGAAATTCTTCTTCCAGTTCAGCGCGATCTCGAGCAGCGAGATCCCGCTCAACCGGCTCAATCTCAAATTCAACGATCTGGCGGGCGTCGTGATCGTCGGAACCTACGACCGCGAATTCCTGATCCGCCTGCGCACCCAGCGCATCCCCGTCATTCTCCTGGACTACGCAGTCCCGACGGAGGACATCGATGCCATCCTGGTAGACAACGTCGATGGAATCATGAAAGCGGGAAAGCATCTTGCCGAGCTCGGCCATACGCGCGTTGCCTACATCTCGGGGACCATCGACGGCCTCTCCGCGCAGGAACGCCGGCACGGGTTCAACCTTGCGCGAGCCGCTTATGGATTTATCGAGGAGCCCGATCTCGTGGAGGAATGCCCCGAATCGATGTCGGGCGGTTTCGAGGCGATGCAGCGCATCCTGGGGCGGCGCGATGCAAGGCGACCGACAGCAGTGATCGCCTACAACGACATGGTGGCCATCGGCGCGATGGACGCGATCAAACAGCAGGGACTCGTCATCCCCGGGGACATGAGCATCGTGGGCTTTGATGACCTCTCCCTCTCCGCGGAAGTGATGCCTCCCCTCACCACCGTGCAGGTCCCAAAGGAGTTGATGGGCAAGCTCGCAGTGGAGACGCTCTTCCAAGCCATTTCGGGAAAGTCGCATTTCACGCGAAAGATCCTGCTCCCCACGATGCTCGTCGTTCGCGAATCCACGGCAGCTCCGAATATCAACGGCATTGACAGGTAGTTCGTCCTGAAAATGCAGTTTCCGGGCTGCGTAAACATTGAGTCAGCTTTTTGAAAACTGAAGAAAGATGTTGAAAAGAGGTTGAATTCGGACGTCAGCTGAATTGGTTTGTCTCTTAAACCCCTCTTCTTCTTCCTGGAACGGTATGAAGAAGCCTACCTCGCCGCAATGACGGAGTCTATCCAGGGCATCCGGGAAAACAGGGTGCCCGCGGTGGGTGGCTTGGGCGACAGGATCTCCGTGGCAATGGGTCACGCGGCGCTGGAATTCCTGAAGAGCGGAAATTTTGTGCAAGTCAAATGAAGAAATGGCATGGGCGGCTCAATCACATGCCCTTGACGGCTGGATGATCCGGCTGGAAATAATAATAATTCGGCAGAGGAGGTAAGTCAGATGGCAGAGAAGATGAGAGGGGTAACCCTGACGGCGGATTGGTGTCCGAAGCCGGATTTTGTGTTGGGTCCGAAGGATGTGGATCGTGTGCAGACCTATCTCGGGAGCAAAGTCTGGAAGAATCCGAAAATCGAGATCCGG
>JAJFTY010000203.1 GCA_021372695.1 Deltaproteobacteria bacterium
ATCGCAGACCTGGAGAGGCTGGGACGCCTGGATTGCGTCATCACCCAGAATATCGACAACCTCCATCAGAGAGCGGGAAACGATCCTGCGAGGGTATTCGAGCTCCACGGGAACATGCGGTGGATCCGCTGTCTCGACTGCGGGGAGCGCTCTCCGCTGGAGGAGATCCTCCGGAAGAACCGGGGAGCGGAAACGCTGCCGGTCTGCGGGCACTGCGGCGGGATGCTGAAGCCCGACGTCATCTTCTTCGGCGAAGCCCTGCCCGAGGAGACCCTGAAGGAGGCGACCCGGCGCGCGAGCCGCTGCGATCTTCTGATCGTCGTCGGCTCATCGCTCGTGGTTTACCCGGCGGCCTACATGCCGCTCTATGCCAAGCAGGCGGGGGCGGGGCTCGCGATCGTCAACCTGACCGAAACACCTGCGGACAAGTTTGCGGACGTCGTCATCCATGCTTCCGCCGGTCAGGCCATGGCGCGGATCCTGGCCGATCTCAGGCAGAGGCTCGCACGATCATGTGCCTGATTCTCTTTGCCTGGAAGATGGACGACCGTTTCCCGCTCGTGGTCGCGGCGAACCGGGATGAGTTCTACGAGAGGCCTTCGGCGCCGGCCGCCTTCTGGGAGGAGGCACCCGGTTTGCTGGCAGGCCGGGATCTGCGGGAGGGAGGCGCCTGGCTCGGCATTACGCGTGAGGGACGATGGGCCGCTCTGACCAACTACCGGGATCCGGCCTCTGTGAGGATCGGAGCCCCCTCGCGGGGAAGGCTGGTTCACGATTATCTGCTCGGCCGGGAGCGGCCGGAGGACTATCTCCGCCGGATCGGGCCCATCGCCGATCGTTTCAACGGCTTCAGCCTGCTCGCAGGCGACCCCGAAAGCCTCTTCTGCTTTTCAAACCGGGGAGATCGTAAGCGGCTGGAGCCCGGAATTCACGGCGTGAGCAACCATCTGCTCGACACCCCCTGGCCGAAGGTCGAACAGGGGAAAAACGGGCTCTCGACCCTTCTGAAAGAGGGGGGGAGGCCGCTCACAGAGGGGCTCTTCGCCCTCCTGGCGGACCGGAGCCGTCCGCCCGACGATTTTCTTCCCGAGACGGGCGTGGGGCTTGAGTGGGAGAGGGTTCTCTCTCCCCTCTTCATCGAGAGTCCGGTTTACGGGACCCGCTCGTCGACGGTGCTGCTGATCGACCGAAAGGGGGAGGTGACCTTTGCCGAGCGCGTGTTCGACGGCGGGCGTCCCCGGACGGCCCGGTTCACTTTTTGCATTACGGGGAGCGGTGGGGACTGATCTCGACGTATCACGGACAAGGAGCGATGGGAAATCACGATCCCGGGAGCGCGCATTGGAGGTTTTTCGGGTCGAAAAAGATCCAGCGCGCGGAGGGATCCGATTTCCTTGGTGCGACGTTCTTGTGTGAGATGAAAGACGGGGTACTGTTCCCCAAGGGAATAGGAGCAATGTATGGCAGGTCGTGAATATCCGGACCATCCGCGGGTAGGCGTGGGGGCGGTCGTCCTCCGGGAGGGCCGTGTCCTCCTCGTCCGGCGGGGCGGTGCTCCCGCCCGGGGGCTCTGGGCAATCCCGGGAGGCGGGCTCAGGCTCGGGGAAACCCTTCAGCAGGGCGCGGAGCGGGAGATCCGGGAAGAGACGGGAATCGTCATCCGCGCCGGGGTTCCCATCTATGCCTGCGATACCTTCGACAGAGACGAGAACGGGCGTTTCCGTTTCCACTATGTGATCATCGACATGGCTGCGGATTATGTGAGCGGCGAGGTGAAGGCGGCCGACGACGCGCTCGAGGCGCGCTGGATTTCGCCCGAAGAGTTCAGAAGCATCCCTGCCACGAGAAGCACGCTGAATCTGCTGCAACAGATCGGTTTTATCCCTGCCGGGATTCCCGGCCAGGAGCAGAAACTTCCCGCCTGAAGAGTGAAGAACGGAGGCCCTCACGGTTTCCATTCCAGCGTCAGGCTGTAGGGAGAGAAATCGACAATCTTGAAGCGACCCTTCTGGCGGAGGCTGTTGGCCAGGTAGAGGGAGTTCTCCGGATAGCCGACGACGAACTCACCCACTCTTTTTTCTTCGACCTCGGTCACCCAGACGGTCTGCTGCAGAAGCCCCTTGATCTCCTGGTTGGCATCGATATCGCCCACGCCGTTGACCCGGATGGCGACCTTCTTGACGCTCCCCCGAATGAAGGAGGCGATCTTGTCGAGGATGACGGGGGCGAGCTTTTCGGCGAGGCTCTCCAGCCCCTTGGCCGCGGCATCCTCGACGCTGCCCGCGAGTCCCCGGGCCTGCTCGCTACCCGCCGTCAGGATCTCCATGTTTCCCGTCTTGCCGTTCCGGGCGACGATCCGGTAGGTGATGCGCACGGTCACGTTGTTGAAGGGCATGGAGATGCTGTAGCCTACGTTCTCATTCTTCTTCGTCGTGACGGTGTAGTCGATCTTGCCGATCAGGATCACGTTCGACAGAAATTTGTACATCAGGCTGCGGAGGGTGAGGGTGCTGCCGCTCTTCACGGCCTTTTCGATCTCCGCGGCATCGGCGGCCTGGGTCGGCGCGACGTCTACGACGCGGTAGCCCTGGTCCGTCAGTTTTCCGATCAGCGTTTCGGAAAGGATGTTCGTCTCTTCGTATTGGTCGGTCTGACCGGCCGATGGTTTTTGGGCCGGGATGAAGACGGCGACCGCGTTGTTCAATGAGAGGGCGGAGACCGCCTCCTGGGCCTTCTGCGGTTCCACGCAGGCGTCGATCCGGACCACGACCGTGTCGGCTCGGTTCTCCTGGGAGAGGATCTTGTATCCCTTGACGACGCCGTCCACCTGTGTCTTGACGATCTCATCGACGAGGGTGAAGTCCTGCACGATACTCGCCGCCTTGACCTCCGTGCCGACCGTCTCTTCAATCGCGGCCCATTTGGCCCGCGCGACGGCTTCCGTCTTCGCGGAGGGAATGTCGCCACCGACGATGGCCGCCTCGCCCGCGGTCTGCACGCACTTCTCGGCACAGAGACCGGGCGACGGAAGGGTGAGAAGCAGCAGCAGGATGAAGGGGACCAGGGGTCTCTTGCGGGTCATACGGGTCCTCCCTGAATCGAGGGTTGGATGCGGTGCAGGTATAACCGAAAAATGGCGGCCGTGTAAAGCGTTTCTTGGCAGGGTGTGCAGCGACGACGATCACGGCGGGGTTGTGTGACGGGTGGCCGGCCAGGGAGGAGCGTGTTGCCGGAAGAGGGCCTCCAGCTTTTTGACCTCCAACGGAGCTACATCCGCGTCGTCGGGCTGCCCGGGGTGGGCAAGGCCCACTTGGCCATTGCGCTGGGCGTGAAGGCCGCCGATGTTGGCCATACGGTGCCGGGACAGATGCCAACAAACTTCTTGACAAGAAATTTGTTGGCATGTACAGTCCGTGCCAGATAATTTGCTGGCAACAAATATCCTGGCAAGGAGGGGGCCTATGGAAGAGGTGATTGAACAAGTCATTCGGGCCTATTTCCCCGATGAGCTGGCTGACCCGGAAGCGTTCGCGGACTGGTGCGAACCGCTTCGGCAGAAGGCCAATCCAGAGGCAGCGAATTTGCTTTCCAAGCTGGAAACGAGTTTGGATTCTATAAAGAGCGACTGTCAGGACGCGGACCGCAGCGGCCGAGATTTCTGGGAGCTTTTCGGCGGCGCGGAAAGGTTGGTGAAATCTGCAGCCAGCATCCGTTCCAAACTGGCCCGGGATCTGCACGCCGAGCAATCAGACGGCAAATCCGACGCAACGAAGCAGACCGTGGAGCAACTCGCCGACCGGGTTTACGGCTTTAGCGATCTCGGAAGGATCAGGATCGTTGCCGATTTTCCCTCCGATGTAAGCTGCCTGCAGAAAAAGCTCTTTGAAGAAAAAAAATTTCTCGGCGTTTATCTTTGTCCGAACGGGATCAAGGATTTCGTCTTTGACCCGAAGTTGCGCAACGGCCTCAAAGGGCATCGGGCACGGCAATTCTCGGCACGGGTCCGGATTGACAGCTCAACGGGCTTCGGCTTCGAAGTGCAGCTCATGACCAGGCTTCAGCACGCCTGGGACCGGCGCAACCATCCACTCTACGAATGGCAGCGCGAACATCCGGACTGGCAAAAGATACCAAACGCCGTTCAACTCGCCGTTGATGACTTCGCCTGCGCCGAGGCGCTCCACTTGGTGGACCGGCAAGCGGATATGAACTGGCAGCGTCTAAAGGAAGAGTTCATCGAGAGGAGACGATCATGAATAAAGACATCTTCTTTGTCATGCATATCAAGGATGCGGACGGTGCCTTACGGGGGATGGCCGTGCGAATTTCCCCAGAAAAGGAAACCCTCCCCGGCGACCGGATCAAAACGATGACCGAAGCGGCAAGGAGCCTCTCTCTGGCTGAGCACGAGCGCCTGCGCACGGAAATGCTGGTCGAACCCCCGCCCGGGGTGCCCATCAGGGCCCTTTCCGATTATCTCTGGGCTGACGGCAGCACGAACACGGCCCGGCTGGTCAGGCACCTGGAGAGCTACCGGCAAGGACGAAGCCCCCATCTCTTCCAGCCCCGCGTCGGCATCACCGTCGTTATGGACGAAGAATTCATCGGCCGGGAAAAACCGCTGGCCGATCTGGAGGTCAATATCTCCGCCAAGAGATCATGTCATCTGCGCGCGCCGCGCCGGTATGGCAAATCGAGCCTTCTCGGAAGGGTGGCGGCTTTGCGGCCCCAGGCGGTCCTGCTGGAATTGAGCGACATCGGTACACTCCCCGGCTTTCTCAAGGCCCTGGTCAGCCGATGCATGAGGAACCAGGCGGCCCGCGCCTGTTTGCACGAGCTTCCCGTTTACAGGCCCTGGCCGGCTGTCACCGATGCCGCCTCCATGTCCCAGGTCTTCAATGCCGCCTTTGCCGAGATTATGGCCAGCCATGGAAATGACCCTGGCCCCCTTCTGCGGGAGACCATGACGGCCCTCGCTGGTGCGGGTATCGTCCTTCTGATTGACGAGTTCAGCCTCTTTCTTCGTGACATGCTGGAGAAAAACGTAGCGGACTTGACGAGTTTCCTTGAAATATTTCACCGGCTCCGGACACGAACGGGCAATCCCCTGACGGCGGTCTTTGCCGGCAGCGCCGGTCTCTCCACGTACATCGAGCTGCTCGGGATGCATGCCTTATTCGCTGACCTGGTCCCGGTTGACATTCCCCCGGTGACCCAGGGGGAGGCGAAGCTGTTGGCGGAGGAGCTCTTTTACGGGATGGAAAAGGCGCCGTTCCCGGCTGCAATCGATCGTCTCGTGGAATTAACGGGCAACGACGAAACCGTGCCCTACTTCGTCCATGCCCTGGCCCACTACACCACCGAACAGGTGGGTCAAAAACGGGAGATCGGCGTTGCCGATGTGGAGACGGCCTATTACGACCGGCTCCTCGGCCCGCTCGGAAATATCTGCTTCCGCGATTTCATCCTGCGGGAGCGGGCCTATCCGGAAGAATACCGCTCCTGCGCCTCCCCCATCCTGAAGGCGCTCTCCCGCCTGGCTCCGGTTCCGGTCCCTGAAGCCGAATTGAAGTATCTCTGTGAAGACCGCGTCGTGTTCGACAAATTGATGATCTGCCTGGAAGAGGATTACGACTTGGTTCGGCAGGGAGATACATGGCGGATGCGCTCGCGGGTCATTGCCGATAGGTGGCGATTGGGCGAACCCTGGCTGACCTTGGGAGGTAGATAATGGTACGGCATCTCCGTTACAACCCGGGCCGGGACCCGGTGGAATACCTGGAGGCGATCAACAGCGGCGAAAACCGCGTGCAGATCCTGGAGCAGCTTCTCATTGCCCTGCGCGCCGAGATCGGCCGCCCCAATCACCAGCACCATCTTCTCATCGGCCCCCGGGGATCGGGGAAAACGCATCTCTTACGGATCCTGACCGCGGGACGGATACCCGCCGACCCGGCCCTTTCCGAGGCCTATCTGCCCGTGGTGATGCCGGAGGAGACGGCGCTCCGTTCACCGGGCGACCTGTTCCTGAAGTTCGTGGAACGGCTGGCCGAGCAGCTCAAGAATCCTCCAGAGGACATCGCTCCAGACACCGCCCGGACCGCCCGGGGAACCTGCCTCGCGGCCCTCACCACGGCCAAGGGCATGAAGGACCCGCTGGAGCGCCTGGAACTCTCGGTGGATGCCCTGGAATCGGCAGCCCAGACATTGGACCGCATTCTGCTTCCCATCGCCGAAAACGTGGACCAAACCTTCTACCTCGGGGCGCAGCGGAGCCGCAAAGGCCCTTTGGACGAGCAATGGGCTATCCGCCGCCACCTCCAGGAATCGCCCAGGCTTCTTGTCATTGGGGCGGCCCCCACGCTCTTCGGCGCCGTTGGCGATCCGGGCAAGCCGTTCTACGATTTCTTCCGCACCCACCACCTGGATGAGCTCTCCAACGACGAAGTTTTGGAGATCATCCGCCTCCGGCTGGCATACGAAGCGGCCAACCCCGGTCCCGACGAGCTACGGGCGGCCAGGGTCCGCTGCCTCCTGGACGATTTCGCGGAGAACAGCCCGCAACTCAGGGGCCTTCTGGTCATCACCGGCGGTCTTCCCCGGTTCATCCACCTTATCTATGAAGTGATCGTGGAGACGGAGGTCGGCCTGATCCTGGACACCCTGAACAGCTTCCTCGACGATATGACCCCTTATTTCCAGAGCCGTCTCGATCCGCGCTTCATCCCCCAGCCGGAGATCGATATCCTGCATACCCTGGCCCTGGCCCGCGGTCCCCTGCAGCCGTCGGAACTGGCTGAAGAACTCTATGGCGTCTCCACCAACGAAGTCTCCGAACTCCTGGGCCGTCTGCATGAACGGGGGATGGTGAAACGGGCAGGCCGGCCGGGAGGCCAAGCCGTGACCTGGGACCTGACCGAGCCCCTCTACCGGGTCTGGACCCAATTCCGGGACAATCCGGATGCCCAGGATCTGTACCACGCGTTGGGAAGATTTGTGGCCCTGCTCTTCACGAGGTCCGAGATTGAAACGGAGCGGGCCAGACTTGCCGAGGCCCTGTCCTGCCTGCCCGAAGGCTCCGTCACGCGCCGCGGCATGCAGGAGCGCGACCGTATGCTGGAGCAGGCCGGGCAGTTTCAATCGGAAAAGCAAATGGAAACGATAGGGATGCCGGCAGAAGCGATGGCGGCGCCACCGCTGGCGGAAAAGGCACGGGAACTGTTCAACGCCCACTATGACGCCGGAAGGGCGGGTGACCAGAACCAAGCGCGGGTGCTCCTGGAGGAACTCCGTACTTTGCACCAAACTTACCCCGATGAGGCGGCTGTCAGGGAACAGTTGGCCAAGGGACTTTTCAACGCCCATTATGACGCCAGAAAAGCGGGTGACCAGAACCAAGCGCGGGTGCTCCTGGCGGAACTCCGTACTTTGCACCAAACTTACCCCGATGACGCGGCTGTCAGGGAACGGTTGGCCAGGGGACTTTTCAACGCCCATTATGACGCCGGAGAAGCGGGTGACCAGAACCCCGCGCGGGTGCTCCTGGAGGAACTCCGTACC
>JAJFTY010000210.1 GCA_021372695.1 Deltaproteobacteria bacterium
CTCGCAATTCGGCGGAACCTCGTCGAGAAGGATCTTTGCCGACAGGGCCCGACCGCCCAGGAGTCTGTATTCCGGCTTTTCAACCGTGGTCATTTCCTTCGTCGTCATGTTCACTTTGATAATCACTGGCATAAACGTACCTCTCACTTCCTGAACAGATTGGCAAACTCCTCGATATTCTGTACAGATTCAAAATTCCAAACTGTGGTGACAATTTCATCAATCCGCCTCGGGGAAAATTGTAATGCCAAAAGGTCCCGTGCCTTTTTTTCGAGAGCTTCATCGTCAAGCGGATTCCAGGGATCGCCCAGCGGATGTTCCACATGACATGAATAACTTTGACCGTCATTGAGGTGAATGCATACCTCCGCCTCACTATCGTTCAACGCCGGGTTCAGTGAAATTGAAACTTTCTCCGTACATTTCAGGATATTCTTGTTTTTCCCACATTCATCCTGGAAAAGATCGATTCCGGCCCTCCCTTCGAGCAGTGCAATCGCCGCACAGTAGCTAGAATTGAATTTTAAATCGAGTGCTGAATCCATGCTTGTTTTGCAGGCATTGTCCTGACAAAAACGAGACACGCAACACTCCACTTTCTTTACCTCTTCCGGTTGAATGTGATGAGTATTTCTTAATTGTATGATTCCATAGATCAGGGGATGTGTATACAGACACGAGGGATAGGGTTTGAAGCTAATTCCCATGATGTTGTATTCTTGGCCCAAACTTCCAAACCCCCTCTCGTAGCTAAAATCTCCGGAGAACAGGGACCCCAAACCTTTTTCACCCTCAATAATGTTTTCAGGGGCCGTATATCCACGCTCGGCCAGCAGAACGGCAAGCAGACCATCCGCCGCAGCCTTTCCAGAATGGAAAGATTTTGTCATGGTGCCAAATGCCATGCGGATCCCCGATGACTGAGACCCGGCAATCCCCAGAGCATAGATCAGGCGGGCAGTGGTTAACTCAGCCATTTTTCCAACACCGGCAGCAGCACCAAAACGACCCATTGTTGACGTCGAGTGCCAACCTCTGTCATAGTGTGACGCTCCCATGGCTTTGCTGATCCGTGTCTCTGCTTCTATCCCGAGGATGAGAGACAGGAGGAATTCTCTGCCGCTTGATTTTTTCCACTCGCCATAGGCAATTAACGCCGGAATCACGCAAACGCTCGGATGTAGCAGGGCACCCAAGCAAGTGTCGTCATAATCGAGAATGTGCGACATCGTTCCATGAACTAGTGCAGCATTGAACAGGGACGTCTTCGTCTGTGTACCATACAAGCTTGCCTGTTCATTGCCGCCGAGATATTTCACTGTATCGATCAGTATCTGGGTAGCTTGGTCTTCCAATCCACCAATGGCTACACCTGACCAATCCAAAAGACATCGTTTGGCCTGGTGGACAATGTCAGGCCGCATTTGTTCAAATCTTGAGTCATGCAGAAACTGTATAAAATGCTCCATTGTATATGTTCTCCTCAATGCTAAAGCCATTCCAGTAATATCCAGGACAAAGAGCCCACGAGGGGAAAAAGTATCCTCACGCAAGCGACGCAGGAGGCGTCACTTGCGTGAGGATGGTTCACTCCGGGAAGCAGGCGAGAAAAAATCTCATTTTCTTTTCACCACATGCCCGAACATCGGACCCTGCTCCACCACTCGGACATATGGAGCCATGATTTCGAACTTTAAAAGTTTCTCTTCGTCCCTGTTTTTTTGTGATAATCCTTATACAGCTCGAATTCTGCGTGCAAATCTTTTTCCAACTGCTGACGACTCTTGAAAAGATAGGGGCTTTTGATTTGCTTCAATATCTGCTGAAATTCTGGACCGTCCGCGACCTTTTTGAATGCCTCAGCGAGTTTATTGCCGATAGCGTCGGGCATCCCTTTAGGGGCAATGATGATTTGTGTGTTTGGCGGAACATCAGGGCATCCCAATTCTTTCAAAGTGGGAACATTGGGATACTCGGGGTCACGTTTATCCGTCTGTGTAACGATAAGCATCCGGAATTTTCCCTGTTGAACATAGGGGAGATGCGAACCTGCCCCACAGAGAAAATCGACATGCTTACCCAGCATGGATGTAATGGCCTCGGACCCTCCCGTGTATGGTATTGCCTTGAATTTCAACCCCTTGCACTGTGCAAGGACTTCGATGGACATCGCTTGTTGATTGTTAATTCCGTTTGAAGCATACGTCATACCCGGGTGGGCTTTGGCATAGGCTATGAATTCCTCGGCTGTTTTATGGGGTGAATCCGCAGACACGACCAACGCTCCTGAATATCCAGCATATTGACCGACGTAACTGAAATCGGTCATTGGGTTGTAAGGGACTTTAATGAGGTCCGGCAGTCGCATGATAGCATCGGAGCTGACAATGCCCAACGTATATCCATCCGGTTTTTTACTGGCCACCAAGCCGGCGCAAACCGTCGACGAAGCGCCTGCCTTTTGCTCGACCAATACCGGAACACCCAACACCTTTTCCACACCAGCTGCCAGCGCGCGGCCGACAATATCTGTCGTCGCACCCGCTGCGAAACCAACATATAATGTAATCGGTTTGTTGGGGAAATCCTGCGCGAGTACGACCGATGCAGGAATGCCAGTCAAAATTGTCAATGAAATTACGCCCAAAAGAATTAATCTGATTTTGCTCATCTTCAATCTCATGTCATAATCTCCTTCTTTATGTATGGTTGATTTTTTCGCCATCTTCCGAGATCGGAAGACTGGCCCGTCAATGAATCGACTCACTCCTCCAGGGCTGTGATCACTTCCCGCTTCTTGCGGATCGAAGGCAAGACGGCCATGAGCAGAAGCAAAGCAGCCAGAATTAGACATCCCAAGGATATTGGACGTATCAGAAAAATGGTAAAATCCCCACTGGACATTAACAGGGATTGGCGCAAGGACCGTTCTAGGATAGGGCTTAGGACAAACGCCAAGATCATCGGGGCAGGCTCATATCCAAATTTTCTCATCAGATAGCCCACCACACCGAAGAGCAGCATAATAGCCGCATCCGTCGTGCTGTTGTTCACTGAATAGGCTCCAATGAGACAAACGAACAGAATCATAGGAAAGAGAAGGCCATAGGGAATCTTGAGGATCTTGACCCAAAGACCGATGAGGGGCAGGTTCAATACTAGGAGCATGACATTTCCGATGTACATACTTGCAATGACCCCCCAGAACACATCCGGATGCTCCTGCAGCAGCATGGGACCGGGAGTAATACCATGGAGCATCAAAGCACCCAACAGAACCGCCTGGACAGCTCCCACCGGAATCCCCATGGTCAACAAGGGCACAAAACCCGCGCTTGCGGCTGCATTGTTGGCCGATTCGGGACCGGCCACCCCCGCAATAGCCCCATGGCCAAACTTTTCCGGATGCTTGGAATTCATTTTTTCAACGGCATAGGCAGCAAACGATGCAATGACTCCTCCCCCGCCAGGAAGCATGCCGAGTCCAAACCCAACAATCGACCCACGAACGATAGCCCATTTGCTTTCCCTCCAATCCTGAAAGCTCGGCAGGAGACCGCCAACCTTCGAAGTCACAACGCTTCTCTGAACCACTTTCTCCAGATTCAAAAAAATTTCCGCTATTCCGAAGAGTCCCATCGCCATCGGCACGATCCCCAGCCCGTCAAACAACTCAGGAATATCAAAGGTAAAGCGGGCGGCCCCGGTCATACTGTCCAGACCGATAGTTCCCAAGATGACCCCTACTGCAGCAACCATCAACGATTTTGCCATGGATTTTTCAGTCAGAAACGTAAGGATCACGAGTCCCAGAATCATCAGTGAGAAATATTCAGGGGCGCCGAATTTCAGGGCCACAGAAACCAAGGCCGGGGAGATGGCCTGGAGCACAACCAGACTAAGCGTTCCTGCGATAAAGGAGCCGAAGGCCGCAATTCCCAGAGCTGGCCCGCCTCGACCTTCAAGAGCCATCTTATATCCATCCAGGCAAGTGACGACGGAGGCTGCCTCTCCCGGTATGTTTACGAGAATAGATGTTGTTGAGCCACCATAGTAAGCCCCATAGTAGATACCCGATAGCATAATGATGGCTGTCGTCGGTGGAAATCCATAAGTCACGGGCAGAAGGATCGACATGGTCGCCAATGGACCAAGCCCTGGAAGGACGCCGACCAGGGTCCCAAAAAAAACGCCGACAAAACAGAAAAAAAGGTTATTCCATGTGCTTGCAATGCTGAAGCCAGTTATAAGACTTTCAAAAAAATCCATGATTCTTCACCTCTGCATTAAAAATCCAATAAACCACGTGGCAATGATGCTTTAAGGAGTACGGAAAACAATAGATAGGCGCAACCCACTACGATAACAGTCACCAGGCTGGCTTTTTTCCAGGAGAATTTTTCCACCCATTTGAACATGACGAACATCATCATGAGGGACGTTAACAGGAACCCCAGTCTTTCCAAAGCCAAGATATATGCCAAAATCAGCAATCCAACCATCATGGACTTACGCCACTTCGATTCGCTCCAAAGTGCCCCTAATTTGGACTGCTGGTCCTTACTGATGAAGGTCTGGACCAGAACGATCAGAGCCATGAGAAAGACGAAAGCCCCGGCTAAAAAAGCAAGGAATCCTGAACCCGGTGCCTGCAGGCTCCCCAGCCCCATTTGATAAGACCCGAACATCACTAACGAACTAAAAGCAAGCCAAAAAATTCCTGCCACCTTCTCAGCATTCATCTAAACCCTCCACCTTTTCTTGGTAAATGTATAGGGCATGTCAAACCCAAGTATTGTGAATTTTCGGTCATTCTCACAATCGATTGTCCAGAGGGGACGAATCTTAGCCAAATATCCCTTGGGCTTTTGATTCAGCCCATCTTTTACGCCTTCTGGTGGCCGAAAAACAGGGGCGACCAAGTCCATAGGAAACAAAGGGGAAACGAAAGGGCTATTCTCTGTCCTTGATAATCTCGTGATCCCGCGCCAAGACGGAATGTATACGCATATACACGACTCAAGCGAAGGTCGTTCGGTCTTCGTCAAAAATGTTCGCCGACTCGAAATAAACAACATCACATCTGCCTCAAGGGCTCTGGAACCATCTCTCTGCGACTCGCGACGTTCTATCGGTAAAAATTTACCTTTTCATCGGCGTGCCGTTCAAACAAAATTGGTCCACTAGATGAAATATCATTTCATGCTACAGACTAGATTGTCCGCTATCTCTTTGTCAAGAGATTTTTTAGCTGCTATCGTAGGATAAGTCTCGAAAGAAGTTGATCGTGATGCTCGATGGCACCGTTGGTCAGATTACTGCGTGGAGATGGGCGCTGGACGCTCTACAAGGCCGCCAGAGTCCTTCGCTTCTTCGCTGCGACCTTTGTGGGGTCATTTGAAGGGCGGATGCTATGGAGGGCAACGTGAGGGGCCTGAGGCATCCTGCCAAAGTTCCGGATCCCCTCCCCTTCCCGTTGGAGTCGGCGATCTTTCCCTTTGCGCACTCCACCTACCTATACGTAACATAATCTGTTTACCCTATTGATTTTGGTATGTTACGTTATGCTCACCATATTCATAAATCCAAGCATCCGTCAAGTTGATTTTGGATGACCCGTTACAGGTTCAGCCACAAGGAGTTATCCATAGCCGCCACCGCAGCTTTTTAGCGTAGCAGGGCGGGGCGGCTGTGGGTAACTCCGCCTATCCAGAAGGACCCCTATTTTCTCCACTGCTTTGGTTGCAAGCCGTTCGTTGCATGATCACCTCCATGGCTTTGAAGTAATCCCTTCGTACTTTCGGGTTAGATATCCGGCAGTAACGTTGGGTGGTTCTGATGGAGTTGTGCCCCAGAAGATCCTGGATTGTAGAAAGATCTGTGTCGGCATTCAACATCTGTGTGGCCATCGTGTGGCGAAGATGGTGACAGGAGATTTTCAGGTTTGTTCTGCGGGCATAATATTCCATCCGTTTCTGGATGCCGCGAATGGATATCGGTTGCCCGGTGAGCGGTCCTTTCTCTACCAGAAAGACTTTTTTTGCTTTTGTGGCAGGCCTCACCCTGAGATATTCCAGGAGCGCATCAAGGGCATCGTTGCTGATATAGACAATCCGATCCTTGGCGCCCTTGCCATCCTTGACCAGCAGCATTCTTCGTTTGAGATCAATGTCACCGAGGGAAAGATGACCCACTTCTTCCACCCGTAAACCGCATCGGAGCATAATCATAAACATGGCTCGGTCCCTTGGCCCTTTCAAATTCTTGAAGAGGATTTCTATCTGCTCCTCTTTGAGATGCTTGGGAAGTCCCCTGGGGAGTTTCATAATGTTCGGCTTCTTCACCGGGTTCACGATCGGGATTTCCTCTTCTTCGGAGAGGTAATGATAAAACTGGCATACGCTGTTGAGATAACAGTTTACCGTCTTTGGCTTTAACCGTTTTCCGAGGAGATAATCCATATACGCAATAATCTTCCGGTATGTCGCCTCCTCGATTGGCACATCAAGCCAGATCACAAAAAGTTTCAGGCCGTTCAAATAGTTTTTAACCGTGTTGGGTGAGATGTTCATTCTCTTTAAGAAACGCCTGTACCTGATGATCGCATCGGTAATGTCCATCAATCTCCCCCCTTTCGATAATTGTCATGGCTCTGAAGTACTCTTCTTCACGGGTTTTATCGGTTAGCCGGGCATAGCGCCGTGTCACGTCCAGAGACGTATGCCCCATCAGCGGCTGAAGGCACTCGATCCGCATGCCGGCATTGAGAAGCTCGCTTGCAAACGTATGCCGAAGTGCATGAAGGGAGTATCCCTTATGGGCAAGGCCGGCTTTCTCGATATACTGTTCAAAGATAAGGCGGGCTGTACTATAAGCCATGCTTTTCCTGCCCTGAGCGTAAAAAAGAAACTCACGCCGGACATCTCTTATCTTGAGCCACGCCTTCAACGCCTCCATCGCATCATCACTGAGATAAACAACACGCCCCACGCGGTTCTTTTCCCCTTCGTAAATATCGATCCTGCGATCCTTGAGGTGAAGATCGTTCAACTTGGCACTCAGCAACTCGCCGATTCTCATGCCCGTCCGTAAAAGAACCATGATCATGGCCCGGTCTCTCGGATTATCGATTCCCGAGATGAATTGCTTCACATCGTCCGGATCCATGGCCCGCGGCAATGTCTCGGGTTTTTTCAGACGAATCCTTCTTGCCAGGACTTCAGCTCTGACAACCCCTGTGTCAATCCCATAGCCCAAAAACGCATTGATGCAGTGCAGTTTCGTCCGTACCGTCGACAACATCAAACGGCGATCCTGCTCATGTTCAATGAAAGCTTCGATGTCACTCTTGGTAATCTCTTCCAGACAGGTCTTGCCCGAATCCCTGATCCCGGATAGAAAGTCGTAAATAGCAATCAGCGCACTGGCATATGTCCTCGGTCGGAAGTTCCGCCGATACATACTCCGAAAATATTCCACAACATGCTCTTTCCCAGGCAATGCCCAGCCGGCAAGGCGATCCAATGCCCAACGAAGAGCCTTCTCCTCTTGCGTATACGCAGGATAAACTACCTTTCCTGATTTCGTTTGATAGATCTCGGGTAAAATAAGAGATGGGAGAAAAACTGCCGGCCGATCATTGATTTCAAATTCCGGCAGGGATTCTTTGTCTGAAACGATACCACAATTTTCTACTGCTATCTGGTCCATCACTACCTCCCTTCCTGTGATTCAATAGGAAATACAGATAGATGATGAACCGAACAAACCTAAGACGCAATCATCATTTTGTTACGTATAGCACCTACAACTACTCAGAACGGAGGAAAGAAAAGTATTGAAGATTGCCAGTTGAAAACTGCACCCTTTGCCGGAGAATGCAGGCCTTGTTTTTTTTCTTGTTCATTCGTTCAAAAACGTATTAATATAGTCAGATAAGAAAAAATATAGCATCACCTGTGAGGGAGGATACACAGATGTTTCCTAAAATAACGATTACAAAAACTCCAAGTCCAAAGGCAAAACCCACACTTGGCCAGCACCTGCCCTTCGGCAGATATTTTACAGACCATATGTTCGTCATGGATTATGTTAATGGACAGGGATGGATTAGTCCCAGAATCGAGCCTTATGCTCCTTTTCCGATTGAGCCCTCCGCCATGGTTTTCCATTACGGGCAGGCTGTCTTCGAGGGTCTGAAAGCATATCGCTGCCCGGACGGAAGTATCAACCTGTTCCGCCCGATGCTTAATTATGAAAGAATCAACAATTCCGATGACCGCCTGGTCATCCCAAGGGTTGATGCTGCGTTCTGCGTGCACGCAACAAAAGAGCTCGTAAATCTCGATAAGGAGTGGATTCCGGCCGGTGAAGGAGAGTCTCTTTACATCCGTCCTTTTGTAATTGCAACAGACCCATTCCTGGGTGTTTGCGCATCAGATACCTATCGCTTTATGATCATACTTTCTCCTTCGGGAGCTTACTATCCGCAGGGAATTGATCCCGTCAAAATTTATGTGGAAGACAAATATGTACGCGCTGTCCGCGGCGGAACCGGCTTTACCAAGTGCGCAGGCAACTATGGATCCAGCCTGATCGCTCAGGAGATAGCTCACAAAAAGGGCTATCTCCAGGTGCTATGGCTTGATGGTATTGAGCAGAAATACATCGAGGAAGTCGGCTCTATGAACATTCTCTTTGTAATTGACGGTAAGCTTGTTACTCCGGCTCTCAACGGCAGTATCCTTCCGGGTATCACGAGAAGATCCTGTATTGAGCTTGCCAAGTCACTCGGAATGGAAGTCGAAGAGCGCAGAATTTCAATCGATGAGTTGATTGAAGCCGCCAAGACAGGAAGGCTTTCGGAAGTATTCGGATCCGGAACCGCAGCTGTTATCTCACCCGTCGGAGAACTCAAGTACGAGGAGCAAGTCGTTACAATCAATAACAACAAGATCGGACCTGTAGCGCAGCTCTTCTATGACACGATCACAGGTATTCAGAAGGGTACCGTCGAAGACAAGCTTGGTTGGACGACAAAGGTCTGATTTGCAATCAGCAGGTCAGCGGTTCGACCCCGCTTTCATCGGCTCCCGTAATACGACCGACGTCACTAAATGTCATCCTCCATGGGTAATAGGAAGCCTCGAACTCCGGCCTGAGGGTTATCCAGCTTGATCTGCCGGAGCTGCTCGCGTATCTTCGGAGCGTCCTCATCGGCCACAGACGCCAAAAGGACATTGTTTCTCCCGGGCCAGATGTGGGTGCCCAGCTTCGGGACCGTTTCAATCCCCACTCCTTGGGCTTCCACCGTCTTCGTATACGTCTGAATCCCTGCTTTTTTCAGTTCGGCGATCACATATTCATCTGCCGCCTCACTGTAGATGATCAGACACAACTTCATGGCGATTCACCCCCATTAATTCCGCCATTTATCTTATTCATTTCCACATGAAGCCTATATCAATCGTGTTGATATGTCGATCATTGCTTTCAGGAAGAGCTCCGTGTCGCAGGTCGTTTCAAATTGTGGCTTGATCACTCTGCCCTCCCGTCGCCGAATAGTGAATCGCCAGTTCCAGCAGCCGCAGGAAATACTCAAAGTCCACCTTGGCCGCTCGGTATTGTTGCGGAGCCACAAGATGCTCGTCGGCGTAGTAGAAACGGTCCACGGGGTCAGAATAATCCTGCATGGCGTTCTTAGCCTCATCGGCGTTGCCACTCTTGATCCTCTCCAGAATGCTTAATGCCGAGATCTTCATTTCGATCAGGATCTCTACGGGGACACATTTTTCTTCCGACTCAGAAGATTTACTCACGTCGATGGCCTTTATGGTCCCCCACTATCGTCCATAGGGCTCCGAATCTTCCCTATGCTTCTACCAGTTCTCCAAATATACCTTGGCCAGTTCCTTTGATGGGATGATCAGGAGGTTCTCCGCTTCTCCTCGGCCGCCTTGGTGAAGTTGAACGAGCCGGTGATCACGACCGCCTTGTCGATGATCATGATCTTGTTGTGGGCGATAGCGTGCTTGGCGTCGATGTAGGTGGGGACCCTTGCGTTCACCAAGAAGGTGGCCGATGTGTACTTCTCGGATCGCTGGCTCTTGTCCAGGATCGCCTGCACCTTCACGCCCCGTTTGTGGGCGTTCACCAAAGCCTTGGCGATTGGGGCCGATGTGAACGAGTAGGCCTGTACCAGAACCTCGGCCTTTTCCTGATCGATCTTGCCGATGATGGCAGTAGTACAGCCTCCCTGCGGGCTGAAATAGACTAAGTTCTTATCTCGAAACGGCACTGCCGTGCTATTCAAAAAAGCGAAAGATATTTTACGTTATCAATCAGTCCGGCCCCTTGTTTATTTGTTGCTACCCTGTTGCTGCATGTTTTCCCATCCCGGCATATCGCGACCATTGCCGGCATGACCATCGACGGAAAAATGAACTGCGGCTGAGTCTGGAAACGGCTGCACGGCTCTTTCCGGAATGTATAAGACGGGGCAGCAAATCACATGATATTATTCACCGCCTTAGCGAAGAAGATGTCAGGATTCAGAACAGTTGCCCCTACCTGGACTTTATGCTCGGTTTCGAAAACCCGTTGCGGACGGCATACGACGTTTGTCCGCCATTGATTGTTGGGTAAGGTGAAGATGATACTGATTTCGTTCGTATTGGCGTCGCTACCCAGCTCGATTCTCGTTCCCGTGGGTACGGAAAAATGAATGCCACCGAGAGAAATGTCCAGAACGGTACCCGTCGCAAAATCCCGGGGGTCAGAATGAGCGCTGCCTATAAAAGCAGGGAGCGCGACCCGTATCCGTTCCGACCTTCGACGGTCTTTCCAGGGACTCACCATGGGAGTGCCATCCTCACCGTAGAGGTATCTTCCACATCCATTGACATCAACGGACATTCATCACATTTGAGGGCATTTCTAGATGATATTTGCGGTATCGTCAACTTCTATTTACACAAAAGCGAGATCATTTCTGACCCGTGATTCTGCCCCACAGATCGATCAAGTACCTGTTCTCATCATCTCTTGGATGCCTTGCTTGATCAAATTTCATCCAAGGAGTGCGACGGAGCCGAACCCGTGTCATTCACCTCATACGCTCTCCGACACAGCATGGCAGCTGCAAAAAAAAAAAGCCGTCCCCCCGAGAGAGACGGCTCAACGAACATACCTGGTGATGTGAGTTATTTATTTGTTTACTGCGTCCTTCAGGCCCTTACCTGCTTTAAATACGGGGACCTTCTTTGCGGCTATTTTAATGGCCGCGCCTGTTTGCGGGTTCCTGCCTTCACGGGCTTTTCTTTTGCTGACGCCGAATGTGCCGAACCCGACGAGCGTGACAGCATCGCCCTTCTTGAGTGCCTTCTGGACTGCTGCCAATGCTGCGTCAACTGCCAACGTCGCTTCCTTCTTGGTGCACGTAACCTTTGCCACTTCATCGATCAATTGCGCTTTGTTCATTAATCACCTCCTGTTTTTATTTTTCACTGTCCCATCCCCAAAGTTTTCTCCGAAAGCTCCGGGCCAATTGCGGGAGTATTTGTAAGGCAAAGAAAACGATATGTCAAAGATAATGTGTAGAATGGCTGATACTTTTCTGAGCTCTGGTCATCGAGGAGTCCCGCAATCAGAAGAATCAGCCTTGCCGGAAACCGGCAGACTCTCAGATTCTTGCCGGGGAAACACCTTTGATTTCCCTGTCCTCACGAAACAAAACCCCGCAAATTCTAAAGAAAAGCGGGGTCTCGCCAGAAAGGATCGTCGCTCCGAGGTTGATTACTTCTTTGCAGCCTTCTCTGCCTTTCCTTTCGCCGGCCTGACACGCGCTTTGGCGGCTGCTTTCAGAGGTGCCGCCTTTGCCTTGGCTTTACCGACGATGGGCTTAGCCGGCTTGCCCGCTTTAACGGCCTTGGCGGCACTGCTCGGGCTTGCCTTGACTGCGGCTTTCTTCCTTGCCCTGTCGGCAGCAACCTTGCCTTTCGCCATCGGTTGATCGCAGCAGAGAACCACGGTATCTTCGCATCCACAGACTTCATCCACGGTGACAACGAGACCACATACCGAACAGCTCAACGAATCACCTTGCTTTGTCCTTGCCATACGCTTCCCTCCTTGTTTTATTTTCATGCGATCCGAACCTGGACGCGCGATTTGGAATTATATATTGAAACGATCTATTTTCAATAATTAGTGACGAATTATTGTTTCACCTCCCCCATGCCGCCCCTCTTGCCCGATATGTAGCGGGCCAAGGGACCCATGTCGCCGGAAAGGCGACCCGTCTCCGGCGCGATCTGAAGGACAAAGGACAGCCGTCGCTTCTTTTCTTCGGGGATGAGTCAAGGTGCGTTCCACGGTCATGACAAACCTCTGAACAGGATGGTGCATTATCTAATCGAGGCGGTGCATGAATACAATCGGAAGCGAATGGGGGATATGTGGTAAGAAAAATCTATCCTGCCGTTCCTTGGTGTCGCGGATCTTCCCTCCCCCAGTACAGATCCGTGGCGTCATCAAAGACCATCCTTGGCATCGATGGGCGCTTGCCATCGCGTACGGGAAGGAATATTTTAACGAGAACTGAGAGGCAGACCCAACCGACTGCAGGAGGATAAGCCCATGATACCTATCGGCCCCATGATGTGGGAGCATCGGCTGATCGAAAAATTTCTGAAATTGTTTGAAAGGGAAGTTTCCAGGATTCGGGATCAGAAGCGAATCGACGCTCTTTTCATTGACACCGCGGTCGACTTCATTCGGACATACGCGGATCGCACACACCACGGCAAGGAAGAGGACATCCTGTTTCGGGATCTCGGAAAGAAGCCGCTGACGCCAGACCACGCGAAAATTATGGAGGAATTGGTGGAAGAACACCGTTACGCCCGCGCGATTGTGGGTCGGCTGGTAGAGGCAAAGGATCGATATCTCAAGGGCGAGGATACGAGTCAGGAGGTGATCGGCCATATGCTGGAACTGGCCTCTTTCTATCCCCGACACATTGAAAAGGAAGACAAGCATTTTTTCTATCCATGCATGGAATACTTCACCCGCGATGAACAGGGAGCGATGTTGAGCGAGTTCTGGGAATTCGACCGCCGAATGATCCATGAGAAGTATCAGAACGTCTTCGAGAGGCTCTTCGCAGGGTAAATGTCGGGCACCTTTCAAGAAGGGGCAGTCAGCATTTCCGGTTCACTGAACTGGAGGGGCTCCCTCATTTTTCTGAACGGCCCGTCGCAACCGGTTCACCCTTTCCACGACCGGCGGATGAGAGTAGTAGAACTTCGCATAGATCGGGTGGGGGTGAAGATTGGTCAGGTTTTCCGCGGAAAGGTTGATCAGTGCAGAAGCCAACGCATCAGGGGCACCGGACAGTTCGCAGGCAAACTGGTCCGCCTGCCGCTCATCTCTCCGCGAGAGCCAACTCGATATTGGAATCAGCGGAAACGCCGCCAGGGAAGCAAGAAACCCCAGGATCACCAACTGTGCCGGGAAAGAGGATTGCGCCAGACCCAGCAGCCCCGGCAGTCCACCCCATTCCAGCAACCGAAAAACAAGGTAGGAGGCGAGGAACCCTCCGGCCTCGATCAGTAGCAACCTTTTCCAGATATGCCCCTTCTTCCAGTGTCCCACCTCATGGGCCAGGATGGCAAGAATCTCCCGGTGATTCATCTGGGTCAGCAGGGTGTCGAACAGGACAATCCTCTTGACCCGGCCGATCCCCGTGAAATAGGCATTCGAGTGGCGGCTGCGCCGGGAGGCATCGACCTGCATCACCCGGCTGACCCGTACCCCTGCCTTTTCCGCCATCGACCGGATCTCCGCCTCCAGCCCCTCCTCTTGGACCGGGGAGAACTTGAAGAAGAGGGGCTCGATGAGGTAGGGCGAAAGATAGATGAGAAAGATGGTGACTGCGGCGAAGGAGCCCCATACCCACAGCCACCAGAAGCCAGGGCTCCACTTGACGAGCGCGAGCGCTCCTGAGACCAGCAGAGAGAGAAGCAGAAGGGCGATCGCTGTCGATTTGAACAGGTCCGCCCACCAGAGCCGCCCCGTCGTCGTGTTGAAGCCATAGCGGTTTTCGATGCCGAAGGTGCGGTAGAGGCTGAATGGGATGTCGAGCAGGCTTTGCGCCAGGGCGAGAAAGGAGAAAAACAACCATCCGCCGACGACGAACGAGTGGGAAAGCGATGAGACCCATCGGTCATAGAGGCTCAGCAGGCCGCCGAACAGAAAAACGAAGAGGATTAGGTTGTTTACCGCAGATTCGATCAGGTTCACCCGGGTCTGCTCCAGGGTATAGGCTGTGGTTTTTGCCAGGGTTTCCGCATCGATCGCCCCTTCGAAACCGGGAGGGATCTCTGCCCCGTGGCGCTTGAGATGGTTCAGATTGATGGAGCGCAGCCAATGGCGCGACGCCAAAACGAAGAGAAAACAAAGGAGCAGAATCACCGTATTCGTCATGGAGCAGATGATACCCGAGTCGGGCTTGAAAGTCGAATCCGGATATCCGCGCGATTCGCGAGTGCAGGCCACGATATTCGTGCGCCGGCCGCGAACCGCCCGTGGAACCAGCCGTCACGTTCATTGAGCTTGAGATTCGCTCGCCGCACTGGCATAATCCACGAGGTTCCTGAAACGAGGGGAAGAATGATGAACCGATACTGGCTTCTGGCAGGTTTACTGCTTGCCGGTCTCATCCGGATGCCCGCTTGCCCTGCGCCGGCCTGTGCAGCAACAGATTTTGAAACGTGCACGTCCATAGCCGACGATACTCTCCGGCTTCGCTGCTACGACGAAGCGGCAGGCCGTAACCCCGGACGAGCGGTCATCCCGGACACCGCCGCGACGCGCCCCTCCGCACAACAGACTGCCGCCCCGGCATCCCCTGTCTCTGCGCTCTCCCGGATGTGGCAACTGGATGACGAGAGCCGCCGACACAGGTTCGCCATCATGCCTCACCGACGGAATTACATCCTCCCTTACTCGTACAATTTCAACCAGGAGAAGAGGACTTACGAGACAGCTGTCCCGGAAAGCAATATCCAGGATGCCGAGGCCAAGTTCCAGCTCAGCCTGAAGATGAAACTCTGGCAGGACATCCTCGGCACAGACATGGACCTCTGGGCCGCCTACACGCAGGTCTCCTTCTGGCAAGTTTACAACACAGCTTTCTCCTCGCCTTTTCGCGAGACGAATTACGAGCCCGAGATCCTCCTCAACTACCGGACCGATGTAGATCTGTGGGGTCTGAGAAACCGGTTCATCCAGGTCGGCCTCAACCACCAGTCCAACGGGCGCGGTGACCCGCTCTCCCGAAGTTGGAACAGGATTACGGCGAACTTCGGATTCGAGCGGAACGATTTCGACCTGGTCCTGAAGACCTGGGCCCGCATCCCCGAGAAGGAGAGCGGGGACGACAACCCGGACATCACGTCCTATCTCGGTTACGGCGAGATCTGGGCGGGGACATTCTGGAATAACTACCACCTCGCCTTGATGTTCCGGAACAATCTCAGGTTCGATGAGAACCGAAGCGCCCTGCAATGTGAATTGAGTTTTCCTTTGATCGAATATCTCAGCGGCTATGTCCAGTATTTCACCGGATACGGCGAGAGCCTGATCGACTACAACCACTACACGAACCGGATCGGCCTCGGCGTCATGGTGAAGGATTGGTAAGAGCCGGGGTCAGAAGGGGCATGCCGTGGCTGCATTGGAAAACGGAGAATTTGACGTATACCTGCGACCTACCGGCTTCATCGACTGCGACCATCCCGCAGTCATTCATTTTGCCCGGAGCGCGGCGGGGGGTGCCGAGACCACGGTGGAACAGGCGGTCCGCATCTTCAACGCCGTCCGCGACGGGATCCGGTACGATCCCTATCACATCACTCTTGACCGGGAACGGTTCAAGGCCAGCGTGGTCCTTGAAAGAAAATCGGGATATTGCGTCGAAAAAGCGTTGTTGCTGACGGCGGCATCCCGGGTGCTCGGTATCCCCGGCCGCCTGCACTTCGCCGACGTCCGGAACCATCTGACCACCCGGCGGCTGAAGGAGACCATGAAGACAGACCTGTTCATTTACCACGGCTACACGGAGATGTACCTGGGCGGCCGCTGGATCAAGGCAACCCCGACTTTCAACCGCTCCCTCTGCGAGCGCTTCGGCGTCAAGCCAATGGATTTCGACGGCGTGAACCATGCGATCTTCCACGAATTCGACCGCAAGGGGAACCGTCACATGGAGTACGTTCGCGATCACGGAACCTTTGCCGATCTGCCCTACGATGAGATCTGGGAAAACTTCCGGAAGCACTATCCCGACTTCTTTACCCGGGAGGATGCCTCTGTAGCCGGAAATTTCGAGGAAGAGGCCGGGAAAGAGCAACTGGCCGGGAAATGATTCGGCGGGGATGACCGTTCCATCGATCGGGGGCTTCACCCGCATCCACCGGAGTGCTGGGTATGCCTGCTCGCTCTCGACTACGACCTTCGCTCACGATTGCCGGGCACACGGGCCCCGGGCATCAGCCCGGAAGCTCAAGGGCCGGCAGCCGTTCCATCACCGGCCGATCGATCAGTTCCGCGAGCGGCAGAAGTCGATATCCCCGCTCCTTCAGGCCGGTGATGATCCTCTCCGTTTCCGCAAGCCACCGGTCGACGCCCTGACCCCTCGGCGGTGTCACGTCGTGCAGCAGGATGATGTCGCCGGGCCGGACCTTCCCCAGGATGATCTCCGAAAGCTGCGCAATCCGCCGGTTGCCCCGGTCGAAGGCGCGACAACTGAAGGTCACGCAGTAGAGGCCGAGTTCCCTCAAGACCCCCGGCAACTGCGAATTGGTGATGCCGACGGGCGGACGAAAGGCCAGCGGACGGACGGCAAAGGCCGAAAGCGCCTCCTGCGTTCGGATGACCTCCGCCCGGAGCTGCGCCCGAGAACGCAGCATCAGCAGAGGGTCGTGGTGATAGGAATGGTTCCCGAGGGCATGGCCCTGCGAGAGGATCTCCCGGATCACTTCCGGATGCCGTTCCGCCTTTGTACCCGCCACAAAAAAAGTCGCCGGCACCTCTTGCCGCCGGAGAAGTTCCAGCAATCGGGGGGTCACGTCCGGATCCGGGCCGTCGTCAAAGGTCAGGGCCACCCCTAGGCAATCCGTCTCTCGCCGATGGATCACGGGCAGGAAGAATCCGACCCGCGGGAAAAAGGGGAAAACCATGCAGAGGAGAATGTAACATCCCAGGGGGATGACGGCCCACACCGGCCGGATGACCCAGAGGAGGCCTGCCAGAAGGAACGCCGCGATTCCGGCAACGAGGGCAGGTGGAAGGTCCGCCGGAGCAGAGGCTGGGAGACCAGATCCCCGGGGTGCCCCGGTCAGCCGCTCCATCAGGCATCGCGTTCCCCAGCGCAGGACGATCCGGGCATAATGCTTGCCCGCAAGATAGGATCCGGCCAGAAAAACGAGATGGGAGAGGCCGTAGGTGACGGGGCCGCCGATGACGATGATCATTGGCTCTCTCAGATGATAGGATATCCAGGCCAGGAGGCCCACCGCAGGCCATCCCATGATATAGCTCAAGCCCACGATCCCCAGGCCGGCCCATACCCGGGGCGTCGGCCTCGCCCTGAACGCCTTCAGATCCGCCTTTTCGGCAAGCGCCTCACGGACAAAACGGGTGGCGGCCAGCCGGGCGGTGATCCCGCCGGGGGAAAAGCGGCCGCAGACGCTCTGACCCTTTTTTATCGGGGCAAAGCCATATTTGCAGTCGCGGCTCATTCTGGGATCTTCCATCATGTCGATATCTTCACGTTCATCTGCGGATGGGGGCGCCACCCCCGACGACACCCATGCTCGCCTCCCAATCATATTTCTATTGATACAAGTATTGTTTTGTACTATCAACCACCGATAAACGAAAGAGGACCATCCCGGCGGCTACGGCAGCCATCCCCCGAAACGCCTGCGCTTCATGATCCGCCCGGGGACAACCCATGAGCATGAAACCCTCCCACGATCCATCGGCACCTGAAAAGCGGCGCTCCTGGCAGCGGACCCTCTGGATCCTGTTCGCCGCCCAGCTCCTGTCGATGATCGGTTTCGCCTTCGCCATACCGTTTCTTCCCTTCTACATCCGGGAGATCGGGGTCACTGATGAACGGCTCGTTCCCGTCTGGGCCGGCGTGATGACTGCCTCGAGCGCCATCGTCATGGCCTTCTTCTCACCCCTGTGGGGATGGCTCTCGGACCGGCATGGGCGGAAGATCATGGTCGAACGGGCCATGTTCGGCGGCGCCGTTATCACCTTTGCGATGGGCCTCGTCTCCGACGTATGGCAGCTCCTTTTCCTCCGGCTCCTCTCCGGGGCGACAACGGGAACCATCTCGGCCTCCATCGCCATGGTCTCTACGGTCGTGCCGGCCGAGCGGCTGGGATATGCGCTGGGAATCATGCAGGTCGCGGTCTTCCTCGGCATGACCCTGGGCCCATGGATCGGGGGGGTCCTGGCCGATCTCATCGGCTACCGGTTAACCTTCATGGCAGGCGGCGTGATACTCCTGCTGGGCGGGGCGCTCGTCCTCTTAGGAACGCATGAACGGTTCAGACGGCCTACCGAAGAGGCGCTCGCCAAGGGCGACCGGATTTTATCCCTCCTCTCCTACGGGGGATTTCCCGCCATGCTCGCCATCTTCTTCCTCTTTCACTTCACCGTGCATTTCGTCGCCCCGATCCTTCCGCTCTTCATCGAAACGATGTGCGACCCGGTTGGGGGCGGCGTTGCCTCGACAACGGGTCTGCTCTTCGCGATCAGCGGGGGGGCAGCGGCCCTCTCCGCCGGCGGGATCGGCTATCTCAGCGACAGGATCGGCTACAAGAGGGTCCTCCTGTTCCATCTCCTCCTGACGGCTCTGAGCATGATCCTGCACGGCGCCGCACAGGGCATCCTCCAACTGGTCCTGCTGCGGGTGTTCTACGGCCTCACCGCAGGGGGCATCCTTCCCACGATGAACGCCCTCGTCGGACGCCTCATCCCGCCGGCCAGCTATGGCAAGGCCTACGGGCTGACCTCGTCGCTGACCAGCCTGGGGATGGCGGCCGGCCCGCTCTTCGGCGGGATCATGGCCTCCGCGTGGGGGTACCGCTGGCCGTTCGTCTTCGTCGGCACCCTGATGGTCGCCGTGACGCTGCCCGCGGTTCTCAGCATCCGCGCACCCCGGCGCTGACTTGCCGTCATCCGCCCCTAAGTTTCCTTCGGCATGAACAGCCACAGCAGGATGTAGATGAGCAGCCCCGTGCCGAGACAAAAGAACGCGAGCGAAAAGATCACCCGCCATGTCCAGGAGGGTACCGGCGTATGCTTCCCCAGCCCCCCGCAGACCCCTCCGATCCACCGGTCATCCTTTGCTCTGGACAATCTCCGCAACCAGTTCTCCTCCGGCATGTTCCCTCCCCCGACGATCCGGTCGTCTCCCGGCCCGGTATTCACGTTCACCGTTTCCAGACCCGCCCGCGAGGCATCGCGACTCTTTTTATACGCAAAGATCGGCCTCTGCAAACTATTTTCACGTTCCTGGCAGGTTCCGACATTGGAAGGAGCAGAGGGCCGCGGCGGCGGTCCTGCGGGCCAACCGCCGGCCTCTCCATCCCTTTGCGCTGAAAAAGTGATGGAATTTTCGGTTGAAGAAGTGGTATCTTTCACGACCGCTTTTCGAGCGACTATGACGCAACCGTGGAGGATACATCGATGAATACCCTTTTCGGCAGGCGGACAATCGTCCTGCTTATATTCCTGATCGTGCTGATTCTCGGCCCTTACGCCGACAGCCGCGTCTCCGCCATCGACCGCGGCACCTACAAGAGCCTGAAGACCTTCAGCGAAGTCCTCGACATGGTAGAGAAAAATTATGTGGAGCCCGTAGATACGCAGAAGCTGATGCAGGGGGCGATCAACGGAATGATCAAATCCCTCGACCCTCACAGCAGCTTCATGACGGCAGAGATGTTCAAGGAACTGGAGGTGGAAACGCGCGGGAGTTTCGGCGGGATTGGGATCGAGATCACGATCCAGAAAGAGGTCCTCACCGTCGTATCCCCGATCGAGGACACCCCCGCATACAAGGCCGGGGTCAAGGCCGGCGATCAGATCATCCGGATCGACGGGAAATCGACGAAGGACATCACCATCCAGGAGGCGGTAGGAAAACTCCGGGGGCCCAAGGATTCGAAGGTGACCATCACGATCTTCCGCGAGGGGATGGCCAAGCCCCAGGATGTCGAACTCGTTCGCAGCATCATTCAGGTCCGGAGCGTCAAATCGAAGGTCTACGACGACCACATCGGCTACATTCGGATTGCCGCCTTTCAGGAACGAACGGCCGACGATCTGAAAAAGACCCTCCGGGAGGTCGAGGCGAAGGCCGGTCCGATCAAAGGGATCGTCCTGGATATGCGGAACAATCCGGGCGGTTTGCTGAACCAGTCCGTGGATGTGTCGGATGCCCTCCTGAAGTCGGGGGTGATCGTCTCCACGCGTGGCCGCTCCCAGAGCATGGAGAGCAAATCGGTGGCGAAGGACGACGGGGATGAGCCGACCTGCCCGATGGTCGTGCTCGTCAACGAGGGAACGGCCAGTGCTTCGGAGATCGTTTCCGGCGCCCTGCAGGACAATGGGCGGGCCCTGATTCTCGGAGTACAGACGTTCGGCAAGGGTTCCGTGCAGACCATCATTCCTCTCGAGGACGGCGCAGCCCTGAAACTTACAACGGCCAAATACTACACCCCCAAGGGGCGCTCCATTCAGGCGGAAGGAATCATGCCCGACATCGTTGTGAAACAGATCCGGCCGCCGGAGGAAAAAGCGGAAGAAAAACCGGGCGTTGAAAACCACATCCGGGAAAGGGATCTGAAGGGACACATCAAATCAACGACGGAGGACGAAGCCAGGACGGAAGAAGCGAAGAAGGAGAAGGACGATCTCGACAAGGACAACCAGCTGAGGAGTGCGATCGATATCCTGAAGAGCTGGGACATTCTGAAGAGGAATTCGAAGGGGTGACCGGCGCAGGACCCCGGGAAATGAAGCGGGTTTCCGAGAAGACGTGAGAAGATTTCCGTTCCTGGCGGTGGTCATGGCCGCCGCCGTCATTGCCGCGGTCTACCTGATCTGGGAACGGGCGGAATGGCGGCCGGAAGAGCCGGAGACCCGGAGGACTCCCGGAAAGGAGACGGCGAGAAGACCGGGCCCCGCGAAAAAGCCGGGAAGGGTCCTGGCTCCTGCGCCATCGAAGAGTGTCTCCCCGGGAAGGCAGGTCGCCATCATCATCGATGACATCGGATTCGACCTCCGGATCGTCGAAGAACTGGCCGGGATACAGGCTCCCATTGCCTTTGCCGTTCTTCCCTACGCCCCCCACGCCGCGGAATCGGCCCGGCTGCTCCATGCGGCCGGAAAGGCGATCCTCCTCCACCTGCCGATGGAACCTCACGCTTATCAGGCGGAATCGCCCGGCGCCGGGGCGCTGATTACGGATATGGATGAGGCTGCGATCCGGCGGCAGATTCGTGCGGATCTGGCTGTGGTTCCCTTTGCATCGGGCGTGAACAACCATATGGGCTCGCGTTTCATGGAGGATGCGGCCCGGCTTGACGTCGTCATGGATGAACTTCGGAGAAGAGATCTGTTTTTCGTGGACAGCAGAACAACCGCCGAGACCCGGGGAATGGCATCGGCCGGTCAGGCAGGCGTCCGATTCGCCGCAAGGGACCGCTTCATCGATCATGCCCCGGGCTACAGCGCCGCGCGGGAGAGCCTGACCGACTTCTCCCGGCCGGGACGGGGCAATGGCGCGCCTCTTTTGATGATCGGCCATCCCCATCCTGAAACGATCAGGGCGATTCGCGATACGCTGCCCCTCTGGCGGAAGGAAGGCGTCCGGGTCGTCCCCGTTTCGGCCTGCCTGCGAATCCCCGGCTCAACGGGAGAACCGTCCCGGCCGGCCCAGCATGATGAATCGGCCTCTGAAAGGAAAGCTTTTCGATGATCCGTATGTTGCTGCACAAGGGATATTGGTCCATTTTCGCCGTCCTGCTTTTTTCCGGATGCGCCCTCCTCCCGGCAAGCCAGGACACTGCCGCACCACAGGCGGCCGCTCCGGCGCCGGCGAGTGCGGCCTACCACTACAGCCTCGGCATCCTTTTCGCCCTCAACGACGATCTGGGCGAGGCGACCCGGGAGATGGAAGAGGCCCTGCGCCTGGATCCCGCCTCTCCCTACCTGGCCAAGGAGCTTGCATCGCTCTACATGGAAAGGGGGAACGCCGCCAAGGCCCTGGAGATCTGCCTGAAGACCCTGCAGGAGCATCCGGACGACATCGACACCCGCCTCCTCCTGGGCGGCCTCTACGTGGCCAGGAAAGATTACGCGAACGCCGCCGGGGAGTACCGCCGGGTCGTTGAACTGGCGCCGAAAAACATTCCGGCCCGTTTCTATCTCGGGACGTGCCTTGCCGAAATGAAGCAATTCGACGAGGCGGCCGGCGCATTCCGGGAACTCCTCAAGATCGACCCGGACCATCTGATGGGTAACTATTACCTGGCCCGGCTGCTCACCGAGATGAAACGCTACGATGATGCTGAGAAGGCATTTCTCAAGACCATCGCGCTCCGCCCCCAGTTCGAATCGGCGGTGATCGATCTCGCCTCCCTCTATGAAAAGCAGAAGAAGATCCCCGAGGCGATCGAGGTGTGCAGCAACTTCATCAAGCTCTTCCCTGCAAGGCCCCAGGTGCGGCTCAAACTGGGCGAGATCTACCTTCGCGAACAACGGTACAACGACGCGGAGGCGGCGTTTCAGGAAGTTCTGAAGATGGACGGCCGGAATCGGGACGTACGGATGACCCTCGCGCTGATCTACCTGGAACGCGGACGACCACAGAAGGCGATCGAGCTCCTGGCCGCCATCACGCAGGAGTATACGGGCGAATACAAGGTGATCTATCTGCTGGGCACAACCCAGGAGGAGGTCAAGGAGTACGATGCTGCCCTGGAAACGCTCCGGAAGATTCCGGCTTCATCGGAACAGTTCGACAGCGCGCAGATCCGCATCGGGATGATTCTGAAAAAACAGCAGCGCACGGCCGAGGCAATCGATTCTCTTCTCCGCGCGATCGAAAAGAAAAAGGATGCTCCCGGCCTCTACGCCTTCCTCGCATCCCTCTACGAGGACGAGAAGAAATTCAGCCAAGCGGAGGAACTCATCCGGGAGGGGCTGCGGCTCAACCCGGGAAGCGTCGATCTCCACTTCAGCCTCGGGGTGTTCTTTGAGAAAACGAATCGGTTCGAGGAGTGCATCCAGGCAATGAAAAAGGTTCTGGAGATCGAACCCAATCATGCGGAGGCGCTCAATTTCGTCGGCTATATGTATGCGGACCGCGGCATCCATCTCGACGAGGCCGAACAGATGATCCGGAGGGCGCTCGAGTTGAAACCGGGGAATGGCTACATGATCGATTCGCTGGGATGGGTCCTGTTCCGCAAGGACAAACTGGAGGAGGCGATCCGGTACCTGAAGGAGGCAGCGCAGATCCTGCCGGAGGATGCGGCCATCCTTGAACACCTCGGGGACGCCTATCTCCGGGCCGGGCGTCTCCCGGAGGCCGCCGACGCTTACGACCGGGCCATCCGGCTCAACCCCGATAGCGAACCCCTGAAGAAAAAACGCCAGGAAACCGAACAGATTAAGAAATCGGAACAGCCGAAATGAATTCACTCAAAGCCGTGTTCCGGATCGCAGCCCTCGGCCTCCTCCTCTCCGGCTGCGCTGGCCATGGGCCCACCGGGCTCCCGGCCGTCTTCCCCGATTCACCCGCGGCTGCCCTCCGGGCGCTTGCGGCTTCCTCCCCCGGCTCGGGCCCGTTCACCGCAACGACCCGGATCGTCATCGACCGCCATGGCGAGCGCTACCCGCTGAAGGTGGCGTTGATGGTGCAAAGACCGGCGTTTCTCCGCGCGGAATCGATCCCGCTGATGGGTCCCCCGGACTTCTACCTCTCGATCGCCCAAGGCGAACTCCGCGTCTTTCTTCCGGGGAAGGATGCCTTCTACACCGGCCGCGCCACGCCGGGCAACCTCTCGCGCTTCCTGTCCGTTTCCATACCGGCGGCGGATATGGTCTCGCTGCTGATGGGGGTACCTCCGGATGATGGAGAGAAGAGGTTCTCGCAAGGGGGGGAACCGGAAGGGGGGCTTTACCGCGTCGACCAGTATCTTTCCGGCAGAAAAACACGCTCACTCTGGATCGATCCGGAGAAGGGATGGCTGGTCCGCATCGAGACATTCGCAGACGAGGGTGAGGTCGCCTACACGGCGGAGTTTGCGGACCATATCCGCGTCGGTGCAGGGTTTCTGCCGCAGCAGTTGACGATCCGCCAAGATGCGTCCGTTCTCCTGACCATTCGCCACACGGAGCTCCGGATGATCGCGGCCGATCCGGGATCATTCCCGCTGCAGATTCCGGATGGCGTCACTCCGATCCTCCTCGGACCCTGAGCCCCGGTTCCGGGCTCAGAACACGGGAAGAAACCGCCGCTTCAAGTCCCGAACGCCCTCCGAATCATTTGATCTCAAGAAGCCTCGCCCGGGCGATGCGGGCCTGGCTTGTGTTGGGAAAATCCTTGATCACCTGCTGCAGGAGGAGCTTGGCGCTGGCCTTGTCCCCCAATTTCAGAAAGGAGAGGCCCTCTTTGAGGAGGGCGTAGGGAACCTTGTTCCCCTCGGGGAAGTTCTTGGTCACCTTGTCATACTCGACGATCGCCTTTTCGTACTTCTTCTCGAAGTAGTAGCACTCGCCGATCCAGAACTGGGCGTTGTCTGAAAATTCGGTGTCCGGGTATTGCTTGAGGAAGCTTTCGAAGGCCTCCCGCGACTTGTCGTACTTCGCCTCTTTGAAGAGCTCGTAGGCTGCATTGTAGAGGGATTCCTTGTCCGTCGCCTTCGCCTTTGCGGCCGGCTCCTTCGCCAGCACCCCAGCGGGCGTCGGGGGCGCTGCCGGCGTCGCGGGCAGTGCCGCTGCGGGCGATGCCGCCGCAGGCTGCTTTCCCGCGGGCGGTGGCGCGGGTTCCTCGCTCTTGCCGATCCCCAGAAAATTTTCGATGAAGTTGATCCTGAAGGTGAGTTTGTCCAGCTTCTCCTTGAGCGCCTTCTCCTCGTCTTCGCGCTTGCCGGTCACCTTGGATGAGACTGAAGCGATATCGCGGCGGAGGCCATCGATCGCACCGCGGATCTGCTGGATCTGCTCCCGGATGTCGGTGATCTCCGCACGACTCTCCGCCTGGCTCGTCCTGAGCGGTTGGACCGCCTCCTGGACCGCTTTGGGAATCTCGCCGCGGACGCCCGCAATCTCCGCTTTGAGCGGCGCAAATCCCTGCTCGACGGCTGCGACCTTTTCGTTGGTCACCTGGATCTGCCGGTCGAGGTTGCCGTGGACCCGGCGCAGGTCATCGGTCGTGGCGCACCCGGCCATGGTCAGAAGCAGGATTGCAAAAAAAATCGGCTGAAACCTTCGCACGACCCCTCCCCCAAAAACGCTCACGCAGCAACGACGTTTCGAATGCCGGCGGATAAAAGTCGAAGGGTCCGGTGAATCGCGCCGAATCGCGGGACTCACCGGACCGCTCTTTTCTGGAGGACGGCAGATCCATCACTCGTCCTGCCGTCCTCGTCGTTTTGGATTACAGAAACGATCTTATTTCACCGGCGGGAAAATGACAAAATGGTCCCGTCTGTTCTTCGCCCAAGCCGCTTCGTCATGGCCCTTGTCCAGAGGCATCTCCTTGCCGTAGCTGATGGTCTTGATCCTGTCTTTCTCGATGCCCAGGTCGGCAAGGAACTTTGCCGCTTCCATGGCACGCTTCTCGCCCAGCGCCAGGTTGTACTCCTCGGTGCCTCTCTCGTCGCAGTGCCCCTCGACCACCATCTTGTAGTCGCGGTACTTCAGCCAAGCCGCGGCACCATCCTTGAGGGCCGTCTGAGCCAGAGGCTTCAGGTTGTACTTGTCAAAATCGAAGTTGATGTCGGGGATCTGGAGCTCTTTGAGGATCGCAGCCGCTTTTGCCGCCGCTTCCTTCTTCGCCCTCTCAGCCGCCTCTTTGGCCGCTCTCTCGGCCGCCTCACGCGCAGCGGCATCCCTCAGGGCCTGCTCCCGCAGGGCCCTTTCCCGGGCTGCGGCGTCGTCGGACGGCGCTGCGGGCGCTGCGACGGCCGGTGCCTGGGCTGCCGGCTTCTGCTCCTGCGTCACCACGGCCTGTTCCTTGAGCGCCGACTTCTTGGCGCAACCGGTCAGGAATACAACGGAAAAACACAATACAAGGGCAACCAGCCCAACCCATACCGAATTCCTTCTCATCATGATTCTCCTTTCTTTTCACAATAAAGTTTGGTCGGTTCAATAAATTCCATGCGGTGAAACTAACCACTCCTGCCTCTAAAAATCAACCAAAAAATGGTTTTTTTTCGAATCATCTGAGGTGGGGGGACCAGAATGGGCTCTGGCAGCGGTCCCCGCCCTCGTACAACACCCGCACGTTTTGCCCGCCCACGTTCATGATCTCGATCCGGTTCCGGCCATAGCCCTGGACGCTGTAGACCAGATACCGCCCATCCGGCGACCAGGAAGGAGATTCACGGTCCATGCCGTCCGAGGTCAGCTGCTGGGGCTCGCCCCCCTCTGCGTCTATCAGAAAGAGCTGAAAGCGGCCGTTGACGGATCCCACATAGGCGATCTTTTTCCCTTTGGGCGACCAGGCCGGAGAGGTGTTGTAATTGCCCTCCAGGGTCAGCCGCCTGATGTTGCCGCCGTCCGAATCCATGACGTAGACCTGCGGAGAGCCGTTACGGTTGGAAACAAAGGCGATCCGCCTCTCGTCCGGGGAGCGGACGGGCGAAACATCGATGGCGAAATCACGAGTCAGCCGCTGGAGCACACCGCTGCCCACGTTCATGTCGTAGATCTCCTGGTTCCCATCCCGGCTCAGGCTCACCATGAGCCGGGAACCATCCCGGGACCAGGACCCGGGAAGGTTCAGCCCCGGATAGAAAGCGGCCTTGCGCGTCGAGCCGCTCCCCAGATCCCGGACGTAGATATCCGGATTACCGTCCTTGTAGGAGGTGAAGGCCAGAAACCGGCCGTCGGGAGACCAACGCGGTGAGAGGGTCAGGGCATTGAAACTGGTGATCCTCCGGAGGTCGGAACCGTCGAAGTTGATCGAATAGATATCGGCGGATGAATCCCCTTTCCGGACGAAGGCGATGCGCGTATCGAACAGGCCCGCCTCGCCGGTGAGGGCGAGAAGGACCTCGTTGATGAACTGCATCACCATCCGATTGCGGTCATCCGGTTTTCCCACGTATCTCTTTCCGACGACCAGTTCCCCGCGCACCACGTCGAACAGCCGGAACTCCGTGGTCAGTTCCCGGCCATCGGTCTGGTATCCCCCCTTGATCAGGTATTCGGCGCCGATGACCGTCCACTCCTCGAAACGGGTCCCCTCCGCCGTAATCCCCGCCTTCGGGTCTTCGAGAAAGGCCCGGCGGTCCAGTACGTTGAAGTAGCCCGTCATCGCCAGATCCCGGGAGAGCGTGTCGGAGAACCAGAGAGGTAGATCGTTTTTTTCCGCACCGGGCTTGAGGGGTTTGAAATCGACCACGGCAATGGGGAATTTCTGGAAAGAAGGGGAATCGATATCGATGTAGACCTTGGCGTCAGCTGGACCCGAGGAGATCAGCAGGAGCAGAACGAGGATCGAAATCACCCCATGTTTGAGATCGCGCATGTCATTCCTTTCAAAGAGGCCTTTCAGGACCGTAGTTCGGACGAATGGAACCGGATCCCCACATCGAGACTGCGCCCGCTGACCCAGGCCGGAAGCGGCGGAAAAGGGGCGGCTCTTTGAATCGCCTTCAGCGCGGAATCGTCGAAATAGCGGTTTCCCGACCTTTTCTCAAAATTCATCTCCGTGACCGCTCCGCTGCGGAGGATGGTGACGTCGAGCACGGCCTCGAGCTGCTCACCCGGCAGGATTCCCTGGGGCAGCGCCCATTTCCCCTTGATCCGGGACCAGATCATCGCATAGTAGGCCCTCATCCTCGCTTCCATGTCCGCCTCCCCGGCTGCCGCCGGGGATGGGGCGGGCGTGGCTGCGGCCTCCGGAGAGGCCGGCGCGGCGGTTTTCGGAGCCGTGGAGGTCGCTGGTGTAGCGGCGGCGCGTCTCCGGATCTCCGCCATCGCCTTCTCCAGGGTCTGATCCGGCTGCGGTTGCTTTTTCTTGCTCTCCAAGCTGCGAATGGGAATGGCCTGCTCCGGCTCCACACGTTTCTTCTGGACCGGCTCGGTGCGCGCGGCTTCCATGAGCTCCTTTGCCGGGGCCGTCACGCTTTTGCGCTCCGGCATCGTGGCAGAGAGGTTCACCAGGGAAACGGTGTAGACCGGCCCGAAGGTCAATTTCGGAGAGGGGAAAGAGGGGGTGAGGAAGAGGAGCAGGAGGACCACGGTGTGAATCAGCAGCGAAAGGAGGATCATGCCGTTCAGGCGGCTTCCCTCGTTTCTTTCGTTCTCGACCCGTGACATCACCTGGATTCCTCAGGCGGCTCGGTAATCATCCCCAGTTTGTCCACGCCGGCCTTTCTGACCTCGGCCATGACTTCGACGACGAACCCGTAGGGAACGTTCCGGTCCGCACGCAGATAGACCTCGCGTTCGATCCGCGCCTTCAGGATATAATCGAGCTTTGTGCCCAGTTCGGAAAGCGGCATCCGGCTCTTGTTGAGAAAGACCTCTTTGGCGCCGTTGATCGTGAGCACCAGCTTTTCCTCGGCAACATCCACGCTCTTCGCTTTCACACGGGGCAGGTTGACGTCGATCCCCATCTGGAGCATCGGCGCCGTCACCATGAAGATGATCAAGAGCACGAGCATCACATCCACCAGGGGTGTGACATTGATCTCCGCCATCGGCCGGTCACCGTTTCGATCTCTGCGCCTTGTAGTCCTCATCGCACTCAATTCTTCACGTAAAACCGTTCGACGATGTTCAGCAGCTCCGAAGAAAAATTGTCCATCTCCAGGCTCATCCCCTTGATCCGGTTCAGGTAGTAAGTGTAGAAGATGACGGCGGGAATTGCGGCGGCAAGGCCTGCCGCCGTGGCAATGAGCGCCTCAGAGATGCCGGGCGCCACAACGGCCAGCGTCGCCGAACCGCGGGCGCCGATCTCCTTGAAGGTGTCCATGATGCCCCATACGGTCCCGAAGAGGCCGATGAAGGGGCTGGCACTCCCGGTGGTCGCCAGGAACCCGAGGGCGGATTCAAGCTTGCCCGTCTCCGTCCCGCTGGCGCGGTTCATCGCCCGCTCCACGTTGTCGACTCCGCCGATTTCCGGAACCGGACCCACGGCTTCCGCTGCCTCTTTGCCCGAAGGCGTTCCACGGACCGCTCGGGAGATCTTTGCAAGCTCCGCATAGCCGGCCCGGAATACCTCCGCCAGCGTCGAATTCCGGTACTTCTTCGCCTCGGGGAGGATCTCCGATAACTTCGTACTCTTCATGTACGCATTCATGAAATTGTCGTTCTCCTGCGCAATTTTCCGAATGCTGAAATATTTCATCAGGATGATAGCCCAGGAGATGATGGAGAAGAGCAGAAGAAGCAGTAGGACCAGTTGAACGACGAATCCTGCGTGAGCCACCATGTCGAAAACACTGCCATGAAAATTTCCCTTCAGATTCATCGCCGCCATGGACGTAACTTCATTCACGTTCGATCTCCTTCTGATGAGCAAAGATGGGAAAGACGGAACTACATCTAATGGAAAAGCCGGGGCTTGTCAAGAACCGATGAGCGGCAACGGTCGAAGCGGACTGGGCCGGGCCTCACAGGGATTCCGGCGTAAAGGCGACCACCTCGTCGATCCGGCGTTTGTCGGCAAAGAGCATGGCGAGACGGTCCACACCGAGGGCGATTCCCGCAGAAGGGGGCATCTGCGAAAGGGCGGCAAGAAATGGCTCCGGCATGGGATAGGGAAGTTTCCCGGTTTGCTGCCGGTCATGGGCAGCGGCCTCGAAACGCCGTCGCTGCTCGCCGGGATCCGTCAGTTCGGAAAAGGCATTGGCCATCTCCATTCCGGCGATGTAGAGCTCGAAACGTTCGGCGACCCTCGGATCTCCCTCCTTCGCCCGCGCCAGGGCTCCCAGTTCGGCAGGGTATTCGTACAGGAAAATGGGCCGGCGGGCGCCCAGATGGGGTTCGATCTCGGCGGTCAGAATCTCATCGAAACGGTCCCTGCTCAGAGCCTCCGCAGCCGTCGTTTTCGTGTACCTTGCGAAGGCCTCACTGACGGTGATCCGCTCCCACGGCGCCTTAAGATCGATCTCCCGGCCCTGCCATGGGAGCGCGCTGCCCAGATTCAGCGCCGCGGCAACATCCTGAACCAATGCCTCGCAGTCATCCATCAGGGTCCGGTAGTCCGTCCCCCCGCGGTACCACTCGAGGATCGTGAATTCGGGCAGGTGCCGGTCGCCGCGCTCCTCGGCCCGGAAGCATTTGCAGAGCTGGAAGATCCGCGGGAATCCTGCCGCCAGGAGCCTCTTCATGCACAGTTCCGGGGAGGTGTGCAGGAACCACCCATCGGAGGCGACGGCATCGACGTGGGATTCCGGCGCTGGCGCCGGAATCCGGAGGGGTGTTTCGACCTCGAGGAAATCCCGCTCCTGGAAGAAGCGGCGGATCGCCCGGATCATCCGGTCGCGCAGCAGGAGCGCGTCGCCCCGGCGCGCCAGATCCCAGGAGTCGTCCCCGACCATCCCGCCTCTTTCGAAAATCATCTCGTCCGTTCGACCGTCATCCCTTGACGCGGGTGAGGTACTCGCCGCTTCGTGTGTCGATCCGGATCTTTTCGCCTTCTTCGATGAAGGGGGGAACCTGGAGCTGGTAGCCCGTCTGGACCGTCACGGGCTTGGTATTTCCCGACACGGAATCGCCCTTGGCCCAGGGATCGGCCTTGGTTACGACCACGTCGATGAAGTTGGGCAGACTGATCCCGAGCGGCTTGTCTTCGAACAGGAGAACCTCCGCCTCGATATTGTCCAGGAGGAAATTCTTCGCGTCGCCGATCTGATCATCGGTGAGGTAGACCTGCTCATAGCTCTGGTTGTCCATGAAGACGTACTTTCCCTCTTCCTTGTAGAGGTACTGCATCTTCTTCTCCTGCAGATCAGCCTCCTCGAATACGTCCACAGACCGGAACGTCCGCTCGAACTGGTTCCCGTTGATCATGTTCCTCAGTTTGCAGCGGTAGAGGGCCTGGCCCTTGCCCGGTTTGACGAAATTGAATTCCGTCACGATGTAGGGGTCATTGTCGATCTTGATCCGCAGTCCTTTTCTCAAATCGCTCGCTGTGTACATGGGGTGGCATTCTCCTTGTCGAATGAATCCGGCAGCTGATGCAGCGCCTGCCTGCTAAAGTTTCCCTCACCCGTCCCGCTCAACGCAATTGTAAATGCAGGCCACCCCTCCTAGAGGATCCGGAGAGGGGCGGGCTCACATCCTTGCGTATTTCCTAGTCCAATTGTCGTCTCTTGTCAAAAGAATGTTTACCGCCCTGCCTCTTTTCAGGAAGCAGGGAGAAGGGCTGGAAGGGAATCTTCCCTCGCCCGCCCGGACAATCAAGCACGTACCTGGGGAGGCAGAGGCCCGAGATGTTTCGCCAAAGCCTCTCCATGATCTCCATGCCCGTCCAGATCTCGGCTCTGAAGTGGTCGGTTCCCCGGACCGGATCGCACTGGAACAGATAGTAGGGACGGACCGAAATGCGCTCCAGGCCGTAGAGGAGGTCGCGCATCGATTCGTAGTCGTCATTCACCCCCCGAAGCAGGACCGACTGGTTTCCGACGGGGATCCCGGCCTCGAGAAGCATCTCGCAGGCCTTCCTCGACTCTTCCGTGATCTCGCGCACATGATTGAACTGCGTGTTGAACCAGAGTGGCCGATGCCTTTTGAGCATTGCGCAGAGCTCGGGTGTGATCCGCATCGGCAGCGTGACCGGCGCGCGGCTCCCGATGCGGAGGACCTCCACGTGGGGGATCGCCCGGAGGGCTCCCAGGAACCACTCCAGGAGTCTCTCGGAGAGCAGCAGGGGATCACCCCCTGAGATGATCACCTCCCGGAGGGCAGACGTGCGGGCCACGTAATCCACCATCCTCTGCAGCCTCTCCCGGGTCCGACCGGACTTTTGCACTCGCCACAGCCGCTTGCGGTTGCAGTGCCGGCAGTAGACGGCGCAGACCTCCGTGACGATCGCAAGACAACGGTCGGGATAGCGGTGGACCAGCCCGTCAACGGGCATCTCCGCCTCCTCGTTAAGCGGATCGGGGACGCCGCCCAGGGAAAAGGTGACCTCCCGGGCGTCGGGAAAGCACTGCCGACGGAGCGGGTCGCTCTCATCGGCGGGGTCGAGCAGCGACAGGTAATAGGGCGTGATCGCCATGGGATAGGTCCGCAGGACGGTGCTGTACGCGGCAAGCGATGCAACCGGCCGGTTCAACACCGAAGCCAGTTGCCGAAGGGAGCGGACGCGGTTCCGGAACTGCCATTTCCAGTCCGCCCATTCCCCGGCGACCGGCCCTGCTCCTGGCCCGCCGATTTCCTGAATCCCCTTCATCATGATCCACCCATTTCCCGCGTTTTCCGCCCGCAACATCCCCCGGAGATCCATTTTCCGCCGTCTCCACGGGCAAAGGCCCAGGATCGCGGAGAACGGGGTCAACGAAGGGCGGCTTCTATCACGATTCAAAGCCCTTGCAAAGGGGAAACTCACCGATTCGCGGTCGCAGGTTCCCTACCATTTGCCGCGTGACCGCACAAGAAATGATTTGCTTTGTCCCGGCGGATTCTATATCTTTTACTCGAATGGCGTTCCGGTCTTTTCCGGCCGGTTCCGCGGATAGGGCGCGGATCTTCCCCTGAACGGGCCGTCCGGATCATCTTCTGCATCCCCTCCGCCAGGAGGGTTCACCCACGTAAGAAGGGAGACGAACCGATGGATGCATTATCACGCGATGAGTTGAAGACATTGATGGAGAAACACCGGGGATTGTGCGTTTCGATCTTCATGCCGACCTTCCGCACCGGCGCGGAGAGCCAACAGAACCAAATCCGCTTCAAGAATCTCCTCCGCAGCGCGGAGGAGAAGCTGCTGGCCGCAGGGTTGCGTCCGCCTGAGATCAAAACACTTCTGGAACCCGCCCAGGCGCTGCCGGGGAATGTCCTCTTCTGGCGGAGGCAGAGCGATGGCTTGGCGCTTTTCCTTTCGGCGGACCATTTCCGAACTTTTCGCCTTCCCGAGGCCTTCGAAGAGCTGATTACGGTGGCCGACCATTTTCACATCAAACCTCTCCTGCCGCTCTTTGGCGGCGACAAGCGGTTCTATATCCTTGCCCTGAGCCAGAAGGCGGTGAGGCTTCTCGAAGGGACGAAGTCGAGCATCCAGGAAATCGAGATCGAGACGGTTCCCAAAAGTCTCGATGAAGCACTGCAGATCGACGGATTCGACAAGCAGGTGCGCTTCCGCGCCGGCTCCGCCGGCAGCTCCACAGGCATGGCCATGGTTTCCGGGCATGGAGGGGTCGCGTCCGATGCGAAAGAGAATCTCCTGAAGTATTTCCGCCTGATCGACCGCGGTTTGCACGACCTCCTCAAGGAGGAGAACGCGCCTCTCATTCTCACGGGCGTCGAATACCTCTTTCCCATCTACGGCGAGGCCAACACCTATCCACGGCTGATCGAAGAGGGGATCCCGGGAAATCCGGAAGGGATCAGCGCCGAAGCGCTGCACCGGTCGGCCTGGAAGATCCTGAGCCCTTTCTTTCAGACGGCCGCCAACATGGCCCTCGACCAGTACCGGCAATCTTCGGGAACCGGTCTGACCTCCGCCGATCTCGGGGAGATCGTCCCCGCCGCCGTCCATGGACGCGTCGGCATCCTCTTCGTCGCGTCGGGACGCCGACGGTGGGGAACCTTCCATGCGGAGAGTGGCGCTGTCGAGCAGTGCGATCAGGAGGAGGCAGGCGAGGATCTCCTGGAACTGGCGGCCATCCAGGCCTTTCTGAACGGAGGAACGGTCTTTACCCTGCCGCCGGAGAAGATGCCGGACAGGGGCGATCTGGCCGCCCTCTTCCGTTACTGATCCGATAGCGGTGGGCTGGGATGCGGGCGGAGACGACGCGGATCAGGTCACCCGAGCGTCTGCGTGGCGCGGGCCTTCTTCCGAAGCTCCTCCTCCGCCCGTTTGCGTTCGGTGATGTCCTGCACGATCCCCGTCAGCCACAGCGGTTTGCCGTCGGCGCCCCTGCGATGGCTGCCTGACGCCCATATCCAGCGGACCTCTCCGTCGGCTCGCCGGATGCGGCAATCGAAATTCCAATCCTTTCCCGTCTCTGCCGCCTCTCGGAACCTGGCATCCACCTCGCCCCGGTCCTCAGGCAGCACATGATCGAGGAACATTTCATAAGTCCACTCGGGGAGCAATTCCTTGTAGCCGAAGATGCGGTCATGCTCCAGGGATCTCGATGCTCTATGGTCCCTCAGATTGAGATCCCAGGCGCCGGTATGGCTGATTTCCAGTGCATACCGCAGCCGTTCCCTGCTCTCCTGAAGCGCCTCTTCCGCCCGCCGGCGCTCCGTCATGTCGTTCCCGATGGAAAGGGTTCCGACGATATTCCCGTCCCTGTCCCGGATCGCCCTGTTCCTCCATAAGATCCAGACGGATTCCCCGTTCTTCCGCACGTTTTCATTGTAGTTTTCTTCGAAGTCATCGGGGCTCTTCAGGATATTGTCCATCATGTCCGTCAGACGTTTCCCATTATCCCGGGATGGAGGAAGGAGGATTCTCACGTTCTTTCCCAGGATCTCCTCCAAGGCATACCCGAAGAACTTTTGGGCATATAGGTTGAAAAAGGTGATCGTGCCTGTCCTGTCCATCCGGATGATGATGCTGTTCGCATTCGAAACCAGCTCCCGGTATCGCTCCTTGCTCTCCCTGAGCGCCTCCTCGGCCAGCTTGCGTTCGGTGATGTCCACGAGCACGTGGACTGCGCCGCGCGGCTCCCCTTTTTCGTCCCGCAGGGGTGTGCCGTAGCCCAGCACATGGCGGATCGTGCCGTCGTCGAAGACGAGGCTGAAGTCGAAGTCACGCACCTGGATGCCGCGGGCGGCCCGTTGGGCGGGCAGCTCTTCATTGCCGAGCACCCGCCCGTCCTTCATCGCCCGGAAATGCCGGGGCCTGACTTCGGCGGGCGCGCTCAGGGAAGTCTCCGATCCGGGCGGCATTTTCAGGAGGTCGTCCGCAGCGCGGTTGCCGGTGAGGTGACGGGCGTCCGGGTCATGGGCGATAAAAACGGGGGTCGGGGCGGCATCCAGGAGCGCCTCGAGCTCCACTGCCCGTTCCCGCTCACGCCGCTCACTCTCGCGTAGCGCCTTCTCGACCGCCATGCGTTCCACGATTTCGAATTCCAGCGCGGCAGTCCGTTTCTGAACCTGCTCCTCCAGGTCTCTATGGGCCTCCCAGAGTTCGGTCTCCTTCCGCTTGAGTTCCGTGACATCGCGCGCTGCGGCAAAGACACCTTTCACCTCGCCCTCTTCGTTGGCGTAGGTCGTCGCATTGTAGAGGACATCCGTGATCTCGCCCGAAACGTGGCGCAATGCAAGCGGATAATCCTTGACGGAACCGTTCGAGAAGGCCTTCTCATAGCCTGCCCGCGCTCTTTCTGGTTCCGTAAAATAATCGGCAAAATCGGTGCCAATCATCTGATCGCGGGGAACGCCGGTAGCCTCCTCAGTGGCCTTGTTGACGTCCATGACCTTTCCATCCGGGCTGATGGTGACCAGCGGGTCGAGGCTGGCCTCGATGAGGGTGCGCGAATAGAGCGACGCCGCCCGAACCTCCTCTTCCGCCTTCTTTCGTGCCCGATGTTCCTCCGCCTCCTCCAGGGCTCTTCGAACGGCCGGCACGACCCTGTTCAGGCGGCTCTTCATGACATAATCCTTGGCCCCGCTGGTCAGAATTTCGATCGCCCGATCTTCGCTCACCGCCCCGGTCACCAGGATGAAGGGGACATCCGGGCATCGCTTTTTCGCTTCGGCCAGCGCCAACGCACCGGTATAGCGGGGAAGATCATAGTCGGAAAGGATAACGTCCGGAGAAAACGTCTGAAGTCCATGGACAAAATCCTCTTCGGTCATCACCACCTTCGCGGCAAAGTCGATCCGTGCCTCGCTCAGTTCGAACTGGATGAGTTCGGTATCGGCCGGGTTGTCTTCCAGCATGAGAATGCGAAGGGTCTTATCCATGATGGCCTCTTCAAAGGATAGGGATGTACGGGATGATGGTCATTGCCCGAGACGTGGAAGGATTATAGAACATCCCTCCATTTTGTAAACGGATTTTATCATACGAGATTGCATGGTTTTTGAAGGATTCCATGGACGGAGACGGAATGGTGCGGGAGTCGGTGCAAACAAGAGGGATCGCTTATCATTATGCTTCCATTCGCTCCTCATTGATCGCAACCGGAGGGACCAGTAGATTGGATTCAAGATCTGCCGAACATTGCAGGTCACCAAACATGGAACGATCCGGGAGGAGATTGGAAATGGCGAATCAGATGTGCCCCCAGTGCGGCTGCATCGTCGGCGACAAGGCCTTTAAGAGAGGCGGCGTCGTCTACTGTTGTGAGCCCTGTGCGAACGGCTGCAAATGTGAATGCGGATGCGTCGATGAGTCGGCGCGGGCGGAACGTCATGCCCCCCTGAAGGGGAAGAGGGGCAAGCCCTCATAGCAGGCCTTTTCGGCGCCGCCTCCGGGAGCGGACGGATCAGACGAGATCTTCCGGAGGGGTCTGCCCGCCCTCTTCCGGAACATCCGGCCTCCGCCCCTTGTAGATGTACCGGTCGAACAGCCTGTGGTAGGGCGTCCAGTCCGACTCCTCACCGCGGGCCTCGCGGATGAACTCCTGGAAGGCGTTCACCTTGGCGTCGAGATCGTCCACGTAATGGACGATCAGCGCCTCCAGGGTTTTGGGCCGCTTGGGGGAACCGTATTCGAGGACGCCGTGGTGGCTCAGAATCAGGTGGCGGAGCTCCATGGCCGTCTGCTCGGGGAAATCGGGGATTGCCGCGATCTTTGCGTCGACCATCTCCACGCCCATCACGATGTGGCCCACCAGGCGTCCCGGGTCGCTGTACTCCACGATCCGGTCGAAGGAAAACTCATAGATCTTCCCGATGTCGTGGAGGATTCCTCCGGCGATCAGCAGATCCCGGTTGACTCCCGAATAGTGGGCTGCCGTCCGGTCCAGCAGCCGGACGACCGACAGGGTGTGCTCCAGAAGTCCGCCGATGTAGACGTGGTGGAACCCCTTGGCCGCCGGCGCCCTCTTGAACAATCCGGCAATCTTCTCATCCCGGAAAAAAGCGTGCAACAGCGCTGCGAGGCAGGGGATCTTCACCTGTTCGCAATAGGCCAGAATCTCCGCGAACATCGCCTCGCGATCCCCTCTGGCCACCGGGAAGAAGTCCGCGAGGTCGACCTCGCTGTCATCCACTTTCCGCAGTTCTGCGATCGAAAGCTGGACCGCATTCTTGAATGAGAGCGCCCTCGCCTGGATGCGGATCAGATCCCCCTTCTTGAACGCCTTGTCCCATGCGAGCGCATTGTCCCACACCTTCCCGTCCACGTCGCCCGTCCGGTCCTTGAGACGGATATTCAGGTAGGGAGCACCCTTCTGAGAATAGGCGAGATTCTTCTCTCCGGCGAGAAAAACCTCGTTGACCCTGTCGCCCGACCTGATATCGTTTACGTAAATCTTTTTTTCAGCCACATCCACACCCACTTTTCTTTCAGCAATAGATTTTCATTCGGCCCCGCCGGATCGAACCGATCAGCGACATCCCCGCCTCTTTCGCCATCACGACAGCCTGTGTCGTGGGGACCGAGAGCGAGCAGACGAGAGGCACGCCCAACCGCCTAATCTTGTGCACGATCTCCGATGAGACGCGGCCGGTCCTGAGAATCACCGCGCCGCCACACTCCACGCCCCGGAGCAGCGCATAGCCTCCCAGCATGTCAATCGCATTGTGCCGCCCGATATCCTCCCGGACGACCAGGATCTCCCCGTTCCGGACCAGAGCCGCGGCATGGGTCCCACCGGTCTCTTCGTGCAGGCAGGCCTGCCCGAGAAATCGATCCATCAGGTCGAAGACCTCCTGCGGTGCAAGCGACACCCCACCCGACACCTTCACGGCCGGATACCCAACCGCCCCGCCGAAGCCGCGGGCACCGCTCGAGGCGAGCGTCCTTCCCGCCGGCTCTGGATCGACCACCTTCATCTCCGCGACCGTCCGGACCCGGACCGCTGTTCTGTCGGGAGAGACCTCGACTCCGCCCAGATCCGCCTGCGTCCGGAGGAATCCCTCCGAGCGGAGGAAACCCACGGCCAACTCATCCACGTGCAGACCCGCGCAGGCGATCGTGATCACCTTGCGATCGTTGAGATAGACCGCAACGGGGATCTCGGGGATGAGACGCTCCTCCTGCTCGGAAAATCCCTTTCCGTCATAGACCGAAATCCGGAAACGGTCGCCGTTCGCGTCGGAGCTCATTTCTCCGGCCTCTCCCGGAGGATCCGGTGGTCGCCCGCCCGCATGGTCAGCTTGGTCATGTCGAAATACTCCATCAGCGGGATGATGAACTTCCGCGAGAGCCCGGTCAACTCCTTGAAGCTCGCCGGCGTCGCCTGCACGTCGCGCAGGAGGAGCTGCCGGTAATCCTCCCGGAGCTTCGCCAGGCTATCCCCGTGGAAATTCAGATCCTCGCTGATCCGGACCAGGACGCCTTCCCGGGTCATCACCTGAATGCAGCTCGATACCTCTTTTTTCCGGTCCGGGAACCGCTCCAGGACCTCGCGGACCGTTGGCGGCGCCAGTCCCGCGTTCCGGTAGAGGTGGGAGAGCTCCTCCCGCAGCTCCTCCATCTCCCCTTTGAGACGAACGCTGTGCCCCGAAAGGCGGATCAGATCTTTCTCGGCGACGATCGCCCCCCTCTTCTCGAGGTCCCGGAGGGCCATCGTGAAGATCTTCTGCCCGGCGCCGTCACCTCTGTCCAGCGTGGTTCGCAGCTCCTCCCGGGAGAGCCCCTCCCGGAGCGGATTCCGCTCATGGTACGCCCGGAGTTCCCCGAGGATGTCGGCCTGGAATGCCTCGTAGACCCGGGAGGAGAGGACCCGCATCTCATCCCGGTCGACGAGCACGGCCCGCCTTGCGGAAAACATCCCTTCGAGGCGCCTGCGCAGCTCCCGGCCACGGATGCCCGTCCGGACGATCAGCAGATTCTCCCCGATTCCCGCAATCCCGGCCCTCTCCAGGATGACGGTCACCCTCTCCTCATCCGACCCGTGGTCCAGGATGTCGAATTCCCGGAGCACCGCCGGAGAAGAGCGTTTGTGCTTCATGGGCAGTGGATCGACGACCGTGCCGCCGCCGATCGTCGTGACCGGGGAGCAGCTGCGGATGACGAACCGGTCGCCGGCCACGACGGCCACCGGGGTCTCCAGAACGAGCTGGGTGCAGCACTCCTCCCCGGGCGCCAGTTCGTCACGGTCGAGGAGGATGATCCGGGCCATCACCTCGCTGGTCCCGGTGTGGAGCCGGACCAGGGTCCGACTCTTCAGCTTCCGGACGCCGCTCAGATGGCGGTAGAGGCAGTCGAGACGCTGCGATGCCGTGAGTGCGCCGGGGCCGGTCAGCACATACCCCCGTTCGATGACCTCCTTTTCGACCCCTTGGAGGTTGATCGCGGTCCGCTGCCCCGCCTCGGCCGTCTCGACGGTCCGGTTGTGCACCTGGACCCCCCGGACGCGGGCGCGGAGCCCGATCGGGGAGATCTCCACCTCCTCGCCCACGGTCACCTTCCCGGAGGCCAGTGTTCCGGTGACGACGGTGCCGAACCCCTTGATCGTGAAGACCCGGTCCACGGGCAGACGGAAGATGCCGACATCCAAACTTTCCTCCACGGCGTCGGCCGTCTTTCCGATGGCCAGGATCAGTTCGGGCAGGCCCGCCCCGGTCAGGGCAGAGACCGGGACGATCGGCGCATCAGCCAGAAAGGTCCCCTGGAGAAAGGTGCGGACATCCTCGCGGACCAACTCCATCCACTCGGGGTCGACCATGTCGATCTTGGTCAGGGCGACCAGTCCCTTCCGGATCCCCAGAAGGGTGCAGATCTGCAGGTGCTCCCGCGTCTGCGGCATGACCCCCTCGTCGGCCGCGATGACCAAGACCACCAAGTCGATGCCGGCCGCGCCGGCCACCATGTTTCGGACGAACCGCTCATGACCGGGGACGTCGACGACCCCGAGGGTCCGGCCGTCTGGGAGGGCGAGCGATGCGAACCCGAGTTCGATCGTGATCCCCCGCTCCTTCTCCTCCTTGAGGCGGTCGGTGTCCACGCCAGTGAGGCTTTTGATCAGCGCCGTCTTGCCGTGGTCCACGTGGCCGGCCGTTCCCATCACGAGATGTTTCATGGGCCGGAAAATAACAGACTCCCCTGCTTTTCACAACAGCAAAGATGGCGCCCGATGCCGCAAGACTCCCCCGGATTCGGCCGCTACGGTTCTGACCAACGGAGGAACTTTTTCTCCCCGGGGTCGGTGCCGACCAGGATCAATTCCGAGTTTTCCCGGATCGGCATCCACGGGTCGGGGTTGATCATCATGGCCCCTTCGAATTTGATGCCCACGACCGAACAGCCCGTCAGCGCCCGGACCTTCGATTCGGCTAGACTCTTGCCCACGAGCGCCTTCGGAACCTTCAGGTGGAAGATGTTGAGCCCCTCGGCCAGCATCAGCGTATCTTCGTTTTTCAGAAAGTTGAAAATGGCGTCGGCCCCCAGGGTGGAGTAGGACATGACGAAATCGGCCCCGGCGCGGTGAAGCGTGGATACATTGCGTTCGAGGCTGGCCCGGCTGAGGATCTGCATATCGGGCCGGAGCCCCCGGAGGTACTTCGTCAGATAGATGTTCGTGGCGTCATCATGGGTCGTGATCAACGCCGCAGGGGCTTTCTCAATCCAGGCCTTCTGGAGCGTGCGGATGTCCGCGGCGTCGCCCACGACGTAGTTTCTCTCTTCCTGCTCCGTCTTGCGGGGGTTCTTCTCGATAATGAGGTAGGGAATCTCCCTCTCCCGGAAATTCTCCGCGATGGTATTCCCCACCCGCCCACCGCCCACGATGAGCACCTGGTTCGCGGTCACGCTGCAGATATGATAGAAGGAGTAGACCTCGTCATAAGCCGCCAGGTTTGCCTCGGCACCCGCCAGCACCAGCACGCTGGTGGAGTTGATCGGGGTTTCGGCGAGTGGAATCTCGAATCTTCCCCGTTCCCAGATTCCCACCACGGTTACCCCAAAGTTCTCGCGCAATCGGCTTTCCGCGAGGGTCTTGCCGACCAGGGGGGTCCCCAGCACCGGGAATTCCGCGATGACCAATTCGTCGAATCGGCTGATGATGTTGGCCCGGCACTCGCCGCCCAGCGTCCAGGTCGCGAGGGAGCGCCCCAGCATCTCATAGAGCTGCAGGACCCGGGAACTCCCGGCCATGGTCAGGATGCTCTCGGAGTACGGGGAATCGGCGGTCGTGATGATCGGCACGGTTTCGCTCATTTCCCGGACGGTGAAGGCGATGTTCGTGTTGATCTCGTCCCGGCTGCTGGCCATGACCAGTGCAGCCTGGTCGACCCTCATTTTCCGGTAGGTCTCGGGATCGTCGATGTTCCCCACCGCAACGCGAAGGCCCGCATCGTACAGCTCCAGCGCCTGCTTCTGGTTCTCCACGATGAGCACGTACCCCTGCCTGTGATCGTCGAGCTTTTCGATCAGCGCTGCGGTCACGTCGTCATAATTGGTGATGATCACGTGGCCTTTTGTCCCCGGCGGCAGCTCCCGCGGTGCCCTCTTTCTCGCCTCGGCCTCGATCCAGGGGCCGTAGAAGAATTTGATGAAGGTAAAGGGGAGCAGGGTGAGAAGCAGGACGACCCCGGAAAGAAGCACCACCATCGAGAAGACGCGGCCCAGATCCGAATGGAAGGTGATGTCGCCGAAGCCCAGCGTCGTCATCACCGTGAGCGTCCAGTAGAAACCGGTGATCCAGGAATGTTCCTTTCCCTCATAGGCCATCAGGAAGTGGAAGAGGACGCTGTAGAAGGTCACCAGAACGACCAGCACAATGATGAACCGCGCCAGCATGCGGATGTTGCTCTTGGCGACCTCCCCTTCGAAAAAGTAGCTCAGGACTGCAGGGTTGTACTTCATGAATCCTCCAGATGGAGCCATCGTCCTCCCGACATGCGTCGGTCGCTCCGGCTTCGCCGATCCCGCTGATGGTGGGGAGCCCGCTTTGGTGCCGCGAGTATAGGAAGGATACCGCGTCGTGTCAAGCGGCGCGGGCAGAACATGTCGCGAGCAGAACCGAGACCATGGGTTGACAATGGTGATCGTTTCATGGGAGAAGGCCCTTTCAGGGTCGGGAAAGGCCATTGGGAAATGAGGATACTGGGAATCGATTACGGCGGGCGGAGAATCGGCGTTGCGGTCTGCGACGAACTGGGGATGACGGCGCAGGGGGTCGGCACCATCATCCGGAAGAATCGCGATACCGACATCGCGGCCATCGCCAGCTATGTCGAGCGGTTCGGCGTGGAGAAGATCGTCGTCGGCTATCCGCTGCGGCTGGACGGCAGCGAAGGGATCCAGTGCGAGAAAGTCGACCGGTTCATCGCGCGGCTGCGGAGCCGTTTCTCCGTTCCGGTCATCCGCTGGGACGAAACCTGCTCCACGAAGGAGGCAGAGGCACTCCTCCGGGAGACCGGCGTGCGCCGCGAGAAGAGAAAAGGGATCGTCGACCGCCTGGCAGCCTCCATCATCCTCCAGGGCTATCTCGATGAGCCGGCGAAGAGCGGGAGGACCGGTGAGGCGGCCCCATGACCATCCCCGCATTTCCGGCGTTGGTCGCCCGTATGAAAAGCTTGTTCAGGCACGGGGGGGTTCTCGGGCTGCTTCTGATCCTGCTTCTGACCTTCGTCGCCTTCTACCGGTATGCGACAACCCCGGTCAATCCCTCCGCTGCCGCTGCCACGATCGACATACCGAAGGGGGCGGGGTTCCTCAAGATCACGGAGATCCTCGACCGGGGCGGGCTGGTCCGCTTCCGCCCCTTTTTCTGGACTCTGGCGCTGGTGAAGAAGGCAAACCGGCACATCCGGGCAGGTGAATATGAACTCGCAGGCCTGATGGCGCCGACGGAGATCCTCGACAAGCTGGTCCGGGGGGAGATCAAGGAGTATCCCGTGACGCTGCCCGAGGACATCACCACAGGCGAGGTCGCAAAAAGACTTGCCGCCTTCAAGCTGATCAACGAGAAGGAGTTCATGGCGCTTGCCGCCGATCGCTCTTTTCTCGCCTCCCTCGACGTCGAGGCGGAGAGCGTCGAGGGGTACCTCTACCCGAACACCTACCGGCTGGACCGTTCCATGACGACGCGGGAGATCATGCGGATCCTCGTCAGGCAGTTCTGGAAGGAGGTCACGCCGGAGATGCGCAAGCGGGCCGGGGAGATCGGCTTGACCCTTCAGGAGTGGGTGACCCTCGCCTCGATCATCGGAAAGGAGTCGGGAAACGGCGTCGAGAAACCGCTGATCTCCGCCGTCTTCCACAACCGCCTGAAGATGGGCATGAAACTGCAGAGCGACCCGACCGCCGTCTACCACCTCGAGCAGAACGGCTCTCCCGTCAAGGCGGTCAGGCGGGAGCACCTTCAGTCGGACACCCCCCACAACACCTACAGGATCAACGGTTTGCCGCCAGGACCCATCGCCAACCCCGGCATCGATTCCCTCCGGGCGGCCCTCTACCCGGCCCAAGTCAATTACCTCTATTTCGTCGCGAAGAACGACGGATCCCACCACTTCTCGTCGAGCCTCGCCGCGCACAACCAGGCCGTCCTAAAATACCAGATTAACAAGCAAAAAAAGTGAAAAAAAATCCTTGACAAAGAGAAATTCCTCCTCTATCTTGGCTCCCAAGTGGAGTGAAGTGGATGGTTGTGGAGGAAATAGCACTCGATGTCGGTCTTCAGGGGTCAGTATTACCATACCATCGACGATAAAGGGAGGGTCATCTTCCCCTCGCGACTCCGTGAAGTCTTTGCCGAAAAATACGACAACCGCCTGGTCATCACCAACTGGGACGGCTATCTGATGGTCTTCCCCTTTGACGAGTGGCGCATCATCGAAGAGAAGGTCTCCCACCAATCCCTGCTGCGGAAAGAGGTCCGGGCCTTCCAGCGCTTTTTCATGTCCGGCGCCGTCGACTGCACGCTGGACGGACAGGGCCGAATTTTGATTCCGCCCAATCTCCGGGAATTCGCAAAACTGGAGAAGGATATCGTTCTGGCCGGTATGATCAAGGTCATCGAGATCTGGAGCAAGGAGAACTTCGAGGCCGAGATGAAAAAGAGCGGGGACAACCTGGACGGCTTCAGCGACTATATGGCGGATCTGGGGATCTAGAGCGTCGGAGAACGGTCCATTGATGAAGGCAACTGGCCATGGAGTTCTTCCACAAACCCGTCCTGGTCGCAGAGGTGATCTCCTCCCTGCAATGCCGGCCCGGGGCCATCTATCTGGACGGCACGGTCGGGGGCGGGGGGCATGCCTTTGAAATCCTGAAGTGTTCGGCACCGGACGGCCGGCTGATCGGCATCGATGCCGATGGGGATGCACTCCGGGAAGCCGAGAAACGACTGGCGCCCTTCGGCGACAGGAAGATCCTGGTGAGGGGAAATTTCGCCGACATGGAGACCATTCTTTCGGGACTCAAAATCGAAGCGGTGGATGGGATCCTCCTCGACCTCGGCATCTCTTCCCATCAGTTGGATACGGCGGAGAGGGGGTTCAGCTTCAGCCTCGACGCCCCTCTGGATATGCGGATGGACCGGAGCCGGGGACGAAGCGCGCAGGATCTCGTCCAGACGCTTTCGGCGGATGAGTTGGAGGGGATCATCCGGGAGTTTGGCGAGGAGAGATGGGCCGGAAGGGTCGCCAGGACGATCGTGGCCCGGCGGGCACTTTCCCCCATCCGGACGACGGGCGACCTCGCTGCCGTCGTCGCCGGGGCCGTGCCGAAAAGTGCGGATACGGACCGGATCCATCCGGCGACTCGGACCTTCCAGGCCATCAGGATCGCCGTGAACGACGAACTTGCCGGGCTTGAGCGGGCGCTGGCGGGCGACATGAGGCGCCTCAAGCCCGGGGGACGATTCTCGGTCATCTCCTTCCACTCCCTGGAGGACCGGATCGTCAAGAACGCTTTCCGCACTGCGGAGAAGGGATGCGTCTGCCCCCCCGATCTCCCCGTTTGCGCCTGCGGCCGGAAGCCGGTGATGAAGGTGATCACCAGACGACCGGTCGTTCCGGGCGAAGCAGAGATCCGCGAAAACCCGCGCGCCAGAAGCGCCAAGCTCAGAACGGCGGAGAGGATCTGACCATGCAGGCCGTAGAGGTTCTCAAGCAGAGGGTTCACCCGGAAGAGGACGATGCGTCCGGCCGGATCGGCCATTCGACGTGGATCTTCGTCGCCTCCGTGCTGATGGCCGTGGCACTCCTCTATGTCTGGAGCCACATCCATATGACGGAGCTCGAATACCAGATCGCCCGGGAACTGAGCGCCGCAGAGCAGATCAAGGAAGAGCAGACGAAACTGAAGGTCGAACTCGCCACGTTGAAATCGCCCCAGAGAATCGAAACCATGGCCCGGGAGAAGCTGCAGATGACCTACCCGGAGAGGACGCAGGTGATCTTGCTGAAATGACCGGCGAATCGCGAAAATGGATGAAATTCAGGATTGCCACGCTGCTGGCTTTCTTCCTGGTGCTGTTCATCGCCCTCGGCTCGCGCGCCTTTCAACTTCAGATCCTCTCCGGCAAGGAGTTGAAGTCCCTGGCCCAGAAGCAGCACACCCAGACCCTGCAGCTGCAGCCCGAGCGGGGGATCATCTTCGACCGGAACGGCGAAAAGCTGGCGGCCACCATCATGGCCGATTCCGTCTGCGCCGATCCCTCCAAGATCAACAACCCCCGTGAAGTGGCCGGACGACTGGCCGCCATCCTCGGAACGGAGCCGACGTCTCTCCAGAAGAAACTGACCGGATCGAAAAACTTTTGCTGGCTCGCCCGGAGAATCGCCCCCGAGCAGGCGGCAGCCGTCCAGGAGCTCGCCGCCGAAGGCATCTTCCTGATCAAGGAGCCGATGCGCTACTATCCGAGCGGCGAGTTGGCAGGCCATCTGATCGGCTTCGTCGGCATGGACGCCACGGGTCTCGAGGGGCTTGAACTCCGGTACGACCGCTACCTGAAAGGGACACCCGAAAAACTGATCTGGACCCGGGACGCGAAAGGGAAGCGACTCTATCCCCGGGTCGAGAGGCCCCAAACCCCCACGAAGGAGAATTACAATCTCGTCCTGACCATCGACAACCGGATCCAGCACATGGTCGAATCCCACCTGAAAGCCGCCGTGAAAAACAAGGGGGCCAAGGGAGGATTCGCGATCGTCATGGATCCGCGCACCGGGGAGATCCTAGCGCTCGCCAACGAAATGGGATTCGATCCCAACCGTTTCACCCAGGTTGACCCCCAGACCGGGAAGAACAAGGCGATCACCGATTGCTTCGATCCGGGCTCCACCTTCAAGCCCTTTCTGGTGGCGGGCGCCCTGGAAGAGGGGGTTGCCAAGGAAACGGACATGTTCAACTGCGAGAATGGCAGCTATGCCGTCGCCAACCGTGTGATCCACGAGGCGCAGCACAAGCGGCACGGCGCCCTTTCTCTCCACGACATCCTGAAGTATTCGAGCAATATCGGATCGGCCAAGGTGGGCGAAAGACTCGGCAAGGAGAAATTCTACCAGTACATCCGCAATTTCGGCTTCGGCGCCAAGACCGGCATCGACCTGCCGGGTGAGACGGCTGGCCTGCTCCGGCCGGTGGAAAACTGGACCCGGGTCGATGCGGCGACCATCGCCTTCGGCCAGGGGATCTCGGTCACCGCAATCCAGCTGATCACGGCCCTGTCGAGCATCGCCAATCAGGGGGTGCTGATGAAACCCTTCATCGTCCGCGGACTGATGGACCGGAAGGGCTCCCTCGTCGAGACCCACCGCCCGACACCGGTTCGCCGGGTCGTCTCCGCCGAAACGGCTAAAAGGCTGACGGCCATCCTGACCGACGTGGTCGGCATGGAGGACGGAACAGGCAAGCATGCCCGAATCGTGAACGTTGCCGTCGCCGGCAAGACCGGCACTTCGCAGAAATTCGATTTCGCGCGGAAGGTCTACTCCACCGAGCGGGTCAAGACCTCCTTCATGGGGTTTTTTCCGGCCGAAAACCCGCAGATCTCCATACTGGTGATCCTGGACGAACCGCAGCGCGACCGCTGGGGCGGCGTGGCCGCCGCCCCGGTCTTCAAGAATATCGGCGAACAGCTCCTGACCTGTTTCCGGACGAACATCCGTGAAAACGCTATTCTCGAAGAGGTTAAGCCGGTCAGCGGTGACATGCAGGTGAGCCTCGCCTCCGCCGCCGCGCCCCTCACGGCACCGACGGTCGTGGAATCGGACGACTCGGTCGTGCCGGATTTCCGGGGGATGACCATTCGCGAGGTCCTGAAGAAATCGAAGGAGAAGGGAATCGAGGTGCGTGTGATCGGAAGCGGCTGGGCGATTGCCCAGAACCCGGCAGCCGGGATATCCAGGCCGGAAAAGCGCCTCTGCACCGTCACCTTCGGCATGGGTTCTTAAAGGCGTCCCGATGCGACTTCCGCTGCTGATGAAGGGAATCGATACCCTCGGGATCGAAGGCGATCCGGACGGCGAAGTCCGTTCCGTCTGCTACAATTCGGGGCAGTGTGAGCCGGGGAGTCTTTTCATCGCGATTCCCGGCATCCGGACGGACGGCCACAGGTTCATCGAAGACGCCATCGCCCGCGGGGCCCGCTTCATCATCCACGAGCGCGACTTCGCCCCGCCGGCCGGCGTCACTTCGATACGCGTCCACGACAGCCGGCCGGTTCTGGGCCGCCTCGGGGCCAATTTCTTCGACCACCCTTCCGCTGCACTCTGCCTGATCGCGGTGGTCGGAACCAACGGCAAGACGACGATCACCTATCTGCTGGAGGCGATCCTCCATGCCGCCGGCCATTCCGCGGGGGTGCTCGGAACCGTCGACTACCGCTACGGCGAACACCATGTCCCCGCCCCGAACACCACACCCGAATCCTTCGAGATGCAGCGGATCCTCCGCGAGATGGCCGATCACGGGGTGACCCATGTCGTCACCGAGGTTTCGTCCCATGCGATCGACCTCCATCGCGTCGACGACTGTGCATTCGACCTGGGGATCTTCACCAACCTCACCCAGGACCACCTCGACTACCACAAAAACATGGAGAACTACTTCCGGGCGAAGGAACGCTTCTTCACCGAGGTGCTCCCCGGCGGCGGGAAGAACCGCCCGCGGCCGATGATCCTCAATCTCGACGATCCCTGGGGGCAGCGGCTTCTCCGTGAGGTCGCCGGGGGACGCATCACCTATGGCCTCGACAACCCGTGCGACGTCACCGCCGCCCCTTTTCGCCTTTCCCTCGACGGGATCGCGGCGACGATTCATCTCGAAGAGGAGAAGATCGATCTCGTCTCGCCCCTGATGGGAAGGTTCAATCTCTACAACATCCTGGCTGCGGCCGCGGCGGCCCGGGCGGTCGGAGTCCCCAAAGAGGCCATCCGGGATGGAATCGGCGCCCTCCCCCAGGTTCCGGGACGCCTGGAGAAGGTGAGCGCGGCGGGGCAACCCGCCGTTTTCGTCGATTACGCCCACACGGACGATGCGCTGCGGCGCGTCCTCCAGAATCTCTCCGGGTTCCGTGGAAGTGAGAGCATCCGGCCAGGCAGGCTGATCACCGTCTTCGGCTGCGGCGGGGACCGCGATCGGGGAAAGAGGCCCCTGATGGGCGAGGCCGCGACCGGCCTGAGTGATCTCGCGATCGTCACCTCCGACAATCCCCGGACGGAAGATCCTCTTGAGATCATCCGGGAGATCGAAGCGGGCATCCATACGCCGAAATTCGCCGACATTGCGGAATCGGAGCGGCATCTGGGGCAGCCGGGCTACGTCGTCCTGCCGGACCGCAGGGAGGCGATCCGTGCGGCCATTGCGGCTGCCAAGGCGGTCGACATCGTTCTGATCGCCGGGAAAGGCCATGAGGATTACCAGATCATCGGCACCCGGAAGTTTCCCTTCGATGACAGGGTCCAGGCGCGCTCAGCGCTCCGCCTATGGCCGGCCGGGAGGGAAGGATCATGACGGAAGCGGCTCCTGTCCTGTCCGCAGATGAAATCCTGAAGGCCACCGGGGGGATTCCCCTCCGGGGCGGTAGCGGCTGGTCGTGCCGGGGCGTCTCCACGGACACGCGGACGCTTGCGGCGGGGAACCTCTTTGTAGCGCTCTCGGGCGAGAACTTCGACGGCCATGAGTGGCTCCCCCAGGCGGCCGAGCGGGGCGCGGCGGGCCTGCTCATCCGGACCGTCGACTCGGGAAAGCTTGCCGCCGTGCCGAAGGAGGTTCCGGCCATCGGCGTCCCCGACACCATGCAGGCCCTGGGAGACATCGCCCGCGATTGGCGGCGGCGATTCCCCCTTCCGGTCGTTGCGATCACGGGAAGTTCCGGAAAGACGACCACCAAGGAGATGATCGCGGCGATCGCCGGCCGCAAACGCAGGGTCCTCAAAACAGAAGGCAACCTCAACAACCAGATCGGCCTTCCCCTGACCCTCCTGCGGCTGCACGGAAAGCACGAACTCGCCATCGTCGAGATGGGGACCAACAGCCCCGGAGAGATCGCGGCGCTCGCATCGATCGCGCAGCCGGACGTCGGCGTGATCACGAACATCGGGCCGGCCCACCTCGCAGGGCTGGGCTCGCTCGCAGCGATCCGGAAGGAGAAGGGGGCCCTTTTCGAAACCATGGCTGGCCGGGGGACGGCAATCGTCAACCGGGACGACCCGGCGATCGTGCTCCTCGCAGAGCAGTGGCCGGGCGAGCGGGTCACGTTCGGTTTCGGTCCGGGCGCGCTCGTCACCGCCCGGAAGATGGAGACGGCCGGACCGGAAGGGGTCCATTTCCGCCTCGTCACCGACGGCGCCGAGATCCCGGTTTTCCTGCACGCGCCCGGCAGCCACAACGAGATGAACGCGCTGGCCGCCGCGGCTACCGTCTGGGCGCTCGGCTTCGGCCGCGATGAGATCGCGGCGGGCCTGGCCACCTTCCGCCCCATGTCGGGAAGGAGCGAGATCCGGCGGCTCGGGAACGGCGCCTATCTCATCATCGACGCCTACAACGCCAACCCGGCCTCTGTGCGGGAAGCGATCATGACCCTGCGGGGGCTCCGGGAGAGCGGCGACGCCGTCGCGATCCTGGGGGACATGCTGGAGCTCGGCGCTCAATCGGCCGCGCTTCACGGCGAGATCGGAGAGCTCATCGCCGAGGCGGGGATACGCGATCTCTTCCTGAAGGGATCTCTGACGGAGGCGGTCGCGGCCGGCGCGATTCGGCGGGGGTTTCCTGCGGAGCGGATTACCTTTTTCAAGGAGCCGGAGGAGGTGGTCTCTGCTCTGCGCACCCGGCTGAAGAGAGGGGATTGGATCCTGATCAAGGGGTCCCGAAAGATGAAAATGGAAGCGGTGGCGGATAAGATCATCGCAGCATTTGACCTGGGATCGCAAACGGTGTAGGGTGCGCCGCTTGCAGAAACACCGGATGCTTCAGGAAGGTAAAATAAATGCTTTTTCATCTTTTATATCCGTTACATGAAACATACTCCCTCTTCAACGTCTTTCGGTACATCACCTTCCGGACAATCTACGCGGCGATTACGGCGCTCGTCATCTGCTTCGTTGTCGGCCCCTGGCTCATCCGGAGGCTCCGCGAACTCGGGATCGGCCAGAACATCCGCGAGGACGGGCCGAACTCCCACCAGGCCAAACAGGGGACGCCGACCATGGGCGGTGTCCTGATCGTCTTTGCGGTGACCGTCTCCACCCTTCTCTGGGCCAACCTGACCTTGAGCTGCATCTGGTTCGTGGTGCTGGTCATGGTCGGCTTCGGCCTGATCGGCTTTCTCGACGACTACCGGAAGCTCGTCCACCACAACAGCCGGGGCGTGCCGGGAAAGGTCCGGCTGGCCTTCGAGATCGCGATTGCCCTCTTCGTGAGCATCGTCCTCTACGTGAAGCCGGGGTTCAATGCGAACGTGACCATCCCCTTTTTCAAGACGGTCCTCCCGAACATCGGCTGGGGCTACATCCTGCTTTCGACCTTCATCATCGTGGGGGCGGCCAACGCCGTCAACCTCACCGACGGCCTGGACGGCCTCGCGATCGGTCCTGCGATCACCTGTTTCATGACCTACCTGATGTTCGCCTACTTTGCCGGCAACGTCAAAATTGCCGCCTATCTTCAGATCCCCTATGTGGCCGGGACGGGGGAGCTCGCCATCTTCTGCGGCGCGGCCGTCGGCGCCGGCATCGGTTTCCTCTGGTACAACACCCACCCCGCCGAGGTCTTCATGGGCGACGTGGGTTCGCTCTCCCTCGGCGGCGCCCTGGGCACCGTCGCCATCCTGACGAAACAGGAAATATTGCTTGCGATCGTGGGCGGAATCTTCGTCCTGGAGACCTTCTCGGTGATCTTCCAGGTGGGCTGGTTCAGGCTCACGGGAGGGAAGCGCATTTTCCGGATGGCCCCGATCCACCATCATTTCGAGCTCAAAGGGTGGCCGGAGCCGAAGGTCATCGTCCGTTTCTGGATCATTTCCGTGCTCCTGGCGCTGGTCGCCATCAGCACGTTGAAGCTTAGGTAGAGGCATGGAACTCTCCGGCAAGAAAGCGGCCATCATCGGCATCGGGAAGACGGGGATCGCCACGGCCCGTTTTCTGGCCAGCCGGGGGGTGCGGATGGCCGTCACCGACGCCAAACCGTCCGCCTCCTGGGGGGAGGCCCGGACCGCCCTCGAGAGTCTGCCTGCGGAATTGACGTTCGCCCCCTACGGGCCGGAGATCCTGGCGGGGGTCGATTGGGTCATCCCCTCGCCCGGCATCCCCCCTGCGAACCCGATCCTCGCCGAAGCCGTGCGGCGCCGTATCCCGGTCCTGAGCGAACTCGAACTCGCCGCACGCTTCATCAAGACCCCCATCGTCGCGATCACCGGCACGAACGGCAAGACCACGGTGACCTCGCTTGTGGGCGCGATCCTCCGCGAAGCCGGAAGGAAGGTCTTCGTCGGCGGGAACATCGGCGATCCCCTGATCGGTTATGCCGACGACCCGCAGGCAGCGGATTGGGCGGTCGTTGAGGTGAGCAGCTTCCAGCTCCAGTGGACGGAAACCTTCCATCCCCGGATCGCGGTGCTCCTGAACGTGACGACCGACCATGTCGACTATCACGGCAGCTTCGCCGCCTACCGGGCAGTCAAGGAGCAGCTCTTCGCCCATCAGACGGCGAAGGACCTCGCCATCCTGAACGGCGACGAGGCGGCCACGGCGAACCTGCGGGGGCGGCTCCAGGCCCGGGTCGAGCTCTTCAGCTCGCTTCGGCCGGTCGATAGCGGCATGTTCCTCTCCGGAGAGAAGGTGATCCATCGCCTCCCGACCGGGGAAACGGAGGCGTATCCCGTTTCGATGATCCACCTTCCCGGGCGGCACAACCAGGAAAACGTGATGGCGGCCATTCTTGCGGCCCGAGAGTGCGGGTGCGCCCCCCCGGAGATCGTCCGGGCTGTCGAGGGGTTCCGCGGGATCGCCCATCGGATCCAGTATTCGGGAGAGAAGAAAGGCATCCTCTTCTACGATGACTCCAAGGGGACGAATGTCGATGCCGTAAAGCGGGCGCTGGAAAGCTTCTCCCGGCCCGTGATCCTCCTTCTCGGCGGGCGGGACAAGGAGGGAGATTTCGAAACCCTCGCTCCGCTGATCCGCCGCGGGGTCAAGGCGATGGTGCTCTTCGGAGAGGCACGGGGGAAGATCGAAAAGCGCCTCGGCCGCACGGTCGAAACGGTGCTTGCGGCCACGCTGAAAGAGGCGGTGGAACAGGCATACGGCCTGGCGGCTTCGGGCGACGTCGTCCTCCTCTCGCCCGGGTGCGCCAGTTTCGACGAATTCACGGATTACAAGGAGCGGGGAAACCGTTTCCAGGAATGGGTGGGGCAGCTTCCCGGATGAAGAGCCTGTCGCGAGAGAAAAGACCGGATCTGATTTTGCTCCTGGCCACGCTGCTCCTGGTGACCATCGGGACGGTGATGATCTACAGTTCCAGCTCGATCCTCGCCACGGAGAAGTTCCGCGACGGCCAGTTCTTCCTCAAGAAGCAGATTTTCTTCCTCTGCCTCGGCCTCCTGGGCATGATCCTGGCCACCAAGATCCCCTACTACAAGCTCAGGAAGCTGGCCTGGCCCGGCATCGCTCTGTCGGCGGTCCTGCTCTGCGCGCTCTGGATCCCGCACCTGGGGGTGCGCGCCGGGGGGGCCGTCCGCTGGCTCAACCTCGGGGTCTTCTCCTTCCAGGTCTCCGAGATGGTCAAGGTGGCCCTGATCCTTTTTCTGGCCCACTTTCTGACGGAGAACGCCAAGCATGTCCGGGAGATCCGCCGGGGGCTTCTCATCCCCCTCGGCGTCACGGGTGCCATCGTGGCGCTGATCCTGCTGGAGCCCGACTTCGGCACAACCGTCATCATCGTCACACTGGCGATGATGATGATCTACCTGGCCGGCGGCCGGCTGCTGCATCTGGGCGGCATGGTCGCCATGTTCATCCCTGTGGCCGCCTGGGTCCTGCTCCACAAGCAGTACCGGATCACCCGCCTGCTGGCCTTTCTCGATCCCTGGAAAGACCCCCGCCATTCCGGCTTTCAGATCATCCAGTCACTGATCTCTTTCGGTTCCGGAGGCACCTTCGGCGTGGGCATCGGCGACGGAATGCAGAAGCTGTTCTATCTCCCGGAGCCCCATACGGATTTCATCCTCTCCGTGATCGCCGAGGAGAGCGGCTTCATCGGGGTGGGGCTGGTCCTCTTCCTCTACATCGTCCTGATCATCCGCGGCTTCCAGATCGCGCTGAAGTCCCCGGATCTGTTCGGGAACATGCTCGCTTCGGGGCTGACGATGCTGCTCGCCCTGGAGGCGGTGATCAACATCGCGGGCGTCATGGGACTCATCCCCCTGAAGGGGCTCGCCCTCCCCTTCCTGAGCTACGGGGGCACATCCCTGATCATGTCGCTCGCGGCGGTGGGCATTTTGCTGAACATCTCCGCCTATGAATCGTGACGGCGGTGAGGCTTTGTGGAGTGGCATGGAAGAAACGGACGACCGGAGAGAGCGGCCGGGCAACGGCCCGGCGACGGAGTCCCTGTCGCGGCAACACCGGGCGGGGACGAACGAAGAGCCATGTCATCCCGCCGGGAATTCGCGGGGGCTCGCGATGGTCATCGCCGGCGGTGGAACCGGAGGCCACCTCTTTCCGGGGGTCGCGATCGCCGAGGAGTTTCTCGGGCGGAACCCGGCCAACCGCGTTCTTTTCATCGGCACGGAACGGGGCCTGGAGCGGCGGGTGCTCTCCGGGCTCGGACTTCCCCTCCGGACGCTGAAGGTGGAGGGCCTCAAGGGAAGGGGGCCGCTCGGGGTTCTCGGTTCCCTGTTCAAGATCCCGGGCAGCCTGTTTGAATCCTTCCGGATTCTCCGGGAGTTCCGGCCCGCTGTCGTCGTCGGGGTCGGCGGTTACGCCTCGGGACCGGCGGTGCTGGCGGCCCGGCTGATGGGGATGAAGACGGCGATCGCCGAGCAGAATGCCTTTCCGGGGCTCACCAACCGGATCCTCGGCCGCATTGCGCAGAGGATCTTCGTTGCCTTCCCCGAGTCGGCGCACTGGTTTCCCACCGGCCGGACCCGGGTCACCGGGAACCCCATCCGCATCGCCTTCCTTGGGGAGAGAGCGGATGGGCCGAAAAAGGACTCCCGTTTCACGCTCCTGATCTTCGGCGGAAGCCAGGGGGCGCACGCGGTGAACCAGGCCGTGATCGCAGCGCTGGAAGTACTGGATCCGCTGAAAGACCGCATCCGCTTCATCCACCAGACCGGGGAAAAGGACCGGGAGGCGGTTGCCCGGGCCTACCAGGAGCGCGGCTTCACGGCGGAGGTCGCTCCGTTCATCACGGAGATGGCGGCGGCCTATCGGACGGCCGATCTGCTCATCTGCCGGGCCGGCGCAACCTCCATCGCGGAGATTACGGCCGGCGGGAAGGCGTCAATCCTGATCCCCTTCCCTTTCGCCGTGAATGACCATCAGACGAAAAACGCCGAACTCCTCGCCCGGGCAGGGGCGGCGCTGATGATCCCAGAACGGGAGTTGGACGGCCCGGGGCTCGCCGCGATCATCGGGCGGCTCCACGGCCACCCGGACGAGATCCGGCGGATGGAAACGGCTTCGGCTGCGATGGGTAACGGCCGCGCGGCAGCGGCCATCGTCGATGCCTGTCTGGAACTCGTTCGCAAAGAGTGACCTGCGAGGACTCGCTATCAGAAGTTCTTTGACAGGCTGTTCGGACGCCTCTCCCGCAGTGGATGCGGGATGGCCGGATGCCGTCGACAGCCTGGGAGGATAGATATGACAACAGCACTGAAAACCGGCAGCATGAACCGCAAGGTCCGGCGCATCCATTTCGTCGGGATCGGCGGAATCGGCATGAGCGGAATCGCCGAGGTCCTGCTCAACCTCGGTTATGAGATCAGCGGCTCGGATCTCGCCTCTTCCGACACCACGGCGCGCCTGGACGACCTGGGCGCCGCGATCCACCAGGGCCATGCGGCCGAAAATATCGGTGACGCCGATGTCGTCGTCACCTCCACGGCCGTGCGCCCGGACAATCCGGAGGTGGTCGCGGCCCACGCGCGCAACATACCGGTCATCCCCCGGGCGGAGATGCTCGCGGAACTCCTGAAGATGAAATTCTCCATTGCCGTCTCGGGCAGCCACGGGAAGACCACGACGACCTCCATGGTGTCGACACTCCTGGCCCACGGCGGACTGGACCCGACCATGGTGATCGGCGGAAAGCTCGCCAGCATCGGGAGCAACGCCCGCCTGGGGGGCGGCGAGGTGATCGTCGCGGAGGCGGACGAAAGCGACGGCTCCTTCCTGAAGCTCAGCCCCTGCCTGGCCGTGATCACGAACATCGACCGGGAGCACCTCGACCACTACCGCGACCTGGAGGAGATCCGGGAGGCATTTTTGCAGTTCGCCAACATCGTCCCCTTCTACGGCGCGACCATCCTCTGCGGGGATGATCCCAACGTGCAGGAGATCCTGCCCCGGATAAAACGCACGGCTATCACCTACGGCCTCTCGCCCGATGTGGACTACCGGGCGGGGAACATTCAATACTCAGGGGCTTCCTCCCGCTTTTCGGTCTACCACCGCACCGTACTTCTGGGGACGGTGAAGCTCCACGTCCCGGGCCTTTTCAACGTCTACAACGCGCTCGCCGCGATTGCGGTCGGCCGGGAGATGGATATCACCTTTCCCGTCATCCGGGAGGGCTTGCAGCGCTTTGCCGGCGTTCACCGCCGTCTGGAGGTCCGGGGAACGGCGCGGGGCGTCACCGTTGTCGACGATTACGGCCACCATCCGACGGAGATCCGGGCGACGCTCGCCGCGGCCCGGCAGGTCTGGACCGGCCGCCTCATCGTTATCTTCCAGCCCCACCGCTACACCCGGACGCAGGCCCTCTTCGATGAATTCCTGACAGCCTTCGGCAACGCCGATCTGCTGATCGTCACCGACATCTATGCGGCGAGTGAAGAGCCGATCCCCGGGTTGACCGCCGAGTCACTCTGCGAAGCGATCCGGGCCGCCGGCCATCCGGACGCCTGCCACCTCTCCGGCTTCGACGCCATCGCGGACCATCTGCTTGCGATCGTGAAGCCGACCGACGTCGTGGTGACGCAGGGTGCCGGGAGCGTCTGGAAGGTGGGTGAAGCCCTTCTGAAGAGACTCGGGGAGGAGAAGCCAGATGAGCGCGGATGAGCCCCTCCGCCGGGAACTCCGCCGGCGGATGGCCGGTGAGGTCCTCTTCGATGAACCGGCGGCTCGCCACACCTCGATCGGCGTGGGCGGTAAAATCGATCTGCTGCTCTTCCCTGAAAACACGGGAGAACTCAAGGCTGTCGTCTCTCTTCTCCGGGAACGGCGGGTCCCCTTTCTCCCCGTCGGGAACTGGACCAATCTGATCGTCCGGGACGGGGGCTACCGGGGCGCCCTGCTTTCGCTTGCCCGCATCCGCGTGCTCCGTTGCCGGGACGAGGGCGAAAAGGGGTTTCTCCTTTCAGCCGGTGCCGGCTGTCCGCTGGCCGAACTGGTGAACCGGGCCATCCGTGAAGCGGCCGCGGGTCTGGAATTTTGCGCCGGCATCCCCGGCAGCGTCGGCGGCGCCGTCCGGATGAACGCCGGAGCCTACGGGGGGGAAATCGGTCATGTTGTCGAATCCATAGCCCTTCTCGACGTTTCGGGCGAGATCCGCGACGTGGCCCGGAAGGAGCTCTCTTTTTCGTACAGAAATCTTGACTTGCCGGTGGAATCGATTATCATCGGCGCAGCATTCCGCCTGCGGCGGGGAGAGGCGGAGAAAATCGCCGGACGCGTCCGGGAAATCATTGGACTGAGAAGGGAAAAGCACCCGCTAGAGTACCCGAACGCCGGTTCGATCTTCAAGAACCCGCGGGAGTGCCCCGCCGGCCGCCTCATCGAAGCAGCCGGGCTCAAGGGGCACCGGATCGGAGACGCACAGGTTTCCGAAAAGCATGGGAATTTCATGGTCAACCGCGGAGCGGCGACGGCGACGGACCTCTGCCGGCTGATTGCGGCGGTTCAGGAGCGCGTTCTGATTGAAAGCGGCCATGCCCTCGAAACCGAGGTGAAGATCATCGGGGAGGAACCGATTCGCCCATGAAAAAGTTCTTCCGCCTGCAATGGGAGGCCAGAAAGAATCGGTGGAGACGGCGCGCCGGCGAGGTCCTGCGTGAGATCGGCCGGTCACTCATGCTGATCGGGGCGATCGTCCTGGTCACGGCGGTGCTTCTGGTCGGTTACGACCGGATTCTCTGTGCCCCCGCTCTCCGCATCCGGGAGACCGTCGTGAAGGGGTGCCGGGAGCTGACCGAGAAGGAGATCCTCACCCTGGCCGCCGTCCGCTCGCCGTCGAATCTGCTCACGATCAACGGCGACGCGGTCGCCCGCCGGATTCGGGCGAACCCATGGATTGAGGAGGTCTTCGTCGGCCGGGAGTTTCCCGACCGGCTCGTCATCGTGGTGCGGGAGCGGAAGTCGGTCGCCCTGATCGGGAAGGATGACGGCCTCTTTTTATTGGACGGCCGGGGCAGACCGTTCAAGAAACTGGAATCCGGCGAGGAGTCGGATCTTCCGGTGCTGACCGGCTGCGTGCGCGACGGCGTCATCGATGAGGCGCTGGTCAAGAAATCCCTTGCGCTGCTGAACGACCTGGCCGGAATCAAGAACCGCCCCGAGATCGGCAACGTGTCGGAGATCCACGGGAATGAAACATTCGGCTTTTCGGTCTTCACCGATACGGGCCTCTGCCTGCAGCTCGGATTCGACGGCTATGAAGGCAAACTCCAGCGTCTGGCCCCCGTCATGGCGGACCTGGACCGGAAAAACATGAAAGCGGGTTTTCTGCTCATCGACCTGAGCAACCCGGCCAAGATCAACGTCCAGCGGCGCAACGTGCTCGAACCGGCGGCACCCAAGAAGCCTGCGGCCGCCGGCAAGGGATACCGGATGTGATTGATTGCTTTCTCTTCTGAGCCGCCTTTTGAAGCGGTTGGAGGATAGGATACATGGGAAAACGGGAGAACGTCATCGTCGGTCTGGACATCGGAACGACAAAAACCTGCGCGGTCGTCGCCGAACTCCGGGAGACGGGGATCGACATCATCGGCATCGGCTCGCACCCCTCGGAGGGGCTGCGTAAAGGCGTCGTCGTCAACATCGAAAGCACCGTCGAATCGATCAAACGGGCAGTGGAGGAGGCGGAGCGCACCTCCGGCTGCGAGATCCGTTCGGTCTACACCGGCATCGCCGGGGGCCACATCCGCGGCCAGAACAGCCTGGGCATCGTGGCCGTCAAGGGACGGGAGGTCGAAGAGGACGACGTCGAACGGGCGATCGATGCGGCGCGGGCAATCGCGATCCCGCTGGACCGGCAGATCCTCCACACCCTGCCCCAGTACTACCTGGTCGACGAGCAGGACGGCATCCGGGACCCGGTGGGGATGGCGGGGGTCCGCCTCGAGGCCAAGGTCCACATCGTGACCGGCGCCGTCACCTCGATCCAGAACATCGTGAAGTCGGTCAACCGCGTGGGCCTCGACATCAACGACATCGTCCTGGAACAGCTCGCCGCAAGCGAGGCAGTGCTGAGCAACGACGAGAAGGACCTGGGCGTGGCCCTGATCGACATCGGGGGCGGCACGACCGACATCGCGATCTTCTCCGAGGGGAGCATCAAGCATACGGCGGTGCTGCCGGTCGGCGGGCAGTACGTCACGAGCGACATCGCCACGGGGCTCAGAACCCCCCTCGCCGAGGCGGAGCGGATCAAGATCAAGTACGGCTGCGCCTTCATGCCGCTCATCCCCAAGGACGAGATCATCGAGGTGCCGAGCGTCGGGGGGCGGGAGCCGCGGGAGGTTTCCCGGCAAATCCTGGGACGGATCATCGAGCCCCGCATGGACGAGATCCTCGGCATGGCGTGCAAGGAGATCACCCGCTCCGGCTGCGAGGAGATCCTCGCCGCGGGGGTGGTCCTCACGGGGGGAGCGGCGATCCTCGAAGGGATCCCGGAGCTGGCGGAGCAGATTTTCAACATGCCGGTCCGGCGGGGCTGCCCGATGGGCGTCGGGGGGCTCACGGACGTGATCAACAGCCCCCTCTATGCGACGGGCGTGGGGCTGGCGCTCTTCGGCAGCCGGAACATCGCCCGGGAAAAACTGATCCGGGCGGAGGGCAATTTTATCGTACGGCCATTCAAGAGACTGAAGCAGTGGATTCTTGAATTTTTTTAGAGAGGGGAGGCGTTATGTTTGAATTGTCGGCGAAGGAACCGGTGGGCACGGCGACGATCAAGGTGATCGGCATGGGCGGTGCGGGCGGAAATGCCGTGAATACGATGATCTCCTACAAGCTGCGGGGGGTCGATTTCATCGCGGCCAATACCGATGCGCAGGCGCTGGGAGCCTCCTCATCGCCGGTGAAGATCCAGCTCGGCGCCGAGGTGACCAAGGGGCTGGGGGCCGGCTCCGATCCGGATATCGGCCGGCAGGCGGCCCTGGAAACCCGGGAGACGCTCCGGGAGCACATCCAGGGAGCCGACATGGTCTTCATCACCGCGGGACTCGGCGGGGGAACGGGAACCGGCGGCGCACCGATCGCGGCGGAAGTCGCCCGGGAAGCAGGCGCGCTCACGGTCGCCGTGGTCACGAAGCCCTTTCAGTTCGAGGGGAAGAAGCGAAATGCCCAGGCGGAGATCGGAATCGACGAACTGCGGAAGATCGTCGATACGCTGATCATCGTCCCCAACCAGCGGCTGCTGAGCCTCGCGGGCAGAGAGCTCTCGCTGCTCGACGCTTTCAAGCGGGCCGACGACATTCTCTACCACGCCGTGAAGGGGATCTCCGACCTGATCATGATCCCCGGACTGATCAACCTCGACTTCGCTGACGTGAAGAACGTGATGTCGCAGATGGGGCTGGCCCTGATGGGAACCGGGACGGCCAGCGGCGAGAACCGCGCGGTCGAGGCGGCGCAGAAGGCGATCTCCTCGCCGCTCCTGGAAGACAATACGATCCAGGGGGCGCGCGGAGTCCTGCTCAACATCACCGGCGGTCCGGGCATGACGATCCACGAGATCAACGAGGCCTCGTCCATGATCCAGGCGGAGGCCCATGAGGACGCGAACATCATCTTCGGCACCGTCGTCGACGAGTCGATGGGCGAGGAGATCCGGATCACCGTGATCGCGACCGGCTTCGAAACCCCCGAGAGCGCAGCCCACGCGAACGTTGCGTCGCTCGGCAACTTCCGCAGGAACAACATCGCCGTTCCGACGTTCATCCGGAATGAAAGGCCGGCGGATGCGCTCCCCCCGGGCAAGGGCGAGGCGGCAGAAGAGGACGGCCATCCTGATCTGGAGATCCCCACCTTCCTCCGGCGCCAGGCGGATTAGGATGCCGTTCATCGAAGGCATCATGGGCATCACGCTGAGATTGGAGGGCGAAGGCGACCACCGCGAAGTCGAAAACCTGGTTCGCGACGCCTTCTGGGATGTCTACAAGCCTGGCTGCGACGAGCATCTGGTCCTCCACCAGCTGCGAAATACCCCATCATTCGTCCGGGAGCTCGACTTTGTTGCCTGTGCTGACGGTCAGATCATCGGTCACATCGTCTATTCGAAGGCGGAGATCGTCAATGACGCAGAGGAACGGTTTGAGGTCCTGTGCATGGGGCCGATCAGCGTGCTGCCGGAATATCAAAGGCGGGGCATCGGGAGTCTGCTGCTCCGGGAGAGCATCAAAAAGGCCCGGTTGCTGAAATACAAAGCCATCGTGATATACGGGAACCCGGGCTACTATGGCCGGTTCGGTTTCAGAAACGCCGAAGCGTACCATATCACGACATCGGACGGGCAGAACTTCGACCCGTTCATGGTCCTGGATATCTCCCACAACGGGCTGGCCGGAATCGCGGGAAGGTTCTTCGCAGATGCGGCTTTCAATATCAATGAAAACGAACTCGCTGAATTCGAGACGCTCTTCCCGCACAGAGAAAAGCATGTTACGGATACCCAACTGAAACATTGACGACCTCGTCAAAAGTCCAAAATCCACCCGAACGTCATACCGGCGAAAGCCGGTATCCAGAAATATCATCTGGTTACAAAACACTGGACCCCGGCTTTCGCCGGGGTGACGACTTCTTACGAAGGCGTCAACATTGGTTTGAAGGAAATTCTTTCGATCCCTGGACCGGAGCGCCGACGGGCCGCGCGGATTGATCGCTCGTGCCGCCTCCCGCCGGCTTTGGCGGCTCCTCCAGCGATGTTTCGATGCCTGAAGGGAGGTAACCGATCAATGATGCAGAAGGACCTGAAAAAGTATTGCGACCATGCCCTGGCGAATGGAGCGGCCCATGCAAAACCCATCGCGCCGTCCAGCGTGATCACGGCCCCATGGGTGAGATGGAAGTGTCAGTTCGGCTGCGGCGGCTACGACAACAGCTACTGCTGCCCACCCCACACCCCCACCGATGCGGAGACGAGGCGGGTCCTCGACTCATACCGGCGGGCCATCCTGTTCCATGTCGAGACGCTGCCGGGTCCGGAACGGGCAGGGCTTTTAAAAAGATTCCGCACCATGTTGATCGACCTGGAAGGAGAGATGTTCAAGGACGGCTACTATAAGTCCTTCGTCTTCCTGGCCGGCCCCTGCAGCGTCTGCAAGGCGTGCAGCAAGGCCGCAGGGGAAGCATGCCGCGACCGTTACAAGGCAAGGCCCGCCATGGAGGCATGCGGCATCGACGTGTTCCAGACGGCGCGGAACAACGGCTTCCATATCGAAACGCTGCGGGACGAAACGGAGCCCCGCAACAACTTCAGCCTTCTGCTGGTGGATTGATCACGCACCGGAAAAGATTGGCCAATGACGCACGGGTCATTGCCGGCATGCCGGGACGTCTAAAACAATTTCCCCTGCTCCGCACTCTTCCGCCCTTCCCTTTTTCCGAGTGGAGCGGCAGCGGCAGCCGTCAGCAGGTACGCCGGAATCTCGCCGATAAAGCGGGAAAGCGGGCGGGGCGAAGGTCCCACCCAGGGGCGGCTATGCGAAGCACTCAGGATCAGCCGCTCCTTCGCGCGGGTGAGGCCGACGTACAAGAGCCGCCTCTCCTCCTCGACATCCACATCATTCCAGAGCGAACAGGGCAGGAGCCCCTCTTCCGCGCCGGGTAGAAAAACCACCGGAAACTCCAGCCCCTTGGCGCTGTGCAGGGTCATCAGGGCCACGGCTTCGGCACGCTCGTCGTAGACCGCGGCCTCGGCGTGGCGGCGCAGGTGGTGCCCAAAGGCCGCAAGGTCGATGCCGAAGCTGCCGGCCAGTTCCAGGAGGCGCCTGGCGGTGGGCAGCTCCGGGTCGATTCCGAGATAGGGCATCATCCCCGCCAGGGCAGCGGCAAGTCCGCGACGGCCTTCCTCCCGGAAACGCTGGAGCGCCCGATCCAGCTCCGCGAGCGTCCGCCCCGCCGCTTGGGGCAACTCCGTCAGGGCCAGGCACGCGCCGAAATCACCGGTCAGGGGAAGCGCTGCCTCCATCCGCTCGACCGTGGCACTTCCGATTCCGGGCAGGCTCCCGGCCAGCCTGAGCCAGTCGGCGATCACGTCCGTTCCCGCCGCGGCCTGCACGAAATCATGGGCGGGCCGGATCTCCGGACTCATGTAAAACGGCGCCGCACCCACCTGCTGGCAGGGGATGCCGCGCCGCTCCAGGGCCGCGCCGATCTCTCCGGCCTGTCTTCCGAGGCGGAAGAGCACGGCCATATCGCCGAAACTGAGACCGCCACCCGGCCCGCCATCGCCTCCCCTGCCGGAATCGATGGAGAAATGTTCGATACCGCCCATCAGCTCTTCGATCCGCCGCACGATGAATTCGGCCTCGGCCGCCGGAGTCGGCGCCCGGAAGAGTTCGATGGCGCCGGGTCGGCCTGATTCGGCCGCGAGCGACGCGCCGCTGTGCCGGCGGTTATGCCCGCCATTGTGACTGATGAGCGCCGCGGCTGCCGTTACGATGGCCGCGGGACAGCGATAGTTGCGCGTCAGGAACACCTGCTCTGCGCCGGCCATCCCGGAAAAGCGGAAGAAGAACTCCGGATCGCTCCCCCGGAAGCCGTAGATGGCCTGGTCCGGATCGCCGATGGCAAAAACTTGGGCTGACTCAGCCAGGATCCGCACCAGTTCGAACTGGCTTTCGTTCAGATCCTGGAACTCGTCCACAAAAAGGTGATCCACGGAAGCGCAGACCCTGGCCCTGAGAGCGCCATCCGCCTGAAGCCTCCGGACGAATTCCGGGATCACGCCGTCCAGGTCGATGGCATGGAGCCTTTGCAATTCATCCAGATAGGACCGGAGGTTGCCGTCCGCCCGCGGGGCGCGGCGGCGAAGATGAGCGGTGATCTCCTCGGCTAGGCGGCTTCGCCCGGCCGGGCCAGCCCCCGGATAGAGGCGCTTGAGGAGCCGCTCGCGGCTCTCCGGGCCAACCACCGCGAGCCCGGGTGCGGCGCGGCGCAGCCAGTCGAGACAGAACTGGTGGAAGGTGCCCGCGAATACCCGCCCGCCGGCTGGGCCTGCCGACTTCAGCAGGCGCTCCCGCACCCCGTCGGCGGCCTTGACGGTGAAGGTGATGGCCGCCATCCGCCCGGGATCGCAGCCTGCTGCCAGGAGGGCCGCGGCACGCTCCGTCAGGGTGTAGGTCTTGCCGGTCCCCGGACCTGCGGTCACCAGGATATGGCGGCTGCCGGAGTTGATCGCGGCCGCCTGCTCCGGGTTGGGGCTGCCCGTTTTTGCCGGGGGGGTCTCTGCTCCCTCCCCTTCCTTCCCCAGCGCCGTCAGGGGCAGGCTATCGACCTTCACCTTCCGGGCGCGCCGATTCACCGGCCCGTCGCCGAAGAGGCTCCCCTGGCCGGCCAACTCGGCGAGTTCCCCCTCATCGAAGAGCTTGATCACGCCGTACTCGCCGTCGCAACCGGGCTTACGGATCACGCTTCCGCTCCGCATCCGCTCCACCGCTTCGCCCAGGATCGGGGAGGTCTCGCGGATCTCCGGGAGCGGCGTGTGCAGAAGCAGGCCGAATTCGGAGCCGAACCGGGCGATGGCCCGGCCGTACTGCTCCATCACCTTCTTGGAGGCAGATCCCGTTCCCAGGATCTCGCCCAACACCTCGGGAAGCGGGATCAGGCTGAAGACCCCTGGCGAATCCACGCGGAGGAGGGGCTGCTCCCGGTCGGCAAGCTCCATCACCCGGTGCAGGACCCCGACGGTCAGGGGCTTGCCGCAGACCGGGCAGATCGTCCCCAGCCTGCGCGTCTCCAGGGGGTCGAGGCAGATATGGCAGGCGCGATGGCCGTCGGCATGATACTTCCCCTCCTCGGGGAAGAACTCCACCGTGGCCCGGAAAGTGTCGGCCCGGTTGTTGCGGAGGGCCTCCCGCACGGCAAAGAAGCTGAGCTCCGTGGAGAAGAGGTTCGCCTCGCGGCCCAGCTTCGCCGGGGAGTGGCAGTCGGAGTTGGAGATCAGGGCGAAGCGGTCCAGGCCGGAGACCCGCCTGTTCATCTCCGGATCGGAGGAGAGACCGGTTTCCAGGGCGAAGATGTGGCGCGTCAGATCGCCGAAGCATGCCTCGATGGCGTCGAACCCGGATCTGGACCCGAAGAGGGAAAACCAGGGGGTCCAGACATGGGCAGGCACCAGGAAGCCCTCCGGCGCCTGCGTGAGCACGATCTCCAGCAGATCGCGGCTGTCCAGCCCCAGGATCGGCCGGCCGTCGGACTCGATGTTGCCGATCCCCGCCAGGGTGGTGCTGATCCGTTCTGCGGAAGGGAAATCGGGCACATAGATCAGGTTATGGACCTTGCGCACCGCGCCATCGCGCTTGTAGATGCTGCTGATCTCCGCCGAGAGCAGGAAGCGGACGGGGCTTTGGGCCGGTTCGACTCCCCGGAGCGGCGAGACGATCCCGCTCTCGTCCCTGAGCTTGAAGAGCCCCGGCTCGGCCGGCTCCAACTCCTCGCGGATGCTCCTGAACCAGCCGGGGTGGGTGAAGTCGCCGGTGCCGACGACCCGGATCCCCTTGACCCGGGCCCACGCAGCAAGCCCGCTGAGGGTGCCCTCGGGGCTCGTGGCCCGGGAGTAGGGGGAGTGGGTGTGCAGATCGGCGATGTATTCCATGCGGCTCGAATCCTTTCGTCCCGCGAAAGTCTCCATCCGGCGGGATGGCGGATTCTCCCCGAAACGGGCCGGGAAGTCAACCGCTCCGAAGCGCTTGACGCCGCGGCCCCGTGATGTTAGTGGGATGCCATGTCGTGGAAGCAGAAAAAGAGATGCCTGGATATTCTTGCCTCCGAGGAGGGGTGGACCCAAAAGAGCTGGGGCGAACCCCTGACGGTCTGCCTCGCCTACCCGAACCTCTACCGGACCGGGATGTCCAACCTCGGTTTCCAGACCGTCTACGACCTGATCAACCGCCATCCGGGCTGCCTCTGCGAACGGGTCTTCCTCCCCGAGCCAGAGCATTGCGATGAGGCCGGAAGCCCGCTGATCAGCGTCGAGTCACAGCGGCCGCTCACCGATTTCGACATCGTCGCCTTCTCGCTCTCCTTCGAGAACGACTACCCGGAAATCCTCCGGATGCTGGAGATGGCGGGAATCCCGCTGGAGGCTTCGGCGCGGGGAGAGAGAGATCCTCTGGTCATCGCGGGCGGCATCGCCGTGACGCTGAACCCCGAGCCCCTCGCCGATTTCTTCGACCTCTTCCTCCTCGGCGAAGGCGAGGCGGTTCTTCCCGCATTTCTCGACCTGGTGACCTCCGGGCAGCGCAATCTGCCACGGGAGGAGCATCTCGTCCGCATCCAGAGGGAGATTGCCGGGGCCTACGTCCCGCGGTTCTACCGGGTGACGACCACGGAAGACGGGCGCATCACCGCCCATGAACCCATGGATCCCTCCTTTCCCCGCCGGATTGCCCGGCCGTGGGCCCCCGACCTCGACGCCTTTGCGACCGAGCAGGCGATCTCCACGCCGGATACCGAGTTCGGCGCCATGTTTCTCACGGAGGTGAGCCGGGGTTGCCGGCGGGGCTGCCGTTTCTGCGCCGCCGGGTTCGTCTGCCGGCCGGCCCGTTTCCGGAGCGCCGAACTCCTGATGGACTCCTTCCGGCGCGGGATCGAGAAACGGAAGAAGATCGGCCTCCTGGGGACGGCCGTTTCCGACCACCCGGCCCTGATTCCCCTCTGCCGGGCGATTCTCGATTCCGGCGGATCGGTGGCGATCGGGTCGCTCCGCCTGGACCGGTTCAGCGCCGAGATCGCGGCGCTCATCCGGGAAACGGGTGTGGAGACCGTGGCCCTGGCACCCGAGGCGGGCTCTCAGCGGCTCCGGGATGTGATCCGCAAGGGGATCTCCGAAGCGGAGATTTTTTCCGCTGTGGAAAAGCTGATGGATTGTGATATGGTCCAGGCGCGGCTCTACTTCATGGTAGGCTTGCCGACGGAGACGGACGAAGACATCGATGCCATCGTCCGGCTGGTCAAGGGGATGGAGCACCACGCCCGCCTCCACACCAAGGGGAAGAAGGGATTCAGGCGCCTGACGCTCAGCATCAACCAGGTCATCCCCAAGCCCGGCACCCCGTTCCAGTGGCACCCGCTCGCGGACACGGCCCTGGTCAAGCGGCGGATCCGGCGGATCGCCGATGCGCTGCGCGGCGAGAAGGCGGTCCGGGTCATCCACGATATCCCGAAGTGGAATTATATACAGGCCCTGCTTTCGCTGGGCGACCGGACGGTGGGCCGGCTGCTGCTTGCGGTCCATCGCCGGGGGGGGAACTGGGCCAACGCCTTCCGGGAGGTCAATGTGAATCCCGACTTCCATGTCTACCGGCAGAAGGAAGCGGGTGAGATCCTGCCGTGGGACTTCATCGACCACGGCACTGAAAAGAAGCTGCTCTTGAACGAATACCGGAAGGCGATCGGAGACATGACATGGGGACAGGTTTGAAATCCGTCCCCACGGAGAGCCTGCTGAAAAAGGCTCTTTCTTAAATCAATGAGGAGACAAACCATGGCCACCGTCCGTACACCTCAACCCCAGATGCGACAGATGAAAGGCGTGATTTTCTTCATCGCCGGGATGGTCCTGCTGACGATCTTTTTCCGCATCATCAGCCTGATCACCGAGTGGTTCTGGTTCCAGGAGGTGGGTTACCAGACGATCTTCACCGTGACCCTGCTCGCAAAAATCAAGACCGGCGCCCTCTTCGGGGCCGGATTCTTCATCATCCTCTGCGGCAACCTCTGGATCGCGCTTCGCCTGTCCCAGTCGCCCCTCTACAGCCAGCAGGCCGACACGGCAGGGTTTCAGTTCCGCGTGCCGCTGCAGGAGATCGGGCCCGGCCTTCTCAAGGTCCTGATTCCCGTCGGCGCGCTCCTCTTTTCCGTATTCGCCGCAGCAAACGGGACCGCGCAGTGGGAGAAGTTCCTGCTCTTCCTGAACCCGACCCCCTTCGGCGTCACCGACCCGCTCTTCGACAAGGATATCGCCTTCTACGTCTTCCAGTTCCCCTTCCTCCAGCACGTCTACGACTGGCTGAAGTTCGTCCTGCTCGTCACGGCGGCGGCAACCGGATTCCTCTACCTGATCCGGAGATCGTTCCTGTTCATCCCGCCCAGGGTCTGGAAGATCGCCCCGGCCGCGCGGATCCATCTGGCGCTGCTGGTCGCCTGCTTCTTTTTCTGGGGGGTCTTCGGCACCTGGCTGGACTTGAACGATCTGCTCTTCACGAAGCGGGGGGTGGTCTTCGGGCCGGGCTACACCGACGTGACCACGCAGATCTGGGTCCTGAAGCTCATGATGGGGCTCTACGCCGTCGCGGGGCTCTCGGCCATTTTCTTTGCCTTCAAGCCCGACTGGCGCGTCCCGGCCGCGGCCATTCTGCTCCTGATCGCCGCATCGGTTCTGGGCCGGGGGATCTACCCCTCCTTCATCCAGAAATTCCAGGTCGTCCCCAACGAGATCGTGGCCGAGAAACCCTACCTGGAGAAGAACATCAAGTACACGCGCCTCGCCTACGGCCTGACCCAGATGGAGGAGCAGGAGTTCCCGACGGAAGAGAACCTGACCGCGAAGGATCTCCAGAAGAACGACCTCACCATCAAGAACATCCGGCTCTGGAACCATGGCCCGCTCCTGCAGACCTACGCACAGCTCCAGGAGATGCGGACCTACTATAAATTCACCGGCGTCGACAACGACCGCTACACGATCAACGGCGAATACCGGCAGGTGATGCTCTCCCCCAGAGAGATCTCCTACCCCGCTCTCCCCTCCCGGTCGTGGGTCAACGAACACCTGACCTACACCCACGGATACGGGCTCGTCCTGGGCCCCGTGAACCGCATTTCGGCCGAGGGGCTCCCGGAGTTCTTCATCAAGGATATCCCCCCCGTCTCGACGACGCCGCTCAAGGCCGTACGCCCCGAGATCTATTTCGGGGAGAACTCCAACGAATACGTCTTCGTCCGTTCCAAGCAGCCGGAGTTCGACTACCCGGTTGGGGACAAGAACGTCTACTCGCGCTACGAGGGGAAAGGGGGCGTTCCCCTCAACTTCTGGAAGAAACTGATTTTTGCGGTCCGGTTCGGCTCGATCACGATGCTCCTGTCGGACGACATCACCTCCGAAAGCCGGATCGTCTACCACCGCAACGTCCGGGACCGGGTATCGATGGTCGCCCCCTTCGCGCACCTGGACAACGATCCTTACCTGGTGGTCTCGCCGGAGGGGAGGCTCCTGTGGTTCGTGGACGGCTACACGACGACAAACCGCTACCCCTACTCCGAGCCGATCCCGGAGATGGGCAACTACATCCGCAACACCATCAAGGCCGTCGTCGACGCCTATGACGGCACGGTGCAGCTCTACATCAGCGACCCGGCCGACCCGATCATGCAGACCTATGCCCGGATCTTCCCGGGCGTCTACAAACCCCTGGACCAGATGCCGGAGGCCCTCAAGAGCCACATCCGCTATCCGCCGGGCCTGCTCGCGATCCAGGCCCGGATGTACCGGGCGTACCACATGCAGGATGCGCAGGTCTTCTACAACAAGGAAGACCTCTGGTCGATCCCCGGCAAGCAGGCCGCCGGCGGCCAGCAGGCGATGGACCCCTACTATACGATCATGAAACTCCCCGGGGCCGAGAAGGAGGAGTTCATTCTCCTTTCGCCGTTCACCCCCAGCATGAAGGACAACATGTCGGCGTGGATGGCGGCCCGCTGCGACGCCCCGCACTACGGCAAGGTGATCGTCTACAAGTTCCCGAAGCAGAAGCTGGTCTACGGACCGCGGCAGATCGAGGCCCGGATCGACCAGGACACCGTGATCTCCCAGCAGCTCACCCTGTGGCAGCAGCGGGGATCGAATGTAATCCGGGGAAGTTTGCTCGCGATCCCGATCGAGAAATCGATCCTCTACATCGAATCCCTCTACCTGGCCGCCGCCAACGGCCAGCTTCCCGAACTGAAGCGCGTCATCGTGGCCTACGGCAACACCATCGCCATGGAGGAGAACCTGGATCTCGCGCTCCAGAAGATCTTCGGCGGCGGGCCGATCAAGGACAGGCAGGCACAGGTGGAGGAAAAGAGACCTGCTGTGGCCGGCGTTGAACAGAGCGACCGCCAGACGGCCATCGAGGCCCTCGGCCATTTCCGGAAGGCTCAGGAGTTCCTCCGCCAGGGGAACTGGGCGGCCTATGGTGAGGAGCTCAAAAAGACGGGAGAGCTCCTGTCCTCCCTGGAGAAGAAGGGAACGAAGGCGAAATAGCGGCCTGGGACGGGGGAAATTTGCTTTTGACGAAGTCGTCAACACTGACGGACTCGTAAAAAGTCATTTTTACCGTCACCCCGGCGAAAGCCGGAGTCCAGAACATGCTGAAATAACTGGATACCGGCTTTCGCCGGTATGACGTTCGGGGTGGATTTTCGACTGATTACGAAGTTTTCAGCACTGGCCGCTTTGGAAAAAAGGAAGTTCTGATCCCATTCATTGAAGGAGGAGTGTGATGACCATAGACCACACTGCGGCCATGGCGGCTGCAAACGGAAGAAAGGAAAAGTCGCTCGCCCTGCTGTGTGCGGCGATGCTCGCCGGCCTTTTGCTGTGCGTTTCGGTGATCGGCTGCGCCCCCAAGCTCTATAACGTCAACATGCGATACCAGCCGACCAAGGCGATTGCGCCCGCCGTGACGGATGGGCGGAAATTCAGCCTGACCGTGACCTCTTTCATCGACCGGAGGAAAATGGAGGACACGCTCCTGATCGGCCGGGTCGTCGAGTCCAACGGCACGTCCATCCCGATCCTGCCGAAATACGTGAAGGCGACGGATGCTGTGGCGGCGACCCTGCGCGAGCTCCTGGTCCAGTCGGGATACGGCGTCTCCCCGGAGAAGGCGGAGTGGGATCTTCGGGAGAGCACGATCCGGCCGGAATGGGGAACGCTCGTCGTGGGCGGGGCGATCGAAGAGCTCGACGTAACCTGCCTCGACAAGTTCCCGCAGAAGCACTATACCGCCAAGGCGCGGGTGACCCTGGTCTTCGCGGATGTCCAGAAGAAGCGGATCTTCTACCGGGTCACCTCGGAGAGTAGCTCCACCCTGGACCACGTGATCTTCTCCGAGGAGAAGCTGGAGGACCAGATCAACGGCGTCCTCTCCGATGCCATGGAGAAGGCTCTCGAGGGGCCGGAAACGGGCCGCCAGATCCGGGACGCGCTCAAGCAGTAGCCGTCTTCCGGACTGCCGAGGCCTTCGCTTCGATCGTCCGATCCGCCGCAGCAGTTGCCCCGGAGTGCCCATGCCGGCAGTCCGGGGTAACCCGGCATCCGGAAAGGGCACGGATGCCGGTTCAGCAGCCGCACCGGGATCGATCCGGCTTGGACTGCCTCCCGTCCCTCTTTCCGCGTGAGCCGGGAGCCGTTCCAGATCCTTTCCCGGGACCGCGGTGACTCGCGGCCGCCCGACGCCCCCTCCGCGAAGGGCGTTTTCCAATCCCCCGAGACCGCGATGTTCAGGAGGTTGACGGCATGCGTCAAGAACCCGTCGATCCAGGGAACCTCGCCCACCGCAAGGCTCGACGCGGATGGGGCAGCGATGGCCGCGGTTCTCCCTTGAAAAAGATGACATCCCCGCAAAAGACGGCTGGCCGCTCCGCCCGATCGAATCGACCGCAACATCTTGCATTCCATTGATTCTCTCCCGATCTTCGCCTCACACGGAATCGCCCGGCCCGGAAACCGCGGCTTGGCCTCAACCCGACCGGACACGGACTGGAACACCTCTTGCTCTATTTCGGCGAATGCACCGGCTAGCCGGCGCCATCAATCGATCCTTATACCGCGTTATAAGGGGGAAGGTGCGTCCGTTCATGAGAGATTCCATCCGGATTGTTCAATGTCTGATCTTTCTCTGTCTGCTCGCCGCGGCATCCGCCTTTGCCGCCGCACCCGACGCCGGTACGCTGCTCAATGAGCAGCGACAACCCGGCCCGGGCCTCCCCGACCGTCTCCCCGCCGATCGGGAGCGGGAGGCCGTGAGGGCCCCCCTGGCCGATTCGGGAGTCAAAGTCCTGGTGAAGGGGTTCCGGTTCACCGGCGGCGAGGGGGTCGCCACCGAAGCGGAACTCCAGACCCTCACCGCGGGCAGCATCGGCCGGGAACTGTCGTTTGCGGAGCTGCAGCAGCTGGCGAACCGGGTCACCGAATACCTCCGCGAGAAGAGGGGCTATCTGCTGGCCAGGGCCTACCTTCCCGCGCAGGATGTCACGGCCGGCATCGTCGAAATCGCCATCGTCGCCGGATACATCGAAGGCAAGGTGAGGATCCGCGTCCAGGGGGCCAGCCGGATCCGCCCGTCCCTCCTGGAAGGGATCGCCGACCGCGCCGTTCCCGAGGGGAGCGCCGTCCGGATGGAGAAGATCGAGCGGGCCGTCCTGTTGATGAACGACCTGCCCGGTATGAGCACCAGGGCCTCCCTGGAGCGCGGAGAGACCCCGGGAACCTCCCGGGTCGTCATCAGCGCCGAGGAGGGTCCCCTGGTCAGAGGCCTCGTCTCCGGGGACAACTACGGCGACCGCTTCACGGGCATCTGGCGGGGCACCGGACAGGTCTCGGCCTTGGACCCCTTCGGCGCCGGCGACCAGTTGAGCGTCTCGCTGACCGGTGCCGAACACATGCTCCAGGGAAGGGCCGCCTACGACCTCCCCCTGGGAGCCACTGGCGTCACCTGGTCCACCTCCTACACCGCCCTCACCTATGAACTGGGGGCCGACCTGGAGAGCCTGAAGGCGAGCGGCCGGGCGGAAACCTTCGGGACAGGCCTGCGCTACCCCCTGCTGCGCTCCCGCAACGCGAGCCTCTGGACGGGCCTGGGGTTCGAATACATGGCCCTCTGCGACGAAGCCAACGACGTGAGGATCCGCCATCGCGAGATCCCCATGGGAAATGCATCCCTCTCTGCCACGGCTTTCGACACCTTCGGCGGCGGTGGGCTCACCAGCGCCTCCCTCGTTCTGACCGGCGGCAGCGTGGACCTCTCCGGTGTCGCGGCCAACGATGCCGCCGACGCCGCCGGCCCCCGGACCTCGGGAAGCTTCCTCAAGGGGACCTACTCCCTGGCCCGGCTTCAGCGCCTCAGCCGCGAGTTGTCCCTCTTCGGCGCTCTCCGGGGGCAGATCGCCTCCGGCAACCTCGACTCCTCCCAGAAATTCATCCTGGGCGGACCCAGCGGCGTGCGGTCCTATCCCGTGGGCGAGGCCCCGGGAGACGAGGGACACGCCCTGACCCTCGAAACACGCTTCGACCTTCCCGGCATGCCCGCGTGGGCAGCAACCCAACTCGTGGGGTTCTGGGACGCCGGCTGGGTCAAACTGCACAAGGAGCTCTGGCCGGGCGCCATCACCAACGGGAGCGGCAGGAACGACTACTGGCTTTCCGGCGGCGGCATCGGGATCAATGTCGGCAAGGCCGGCCTGTACAGCATCCGGGTATCCTATGCCCACAACATCGGTCCCAACGACGGGCGGAGTCCGGACGGCAAGGATTCCGACAACCGCAGCGACGACGGCCGTTTCTGGCTTCAACTCATTGTCTGGCTATAGGGGAGAGAGATGCACGTCATGAATTGCGATCGAACGAAGGGAAACGGCGCCGGACGGTTGACGGCGCCTGTGGAGAAAAAAAACGGCCGGAGGGGGTTTCGATCCTCGCTGGCCGGGGCACTGGTCTGGATGACCGTTGCGCTGGGGGGCGCTTTCAACGCCTCCGCCCTCGACCCCAATGCCCTGCCCACAGGGGGACAGATCACGGCCGGCCAGGGGAGCATCGCCCAGAGCGGCAGCGCCATGACCGTCACCCAGGGGAGCGACCGGATGGTCGCCAACTGGAACACCTTCAACATCGGGCAGAACGCCTCGGTCGCCTTCCGGCAGCCCGGCGCCGGGAGCGTCGCGCTGAACCGGATCTGGGACCAGAGCCCTTCTCAGATCTTCGGCCGGCTGACGGCCAACGGACAGGTCTTCCTCCTCAATCCCTCCGGCATCTTCTTCGGCCCCACGGCCCGCGTGGATGTGGGGGGGCTCGTGGCCTCGTCGCTCCACATCACCGATGAGAACTTCCTGGCCGGCCGCTATCTCTTCGGCCCCTCTCTTCTTTCCAGCGGCGCGCCCGGGGCCGTCTTCAACCAGGGGAGCATCCGGACGTCCGGGGGCGGATACGTCGCTTTCCTCTCCCCGCAGATCACGAACGAAGGCACCGTCGCGGCGCCGGGCGGGAGCGTCGCCATGGCCGCCGGCAGCAGGGTGAACCTCGACTTCATCGGAGATCGGCTCCTGACCTACACCGTGGAGCAGGGGGCCGTCGACGCCCTGATCCAGAACAAGGGGCTCGTCCAGGCCGACGGCGGAATGGTCCTCATGACGGCCAAGGCGGCTTCCGACCTGGCCAATTCCGTCGTGAACAACAGCGGCATCGTTGAGGCCAGAGGCATCGAGAACCGGAACGGCCGGGTCCTCCTCGGAGCCGACCTCGCCGTCAACACCGGGAGCATCGACGTGTCGGGCCCTGCGGGGGGCAATGCCGCGATTTCCGCTTCCTACCTGATGAATGCGGGAACGATCAACGCCCGGGGCGAGCAGGGAGCCGGGGGCAGCGTCCTGCTGGAAGCCGACCGCATCGTGCAGACCGAGCGGGCGCTGATCGATGCACGCGGCCGGACCGGCGGCGGGAAGATCAGCCTGCTCGCCGGAAGCGGGTTGTATGACGGCATCTTCTCCTCGGCCCTCCTCAACGCCTCCGGCGACCGGGGAGGGGAGATCACCCTGGCCGGACGCAACGTCATCCTGCGCGGCGGGGCCCTCGACGCCTCCGGCAGCACGGCCGGCGGTTCGGTCCGTGTGGGCGGCGACCTGCACGGGGCGGCGTGGAGCGATCCGGTCGGCGGGCGGGAGCTTGCCAACGCCGCGGTCACCGACATCTCGTCCGGGAGCGTCATCGACGCCTCCACCGCGCATGGCGACGGCGGCGGGATCGTGGCCTGGTCCGACGAGAAGACCTCCTTCTACGGGGAGGCGAAGGCGACCGGAGGAGCCGGTCGCGGCGGATTCATCGAAATCTCCGGGAAGGAGAGGCTCCGGTACGGCGGCTCGGCCGACGCTTCCAGCGCGTCGGGGGCGGCCGGCACCGTCCTCTTCGACCCCAAGGAGATCGTGATCGACAGCAGCGCGGGCGGCAGCGGTCTTTCCTACAACGCCTTCGTGAACCCGAATCCCGGGGCCGACACCCAGTTCGGGGGCATCATCGCGACGCTCTCCAACGGCAACATGGTGGTGGTCGATCCCTACGCCACGATCGGCGGTCTCTCCCATGCGGGCGCCGCCTACCTTTTCAAGGCCGACGGCACCCTGGTGAGCACGATCACCGGCAGCCATGCCGACGACATGGTCGGCCAGGACATGAACACCTGGAACGGCGGGCCCGTGGCCCTCTCCAACGGCAACTATGCCGTCGCAAGCCCGGCCTGGAACGGAAATCGGGGCGCCGTGACCTGGGGAGGCGGCACCACCGGGGTTTCGGGGATCGTCTCTGCGGACAACAGCCTCGTGGGTAGCAATCCCGACGACTGGGTCGGCGGAAATAACACCTACTGGAATGGCATCGTTGCGCTCACGAACGGCAACTATGTCGTTTCCAGCCCCAACTGGGCCAACGGGGCGGCCACAAAGGCCGGGGCCGCCACCTGGGTGGATGGCACGAACGGCCATACCCTGGACAACGTCAATACCATCTCCGCCGCCAACAGCCTCGTGGGAAGCAAGACCGACGATCAGGTGGCGAGCAAGATGACGGCCCTGACCAACGGCAATTATGTCGTCGTGAGCCCCACCTGGGACAACGGGGCCGTGGACACGGCCGGGGCCGCCACCTGGGGCGACGGCACGACGGGCGTCGCGGGCACCATCTCGGCGGCGAACAGCCTCGTGGGAACCCGGGCGAACGACCAGATCGGGGGGCTCGGGGCCACGGCCCTGACCAACGGCAATTACGTCGTCGTAAGCGAGTATTGGCACAACGACGCCAACACCTCCGTGGGGGCCGCGACCTGGGTGAACGGCGGCAACGGCCAGACCATGGACAGCGTCAACACCATCTCGGTGGCCAACAGCCATCTGGGGAGCAGCGACGGCGATAACATCGGCATAAACAACAGCGCCCCGGTCCTCGCCCTCACCAACGGAAACTACGTCATCCTCAGCCGCTACTGGAACAACGGCGCGCTCAACGACGCGGGGGCCGCCACCTGGGGCAACGGCGCCACGGGGTCGGCCGGCCTCATCTCGGCCGACAACAGCCTCGTGGGCGGGTCCGCAGGCAGCGACGTGGCCGGGGCCGGCGGGGTCGCCCTGACGAACGGCAACTACGTCGTCCTCAGCCCCTACTGGGATTCGCCCACGGTCGTCAATGCCGGGGCCGCCACCTGGGGCAACGGGACCACCGGCACCACCGGGGCGGTGAGCACGGCCAACAGCCTGACCGGAGGCACGACGAACAGCCTGACCGGGTCCGGCGCAACGCCGCTTTCCGGCGGCAACTATGTGGTGAACAGCCACTACTGGAACAACGGGGCCGGGGCCGCGACCTGGGTGAACGGCACGAACGGCCAGACCTCGAACAGCTCCAACGCGATCTCCGCGGACAACAGCCTGATCGGCAGCACCTCGGGCACCCATACCATGGGCGCCGCCCCCAACGATTTCTACCAGGACGGCGACCATGTGGGCCAGTACATCACGGCCCTTTCCAACGGCAACTACGTCGTCAACAGCCCCAACTGGAACTCCGCCGCCGGCGCCGTCACATGGGGCAGCGGCACGACCGGGGTGAGGGGGACCATCGACTCGTCGAACAGCCTCGTCGGCGCCGCGACCGGCGTCTACGTGCCCGCGAGCTTCGGTTACGACGGCGGCGACAAGGTCGGCTCGGGCGTGACGGCCCTTTCCAACGGCAATTATGTCGTCAACAGCCCCTACTGGTCCAACGGGGCGACCTCCAAGGTCGGCGCCGTGACCTGGGCGAGCGGGACGACCGGCATGAGCGGCTCCGTCTCGGCAGCCAACAGCCTGACCGGCTCGAAGGCGGACGACAAGGTGGGGTATGGCGGTGTTGCGGCCCTCGACAACGGCAACTACGTCGTCGGGAGTCCCGAGTGGGACAACGGCGCAACGGCCAACGCGGGAGCCGCGACCTGGGCCGACGGGACCACGGGCATCACGGGCGCCCTCTCCGCGGACAACAGCCTGATCGGCGCGTCCGCCGGGGGCAAGCTCGGCGGGACCATCGTCCCCGGGAGCGGGAACGTCTTCGGCGTCGTCGACGGTGTGACCTACGTCAACGGAGTGGGGATCTACGCTCTCGGAAGCGGCTCCTACAGCGGCGGCCTCAATTTCGGCGACAGCCCGGACCAGGCCGCGGCGATCAACCCCACGGCCCTCACCGACATTCTCAACACCGGATCGAACCTCGTCCTCCAGGCCAACAACGACATCACCGTGAACAGCGCGGTCGCCGCCAACAACGCGGGCGGAAACGGCGGGAACCTCACCCTCCAGGCGGGCCGCTCGATCCTGGTCAATGCAGACATCACAACCGACAACGGCAACCTCACGCTGACGGCCAACGAAACCGCGGCGGCCGGCGTCGTCGACGCGAACCGGGATGCCGGCGCGGCGGCCGTCACCATGGCCGGCGGAACGAGCCTGAACGCCGGGTCCGGCGCGGTGGCCGTCACCCTCAAGAACGGCGCGGGCAACACCCACAGCGACAGCGGCGACATCACCCTGCGGGGCATCACCGCCGGCTCGCTCGACGTGGCCAACCAGGGGCCGACCGCGGGCAGCGACATCCTCCTGAACGGAGCCGTTTCGCTTTCCGGCAATCTGGCGCTGACCGCGGCCAGCGGCGACATCTCCCAGACCGGCGCGTTGACCGTCGCTGGGACGACCGCCCTTGCCGCCGGGACCCACAACATCACCCTCGACCACGCCTCCAACGACTTCACCGGGGCGGTGTCGGCCACATCCGGCGCCGCGGTCGCCGTCACGGACGCCCATGCGCTCACCCTGGGCGCAGTAAGCGTCACCGGCAGCGTCACGGCCCGGGCGCTGACCGGGGACCTGAACGTGGCCGGGGCGGTCGCCAAGACCGGCGGCGACAGCGACGCCACCGTCACGCTCCAGGCGGGCAACACGATCGTGGTCGACCAGGCTATCCGCAAAACCGGCGGCGCCGGGAAAATGCACGTCGCGCTCGACGCCGACAACAGCAACGGGACGCGGGACGGAGACGGTATCATCATCCTCAACGGCGATATCCAGACCGGCGGAGGCAACCTCACCTTCGGCACCGGCGCGGCCCTCTCCCTCAACGGCGTCACCACCCCGGTCGGTGGCGACATCTACGTCGCGGGTGCGGGCGCCCGCACGATCGAGACCGGGGGCGGCAATGTCGCGGTCAACGGCGAGACGATCATCGCAAACACCAACGGCCTCACCATCAACACCGGCAACGGCCATCTGACCTTCGGCGGCCTGGTGAACTCGGGCAACACCTACACCGGCGTCAGCTATGCGGACAAAACCTGGTCCCAGGCCCTGGCGAACGCGGCCAGCGGATCGGGATTGAACACCGGCGACACCTACCTGGCGACGATCACGTCGCGGTTGGAAAACGCCCTGGCATCGCGGGCCAACAGCTACAACGAAGGGTGGCTGGGCGCCAGGCGCCTCACCGGCATCGGCTCGGACCTCACGTGGCGCTGGGTCGCCGGTCCGGAGGGTGCCGTGGACGGGGGCAAGGGGCTCGCCTTCTTCACCCAGAACACGCGGTTGGCCCGGATCGCGGACGCCCAGAACGGAACCCCCGTCGGCGGCGCCTTCAACAACTGGAACAACGGCGAGCCGAACAACTGGAACGGCTCGGTGGCGGCCGACAACACCGAGGTTGAGTCGGTCATGCAGTTCACGGGGAACCTGGGCAAGTGGAACGACCTGGCGGGCGGGCCCCTGACTCCGGTTGCGGCCACTCAGAACACCTACGTCAAGGAGACCAACCTGGCCGCATCGCCGCTCACCATCGACGCCGGCTCCGGCAACGTGACCTTCAGCGGCATGGTGGGCGGGACCAAGCCGCTCGCCTCGCTGAACGTGACCTCCACCGGCGCCATCGCCATCAACGGCGGCGGCGTGACCACGACGGGCGCCACCTCCGGCACCCAGACCTACAACGGCAACATCACGCTGGGAAAGGCCGACACCGTGCTGACCATGTACGACACGGCAACGCCCTTCACGCTGCAGTCCGGAAAGAGCATCACCAACGCGACCGGGATGGACGCCACCCTGACCGTCAAAACGACGGCGCCGATCATTCTGGATACGAACAGCTCCATCATTTCCCCCGGAGGAAAGCTCAATACCGTGTTGTGGGCCGATACCGACGGGAACGGCGGATACCTGAGCATGAACAACGGCAGCAGCATCGACACCCACGGCGGCCATCTCTGGATGGGCGGCGGGTCGGGAACGGCGGTCTGGAACGGCCTGGCCGTCGGTGACGGCTACGCCCTCGGCAATGCCGAAAATGCCAACGGCGTATTCCTCGACGGCGTGACCCTGGGCACCGAGGGCGGCAACATCGCCATATATGGAAAAAGCCGGGCCGGCGCCGCCGCAGGAGGAGATGTCCCCGGGGCGCATGCGGAAGGGATCCGCGTGGCCACGCTCCATTCGTCGACCATCGATTCCGGCACCGGCACGATCCTGATGGACGGCGTCTCCCAGGGCACGAGCGGCTCGTCCCTGGGCATCGAATTCAGCAGCCTGGACGGCTCCACGCAGACCGTTACATCGGCGGCCCCCTCCGGGGACGCGATCGCCCTTGTCGGCAACGCCGCCGCGGCCACTTCAGAGACCGGGACCGCCGGCGTCTACGTGCATCCCGACACCACAATCTCCGCCACGGGAGGCGGGAACATCCGCATCGTCGGAACGGGCGGGACAACCGGCAGTTACAACCAGGCAGTCTACTTCAACGGCGGTTCCGTCGATGCGGGAAGCGGCAATCTGACGATCTCGGGCGACACGCTCCACCTGGAAGCCGGCGCCCGGCTGCAAGGGAGCGGAGCCCTGGCGATCCGGCCCCAGACGGCCGGCACGACCGTCGGCATCGCCGGAGGCGCCGGGACCCTGAACCTGCCCGCGAGCTACTTTTCGACCAACATCGCCGACGGCTTCTCCGGCATCACCCTGGGGAGCGAGACCGCGGGCGACATCACCCTGGGCGGGACCGCGGCCTTCAGCGACAACCTCACCCTGGTCGGCGGCGGCAACATCGCCCTGAACGACGCGCTGAACGCGGCGGGCCAGACAGTCACCCTGACGGGCGGCAGCGGCGCGACCGTGAGCGGCGACGGGAACATCACGGCGGCGGGGCTGCTGCTGAACGGCAGCAATACGGCTTATGACCTGAATACGGCAGCCGGGAACAGCGTAGGCGCCCTGGCCGTCGACAACGGCTCCGGCAACATCCGCTTCCTGAACGGCACGGCCCTGGAAATCGGCACGGTGGGCGGCGTCGACGGGATCGCCACGGCCGGCACGGTGGATGTCGCCACGAAAACGGGCGATCTGACCCTCTCCCGGAACATCGTCACGACGGACGCATCGGCCGATGCGGTCCGGCTGAACGCCGGCCGGGACGCTGCGGCGGGGACCTCTACGGGCGGCAACATCGTCGTCAGCGGCGCCCCGGCCGTCACCACGGGCGCCGGCGGGCGGGCCACGCTCCTGAGCGGCGGCATCGACGGCAGCACGGGATTGACCGCCCTGGTCGGTTCCGGTTCCGGCCGTTTCCGTTACAACAGCGACGAGAGCGATACGCGCTACACGGCGGCCCTGGGAACGGGCGCTTACGCGATCTACCGGGAACAGCCGCTTCTGGCGATAACCCCCGGCTCGGCAACGGTCACATACGGCGAGGCCGTTCCGGCCTTCACCGGCGGGCATAACGCAGCCTACGTCAACGGCGACGGCTCGGCCGGGGACGTCACGGGCACGGCCACCTGGGCCGTGGGCGGGGCCGCCTCCTCGACAGGCCATTACACGGCCGGGAGCCACGACGTCAGCTACACGGGCGGACTCGTCAGCAGCCTGGGCTACGGCTTCACGGACAATACCGGAAGCGTCAACGAGTTCGCGGTCGAGAAGAAGGCGATCACGGCGACCGGCATTGCGGCGTCGGCAAAGGCGTACGACGGGGATGCCTCCGCCTCCCTCGACTTCGGAAGCGCCCTGATCACGGGCGGCGCAGCCAACAGCGGCGACAAGAGATATTACACGGGCGACATCGTCAATCTCGACGGCAGCGGAGCCGCCGGTACTTTTGCCGACAAGAATGCGGGCGCGGGCAAGGCGGTCACGGTGACGGGGCTGAGCCTCTCGGGCGCGGATGCGGGCAACTACACCGTAAGCGACGCGTCGAACGCCACGGCAGATATCAACCCCAAGGCATTGACCCTCGCCGCCACGGCAGCCGACAAGACCTACGACGGGAATGCCAACGCCAACGTCACGGGTTACGGCCTCTCCGGCTTCGTCGGGACCGAAACCGTCACGGCAGGCTCCACCTCTTCCCTCTTCGACAACAAGAACGCCGGGACCGGGAAGAGCGTCACCATCTCCGGAATCACCCTTGCCAATGGCGAGAACGGAGGACTCGCTTCCAACTACGCCGTGGATGGAACCACAACCGCCACGGCCGACATCGACCCCAAGGCATTGACCCTCGCCGCCACCGCGGCGAGCAAAACCTACGACGGGAATGCCAACGCCACCGTCACGGGCTACGGCCTCTCCCGCTTCGTCGGCACCGAGACCGTCTCGGCCGGCTCGACAAGCGCCCTCTTCGATTCCAAGAACGCCGGAACCGGAAAAACCGTCACCATCTCCGGAATCATCCTCGCCAATGGCGATAACGGTGGCTTGGCCGCAAACTATTCGGTCGACGGAACCACAACGGCCACCGCCGACATCAACCCCAAGGCATTGACCCTCGCCGCCACCGCGGCGAACAAGACCTACGACGGGAATGCCAACGCCACCGTCACCGGTTACGGCCTCTCCGGCTTCGTCGGCACCGAGACCGTCTCGGCCGGCTCCACTTCTGCTCTCTTCGACAACAAGAACGCCGGGACCGGGAAGAGCGTCACCA